>NZ_JAMYRR010000006.1:0-354063 GCF_040321535.1 Mesorhizobium sp. M0340 | reverse complement strand
ACCTGCTGACCCGGCTGATTGGGGGCATCAACCGCGGGCTGTTGAAACCCCAGGCGTTTAAAGTGACCAATGGCTTGGTTATCTGAGGGTTAGGGCGCCGCAGGTTTTTATTGAGGGGGGGCGCTGCAGTCTTTTCTTCGCCTTTGTCATGTTCTATGTCTGCCGCCGAGCGCGGGGGCGCGTCTTGTCAACAGCAAAACCATCCGGTACGCCCCGCTCATGACAGTTACCGTCCGTTTCGCCCCGTCACCGACCGGCCGCATCCATATCGGCAATGCGCGCACCGCTTTGTTCAATTGGCTGTTCGCCATCAAGAACAAAGGCCGCTTCATCCAGCGCTTCGACGACACCGACGTTGCCCGTTCGACGCAGGAGTTTTCCGACGCTATCCTGTATGACCTGCATTGGCTGGGCATCTTCCCCGACGCCA
Source organism: Mesorhizobium sp. M0340 (assembly GCF_040321535.1). Lineage (NCBI taxonomy): Bacteria > Pseudomonadati > Pseudomonadota > Alphaproteobacteria > Hyphomicrobiales > Phyllobacteriaceae > Mesorhizobium > Mesorhizobium sp. M0340. The sequence continues at coordinate 353,633 of NZ_JAMYRR010000006.1, read as the reverse complement.
CGGAGTACCAGTCGCGGCGCGTGGAAATCTACGATGCCACACTGGAGAAGCTGAAGGAGGCGCGCCTCGTCTATGCTTGCTATGAGACGCCAGAAGAGCTCGACCTGAGGCGCAAGGTGCGCCGCACGCGTGGCCTGCCGCCAGTCTATGGCCGTGAGGCGTTGACGCTGACAGCTGAGCAGGTGGCGGAATATGAGGCCGATGGGCGGCGGCCGCACTGGCGCTTTCTGCTGCCCAACTTCACCAGTGATCCGCTGCAGCCGGAGCGCACCGAAATCCATTGGAACGACCTGGTGCGCGGCGAAGAGACCGTCGACCTCGCCTCGCTTTCAGACCCGGTTCTGCGGCGTGAGGACGGCACCTACCTCTATACATTGCCTTCGGTTGTCGACGACATCGACATGGGCGTCAGCCATGTCATTCGCGGCGACGACCACGTCACCAATACCGGCGTTCAGATAGCCCTGTTCCGAGCACTTGGCGCGGAGCCGCCGCTGTTCGGCCACCACAATCTCCTGACAACGGCATCAGGCGAGGGACTTTCGAAGCGCACCGGCGCGCTGTCCATCCAGAGCCTGCGTGAGAGCGGCATCGAGCCGATGGCGGTGGCTTCGCTGGCGGTGCTCGTCGGTACCTCGGAAAACGTCGTAGCGGTACCAGCGATGGCCGAGCTAGCCGAGCGCTTCGATCCGGCTGCAACATCGAAATCCGCCGCCAAATTCGACCCGGACGAGCTCTTCGTGCTCAACCGCACGCTGCTGCACCACATGCCGTTTTCAGAGGCGCGCGACCGGCTGATCGTGCTCGGCATCTCCGGCGAACAGGCCGAGCCTTTCTGGCTGGCGGTGCGCGGCAATCTCGACAGGCTGGCCGATGCGGCGATCTGGTGGCGTACGCTTCGAGACGGTCCAGAGGAGCCGGCGGAGTTTTCCGACGAGGACCGCGACTTTCTTCGCCAGGCATTCGAGCTGCTGCCGGAAGAGCCTTGGAACGGCACTGTCTGGAAGGACTGGACGGGCAAGATCCGAGCGGCGAGCGGCCGCAAGGGCAAGGCCCTGTTCATGCCGCTCAGGCTGGCGCTTACGGGACAGTCTTCCGGTCCGGAGCTTGCAGATCTGTTGCCGCTGCTGGGTCGGGAAGGAACGTTGGCCCGACGACCCTGACCTTGCGCTGCTCCGGCGGCGGCAGCGACGTCGGCGAGGGCACAGGTTTGGCGGCAAGCCGTCTGGCCGCCTCACGGTCGAGGCCGCCTTGCGAATTGGCCAAGGTCTCCGGGTCGGCGCCCGGATCAGGCCTGGCAACCGGCAGCGGAATGAGCGGGGTGGTCTCCACGCTCGCCTCGGATTGTGCCGGGGTTGGCGGGTTGCCGGCGATGATCTGAAAATTCTGCACGGCATTGCAGCCGCAGGTCGGCGGCCGGGGCGTCTCGGATTGCTTGTAGAGGTAGGCCGTCGACAGTTCGATATAAGGCCTGCCGGTCACTGAAGACGTCATAGACGCCGAATCGTCGTTCATGCCGCGCGTGTAGAAAACCTGCATCTCGGTGCCGGGGCAGCTCGATTCGCAATTCTTCTGGTCGCGCTCGAAATCGCCCAGCGAGGCAGCATTCGACATCGGGAAGAAATAGCCGTCGCAGGTCCGCACGCACATGGTGCGGAATTCGCCTCGCGGCTGACCCAACTCGTCGGCGTTGTTGAGGATGCTGCGGATGTTGCGCGGCTGACTTAGCTCTTCAGCCTGGTCGAGCTCTTCGGGCTGGTCGGGCGCGCCAGGTTCACTGCCCAAAAGCTGGTCGAGCAGGCTTCGGTTGCCGTTTTCATGGCTGGCTTCGCGGACAGGTGTGGGCTTCGACGCCGCATCATCGCGGCAGTCATTGGCGTCAAGCGAGGCCAATATGCGCGCACGATCGCGTCGCGAACCACCGCCGGCAAGCTCACTGCGCTCGGCCTGCAAGGCGTCGAGATTGGCAGCCATGCGATCGATGGTGGCGTCGAGTGCCGCGCATGCGTTGGCGTTGCGGCGAGACAGCGAAAAGCCGCAGCCGGCGCTGCTGGACTGGCTGACGGCTTTTGAAATCTGCTGGCGCTGCCGGACGATCGCGTCGTCATATTTCCTGAGCAGGCCCGGCTTGCCGCCGCCACCACGAGAAGCGGCGGCAAGATCGGCTTCAAGCTGGCGGCAGAAGCGTGAAGCGGCCCGCGCCTGAGTGGCGGCAATGCCGCACAGTAGCAGGACGCCGAGCAGTGCGGCCGCCCGCGTCAGCTTGCAACGTGCGCCCGTCATCCCTCCGGACCTCCACCTGCCTGTCATTCAGAACTACCGCGCTTGCGGTTAACCGTTCGTTTAGCATACCGCCGATTCCGGCTTCGGCCCAAATCGGCGATGGCTTGCGCCTGTGCGCGATCACGACGAGTGCTGTCATGTCGACCACGCCCCACGGCAGAAACGCGACATCCTGGCGTTGCACGAAAAAGGCGTATTCGCCGAGAAGAATGCCTGGATTCAGTAACGCCCGGAGGCTTGGGATGACCTCGATTCCCCGTCGAGCCGCGGTGCAATTTGGTCTTTTATGCCTGGCGATGCCGGTCGCCATGGCGCAGGAAAAGCTCGTCACGCCGGATTGGGGCACCAGATTGGTCGAAGCCGCTCGTGAGCAGATCGGCGTCACTACGCTCTACGATCCGACCTATACGCGCCTGGCCTATCCGGGCGGGGACGTTGAGCCCGAGCGGGGTGTGTGCACGGATGTCGTGATCCGTGCCTATCGCCGCGCCTTCGATCTCGACCTGCAAGAATTGGTGCATGAGGATATGCGGGTCAATTTTGCCGCCTATCCGAAGGCTTGGGGCTTGAAGGCGCCCGACCGCAACATCGACCACCGCCGTGTGCCCAATCTTGCGGTCTATTTCGAGCGGCGCGGTGCCGCCTTGCCCGTCACCCAAGACCCCGCCGATTATCGGCCTGGGGATCTCGTCGCCCAGATGCTGCCCGGCAATCTGTCGCATATTGCCATCGTGTCGTCCAATCACTCCACTGTGGTGCCGACAAGAAGGCTGGTTATTCACAACATCGGCGGCGGCGCCAGAGAAGAGGACACTTTGTTTGCCTTCAGGCAGACAGGGCATTTCCGGTTCAAGCCAGTCTGAGAAGGCCCACCGCTAGCCCAGATCGACGATGGCTTGCGACTTATGCGCGGCTTCGACCACTGCCAGTGCCGTCATGTTGACGACGCCGCGCGAGGTGACCGACGGTGTCAATATGTGCGCCGGGCTGTCGGTGCCGAGCAGGATCGGGCCGACATGCAGCGCGTCCATCATCGTGCGCAGCGCGGTCAGCGTGATGTTCGCCGAATCGAGATTGGGAAACACCAGCAGATTGGCTTCGCCCTTCAGCCGCGAATGCGGATAGACGCGTTGGCGCAGCTGCTCCGATAGTGCCGAGTCGGCATGCATCTCGCCGTCGCATTGCAGGTCGGGCGCGATGCGCGCCAGGATCGCCGCCGCCTGCCGCATCTTCATGGCGCTTGGCGAATCGCGGGAGCCGAAATCAGAATGCGACAGCAGCGCTGCTTTGGGCTCGATGCCGAAACGCTGAATTTCCTCGGCCGCCAAAACGGTCATTTCCGCAATTTCTTCGGCGGTCGGATCGACGGAGACATGGGTGTCGGTGAGGAAAATGATCCCGCGCTGCGAGATCAGCATGGACAGCGTCGACAGGTCGCGATCCCTAATGCCGGGGCGCGGCCCGATGATCAGCGTCACGTTGCGTAAATGGCGTTCGAAACGGCCTTCGAGCCCGCAGACCATGGCGTCGGCGTCGCCGCGCTTCAGGGCAAGGGCCGCGATCACCGTATTGTCGGTGCGCACCATGGTGCGCGCGGCTTCCGTCGTCACCCCACGCCGGCCGGCAAGCTCGATCAAAAGGTCGACATAGTAGCGGTAACGCGGATCGTCTTCCGGGTTGATCAAGCCGAAATCGACGCCCGGCTTGATGCGCAGCCCGTAGCGCTTCAGCCGCACCTCGATGACATGCGGGCGGCCGATCAGGATCGGTTCGGCAATGCCTTCCTCGAGCACGACCTGGGCGGCGCGAAGCACGCGCTCGTCCTCGCCGTCGGCATAGATGACCCGTTTGGCGCTCGACGTCTTGGCCATCGAGAACACCGGCTTCATGACCAGGCCGGAGCGGAAGACGAAGCGGTTCAGCTTGTCGATATAAGCGGCGAAATCGGTGATCGGCCGGGTCGCGACGCCGGTCTCGCAAGCTGCCTTGGCGACAGCAGGGGCAATGCGCAGGATCAGCCGCGGATCGAAAGGCGAGGGGATCAGGAACTCCGGACCAAAGATCGGCGTCTCGCCGGAATAGGCACGCGCGGCAACGTCGGACGGCTCTTCGCGGGCGAGCGCTGCAATCGCTCGCACAGCAGCCATCTTCATCTCTTCGTTGATGGCGCTTGCGCCGCAATCCAGCGCGCCACGGAAGATGTAAGGAAAACAGAGTACGTTATTGACTTGATTGGGGAAATCGGAGCGGCCGGTGCAGATCATCGCGTCGGGCCGCGCCGCCCGTGCTGCTTCCGGCATGATTTCGGGATTGGGATTGGCCAGCGCCAGGATCAGCGGCTTTGGCGCCATGTGGTGGAGCAATTCCGGCTTCAGCACGCCGGCGGCAGACAGGCCGAGAAACACGTCGGCGCCGGGCAGAACGTCGGCCAGTGTACGCGCCTCGGTGTCCTTCACATAAGGGTCTTTCCAGCGGTCCATCTCCTCGACGCGGCCCTTATGGGCGACGCCGAACCGGTCCGTGACCCAGATGTTTTCGACCCGCGCGCCGAGCGAGACCAGCAGGTTGAGGCAGGCAAGCGCCGCAGCACCAGCGCCCGACGTGACGATCTTGATGTCCGAGATGGACTTGCCGGCGAATTCCAGCCCGTTGAGCACGGCGGCGGCGACGATGATGGCGGTGCCGTGCTGGTCGTCATGGAAGACTGGTATGCCCATGCGGGCTTTCAACTGCTCCTCGACTTCGAAGCATTCGGGCGCCTTGATGTCTTCCAGGTTGATGCCGCCGAAGGTTGGTTCCAGCGCCGAGATCGTTTCGACCATGCGCTCGATGCCCGGTGCGTCGATCTCGATGTCGAAGACATCGATGCCGGCGAACTTCTTGAACAGCACCGCCTTGCCTTCCATCACCGGCTTGGAGGCGAGCGGACCGATATTCCCGAGGCCCAGCACCGCCGAACCGTTGGTGACAACTCCGACCAGATTGGCGCGGGCTGTATAGTCGGCGGCGGTTGCCGGGTCGTCGCGGATTTCAAGGCAGGGGGCGGCGACGCCCGGCGAATAGGCAAGCGCCAGGTCGCGCTGATTGCCCAGCGGCTTCGTCGCCTGGATTTCAAGCTTTCCGGGACGGGGGTGCTTATGGAAATAGAGCGCCGCTTCGTCGAGGTCGGATCGGGCCGCCTTCTTGCTTTCGCCTGTCATGACGGCCGCCTCCTCAGTTCAGTCCGTTTGGTGTTTTGAGTCTCTTAGCATGCAGCCGAGGCTTTTCGAGAGGTGATATGTCGCAAGGGCGAGCTTGCGGCTTGCACCCCCGCCCTCCTGTGCGGTCTGCCATTGAGATGTTGGGGCGATAGGCGGGGTGCTGCGGCGAGGTACGCCGCCCAGTTCGAATGTCTGGTGGCGCTCGTCGCTCACAGAGGCCTTGCGGCGAAACAAGTCGACATTGCAGTTCTCCAAAATCCGTGAGATTCTTCGAAAAGTCGCACGAAATAGCGTGCGAACAACAAAGCGCCCCGACGTTTTCGGCGGACATCCAAACGCATCACAGATCGTGCCCCTGATTGTCGGTCGGACTGCTTAACCTGCCAAGGGAGGACGACAATGACTGTACGGCCAGACCCGACTTTCCACGCGACTGCCAAGCTCGCAATGCAGGCGCCAGTCGAAAATTTTGCCTACACTTTGATGTTGAGTCCCGACTTCTCTCAGCCAGATGGACTAGCCATAGTTGACGTAAACCCGAAGTCGAAGGACTACGGCAAGGTCGTCCATAGCGTGATAATGCCGAACAAGGGCGACGAGTTTCACCATTTCGGCTGGAACGCGTGCTCTTCGGCCCTTTCGCCGCTGAATGGTCACCCGTTTCTCGAGCGCCGCTTTCTGATCATTCCCGGTATTCGATCTTCGCGCATTTACGTCATCGACACCAAGGGCGGACCGACCAAGGCCAAGATCCACAAGGTCATCGAGCCAGAAGAAGTGTTTGCCAAGACGGGCTATTCCAGGCCTCATACGATTCACTGCGGTCCGGAAGGTATTTATGTCTCGACGCTTGGGGGCGGTGGCCCTGACGGCACCGACGGACCTCCCGGCATCTTTGTCATGGATTGCCAGACGTTCGACGTCATCGGGCGCTACGAGATCGATCGCGGGCCGCAGGACAAGCAGTATGATTTCTGGTGGAACCTGCCACGCGACTACATGGTGTCGAGCGAGTGGGCCCTTCCGCCCCAGTTCGAGCAGGGCATCGTGCCTGAAGACCTCCTGTCGAACAAATACGGACACCGGGTGCATTTCTGGAATTTGCGCGAACGCAGGAACGTGCAGACCATCGATCTGGGCGCCAACCACCAGATGGCGCTGGAAGTCCGCCCCGCCCATGACCCGGTCAAGGAATACGGTTTCCTTGGAGTGGTCGTCGACACGACAAACCTCGAGGGATCGATCTGGACCTGGTGGCGCGAGGGCGGCAAATTCCATTGCGAAAAGACGGCGACCATCCCGCCCGAGGCAGCCGCCAAGGATGACCTGCCGCCGTTGCTTCAGGGCTTCGAGGCGGTGCCGCCGCTAGTAACCGACATCGACCTGTCGCTCGATGACCGATTCCTCTACGTATCCTGCTGGGGCACCGGCGAGATGCGCCAATACGATGTGACCGATCCGATGAAGCCTAAGCTTGCAGGGTCCATCCATATTGGCGGCATCACGCGCAAGGCCAAGCATCCCGGCGGCGGCGACTACAGGGGCGGACCGCAAATGGTCGAGATCAGCCGCGACGGCAAACGCGTTTACTGGACCAACTCCCTGTATTCGACTTGGGACGATCAGTTCTATCGCGATGGTATTCCGGCAGCCATGGTCAAGGCCAATGTCGGCGAGAACGGTGGAATCACCCTGGACAAGGACTTTTATGTCGAGTTCCCCGAGGGGTATCGCTCGCACCAGATTCGTCTGGAAGGTGGCGATTGCTCGACGGATTCGTTCTGCTATCCGTCGGTGTAACCGACTGCCCGGGTCAATGAAGCGATGAGCGAGTGGACGACGGCCGGTCTCTGGCTGGCCGTCGTCGCCAGCGGCATTTATCACGGCATCAATCCTGGCATGGGCTGGCCGTTGGCCGTTTCGGCCGGCCTTTTGGACAGACGTGCCGGCGAATTGTTTCGGGCGCTCGGCCTTTTGGCAATAGGCCACTTTGTGGCGATGATCGGTATCCTGCTGCCCTTCGGCGCGATGCTGACGCTCATCGTCTGGGAACGACAGATTCGCATCGCGGCGGGGTTGATTGTGATCGCAGCCGGGATCTATCTCCTGATCAACCGGCGCCACCCGCGTGTTCTTGCCCGTATCCCGCCGGCGCAATTGGCCTTGTGGTCTTTCGCGGCCGCCACCGCGCATGGCGCCGGGCTGATGCTGGTGCCGATTTATCTCGGCTTGTGCCAGGCAGGCGATCTCGATGTTGGACACCAGGCGGCTACCACGCTCATGGCCGGTAATCTGATCACCGCCACCACCGTCTCCGTGGTCCATACGGCCGCGATGATTGTAAGCGGCGGTGTTATCGCCATTGCCGTCTATCGATGGCTCGGACCCAAGTTCATCTCACAAAGCTGGTTCAATCTCGACACTGTGTGGGCCCTGAGCCTGATCCTGGTGGGCGGAATTGGGATCGCGAGTATCGGATTCGCTCGCTAGCTTGCATGAATTGGCAAAGGAATTCTCCCTTCTGCGAATGTCAGGAAGGTCAGATCGCATCATGCGGCGCTCGCACCCAACAACCGCAAAGGGTCGTTCGTCCGCCGTCCAGAGGGTAACCAAGCGTTTGGATTCTACCACTAGAACGCGCTGACGTAGAGGCCGCCGTCGACCGGTACGTTCTGCCCGGTCAGGTAGCCGGCATGGACCGAGCACAGGAAGGCGCAGATCTGGCCGAATTCCTCCGGCGTGCCGAGCCGTTTGGCCGGAACATTGGCTGCTGCTTGCGCCTTGCGCGCGGCAGCTGCCGCCGGATCCTCGACACTGCCGGGTTCATGCGGGCCGCGCAGCCGGTCGGTGTCGAGTTTTCCCGGCAGCATGTTGTTGATCGTCACATTGCGGTCGATCACCGTCCGCGCGACGCCGGCGAGGAACGAGGTGAGGCCGGCGCGGGCGCCGGACGACAGGTCGAGGCCGGGGATAGGCACATAGACGGACAGCGAGGTGATGTTGACGATGCGGCCGAAGCCGCGCGCCGCCATGCCGTCGATCACGGCCTGAACCAGTTCGACAGGGGTTACCATGTTCTGGGTGACGCCCTCGAGGATCTTTTCGCGGTCGAGCGCGCGGAAATCGCGAAACGGCGGACCGCCATTGTTGTTGACGAGGATGTCGGGATCGGGGCAGGCGGCAAGCAGCGCCTGCTGGACATCGGGTTTGGATATGTCGCCGACGATCTCGGTCACCTTGACGCCGAATTTCTCCCGCAGTTCAGCGGCGGTTTTGGCCAGCACGTCGGCGCTGCGGCCATTGACGACCAGATCGCAGCCTGCCTCCGCCAGTGCCATGGCGCAGCCGCGTCCCAAGCCTTTGCTCGAAGCGCAGACGATGGCCTTCTTGCCGCGAATGCCGAGATCCATGGTGATTTTCTCCTCTGATTGCCGTGGCAACCTATCCGGATGGCTGGACCAATCGCAACCGTCATACGGTTGTTGCATGAATCGGGGCATAGCCTCACGCGAAAGCAACGGTGACAAATGATGTCCGGCGCAGAGCCCCGCACTTTCCGCAGCATGTTCATCTCCGACGTCCATCTCGGATCGAAAGCGGCGAAGGCCGAGTTCCTGATCGATTTCCTGCGCCATCACGATGCCGATATCATCTATCTCGTCGGCGACATCGTCGACGGCTGGCGCTTGAGACGAAGCTGGCATTGGCCGCAGAGCCACAATGACGTCGTCCAGAAATTGCTGCGCAAGGCGCGCAAGGGCGCCAGCATCACCTATATCGCCGGCAATCACGACGAGTTCGCGCGCCAGTTCCAGGGCGTGCATTTCGGCGGCATTGTCGTCGCCGACCGCGCCATCCACGAGACCGCCGATGGCAAACGCCTTCTTGTCATTCATGGCGACCAGTTCGACACCGTCGTCCACAATGCGCGCTGGCTCGCCTATCTCGGCGACTACGCCTATGACGCGGCGATGCTGGTCAACCGCATCATCACGCGCCTGCGCCAGGTGCTCGGCCTGCCTTACTGGTCGTTCTCGTCCTGGGCCAAGGTCAAGGTCAAGAAGGCGGTGAATTTCATCGGCTCGTTCCAGACCGTGCTGACCGAGGAGGCGCGCCGCTCGCACGTCGACGGCGTGATCTGCGGGCATATCCACCATGCCGCGATCGAAAGCTACGAGGACGTGCAGTACATCAACACCGGCGACTGGGTGGAGAGCTGCACGGCGGTGGTCGAGCATTTTGACGGCCGGATGGAGATCCTGCACTGGGCGCATGTCCTGCCGGAGACTCCGGTCGGCGGCGAGGTGCTCGTGCCGATCGACATCAAGGGCAGGGCAGTCCAGGCGGCTTGACCAAAACCCGGCCGCCCTCGCTTCAATCGGTTAGTCCAGCGGTTTCATCGACTTTTTCGCCGTGTTATGCAGCGGCAGGTGTGGTGGGCCGACCCGGCTGAATGCCGTGCCGACGGATCGCCTGTCAATGTCCTCGCTGCCGCCGCTTTCGCCCGAACAGCTCGTCAAGCCACGCCATTTCGAACTGCGCATGAGCTTGATCTTCTTCACGCTCTTCGTGCCGCTCGGAACGCATGTGCCGTATTTTCCCCTGTGGCTGCAGGCCAAGGGGTTCCACGCCGAGCAGATAGCCGTGATCCTCGCCGCGCCGATGTTCCTGCGTGTGGCAACGACGCCTTTTCTTACCGCGCTGGCAGACAAAGCGAGCGACCGCGCTAATGTCTATGTTGCGCTGGTCGCCGCATCGCTGATCCTGTCCGCCGGCTACCTCCTGCCGCCGACCTACGCAATGGTACTTGCCGTATCCCTGGCGCTGACGGTCGTTTGGACGCCGCATTCGCCGATTGCCGATTCGCTCGCCCTTTCAGGCGTTCGCCGCTTCGGCTCGAACTACGCCGGCATGCGCAAATGGGGCTCGATCTCCTATCTCTGTGCTAATCTCGCCGGCGGTTTCATCTTGTCGGCGAGCGGTGCTCAGGCTGTCCCGGTGATCATCTTCGTGTCGTTATGCGCTGCGCTAGCCGCCGGGCTGATTGCGCCGCGCCTCGGCCGCCCGCGCCGCGCCTCGCCGCTTTCGGCTGCCGACATTCAGCAATCGGCGTCAAAACTCCTCAACCCGTATTTTCTTTATTTTTCGACCGGGGTCGGCGTCATCACCGCCAGCCACGCGTTTCTCTACGGCTTCGTGTCGATCTACTGGAAGTCGATCGGCATCAGCGATTCGGTTGTTGGGCTGCTGTGGGGGTGGGGCGTCGTCGCCGAGATATGCATGTTCGTCGTCTTCACCCGGGCTTTCGCCTCCTTCTCGGTCGTGTCGATCATGCTGATTGCCGGGACAGGCGCAATCGTGCGCTGGATCGCCTTCCCTTTGATCTGGCCGCTTGGGCTTGGCGTTGGCGGGTTTTTCGCGATCCAGACGCTGCACGCGGTTTCGGTGGCGCTGGTGCTAATTGGCCTGCAAAAGATGATCGGTGAGACCGTCGTGGAAGAACGCACCGGGGCGGCGCAAGGCATCGCCTACTTTTCCAACGGCTTCTTCATGGCGGTGGCGACGCTGATTTCCGGTCCTCTTTACGACCGCTTCGGCGCGAGCGGCTTCTTTGCTATGATCCCGATCGCTCTGACGGGCCTGGCGCTGATCGGGCTTGCGGCGCGTTCAGCCCCACAGCGCCGGCTCGGGCGGTGACACCAGCGACCCTCGATAGACGAGACCGGGAACGCGGTCGCGGGCTAGCAGCAACGGACCGTCGAGATCGACGAAATCGGCATCCTGCGCCAACAGAACGGCCGGCGCCATCGCAAGCGATGTGCCGACCATGCAGCCGACCATAACGCCAAGACCCAGTTCGCGGGCGCGGTCGCGAAGCACGAGCGCTGCGGTCAGGCCGCCGGATTTGTCGAGCTTGATGTTGATGGCGTCGTAGAGGCCGACAAGCGCTCCAATATCCTTCGCCTCGTGCACGCTTTCGTCGGCGCAGATCGGCACCGGATGCGCGATGTGGCGAAGAATACCGTCATGTCCCGCCGGCAGCGGCTGTTCGATCAAGGCGATACCTTGCGCAGCGGCAAAGGCGAGGTTTTCTACGATGTTATCGTTCGTCCAGCCTTCGTTGGCATCAAGAATGATTCGGCTGTCGGGTGCCGCCGCCGTCACTGCGCGGATGCGGGCGATGTCGTTGTCGCCGCCGATCTTGACCTTGAGCAGCGGGCGCTGGGCGTTGGCGCGGGCCAGCGCCGCCATCGCTTCCGGCTCGGCGAGCGACAATGTGTACGCCGTCTCAAGCGGTCGTAACGGAACGGTTCGTATCGTATGCGCCACCGGTGTTCCGCTGATCTTCGCTTCCAGGTCCCAGAGCGCGCAGTCGATGGCGTTGCGTGCCGCGCCGGCAGGCATGGCACCGAGCAGGGCGATGCGGCTGATGCCGTGCGCGATCTCACTGCGCATCGCCTCTATCGCGCCACGCACACCCTCAACGGTCTCGCCATAGCGCTTGTAAGGAACGCATTCGCCGCGCCCTGTACGGCCGTTTTCGGTGATGGCGCAGGAAATCACCTCCGCTTCGGTCTTCGAGCCGCGCGAAATGGTAAAGGTCCCGGCTATCGGAAAGCGCTCGGCCTCGACCGAAATGACACGCGCCATATTTTTCTGCTCCGGCTGTGCACAAGGAGGATGTCGGCAAATCGACAGCTCGGCCCCGTCAGGCTAAACAGGACGCCATGTTGACCATCCGCAAACGCGACGCAAGCGGCCCTGCCAAGGAGCCCGACCACCAGCCGCGCATCGCGATCGGCGAGGAGGGCGGCGTTCTTGGCTGCGCGTTCTCGGGAAGCTGGACGACACGCACCGTCGCCCTGGTCGATGCCGAGATGCGCAAGATGGAGAAGCGCAGCGGCTTCCAGACGCTGGCGCTCGATCTGTCGCAGATCGAGAAGATGGACACTGCCGGGGCGTGGCTGATCGATCGCCTGGTGAGCAGCTTCGAAAAGAAGGGCGTCGAGATCAAGATGCAGGGGCAAAGCGAGATTGCCTCGATCCTGCTTGGCGCCGTCGGCGATGCGGTTCGACGCGAGCCCGGATCCGGTCCGACAAAGCCGCCCAACTTCATCATTCGGGGGCTCGAGGCGGTAGGCCGTCGCGTCTATGAGATGCGCGACGATTTCCTGGCCGCAATGAACATCCTCGGCGCCACGATACGCGGCTCTCAGATGAAGCTTGGCCGTGGCCATGCCGTCAATATGGCGGCGATCTTCAACCAGATCGATCGCATGGGCGTCGGCGCCATACCGGTGGTGGTGCTGATGTCGGCCATCGTCGGTGCGATCGTTGCCCAGCAAGGCGCCTATCAGCTCAGTTATTTCGGCGCCGACATCTTCGTCGTCGACCTGGTCGGCGTGCTGATCCTGCGCGAGCTCGGCGTTTTGATGACGGCGATCATGATCGCCGGCCGCTCCGGTAGCGCGATCACCGCCGAGATCGGCTCGATGAAGATGCGCGAGGAGGTCGATGCGCTGAAGGTGATCGGTCTTAATCCAATCGGCGTGCTGGTGTTTCCGCGGCTGGTCGCGCTGGTCGTCGCGCTGCCTTGCCTGACGATCATCGCCAACTTTGCAGCACTGGGCGGCGGCATTTTGGCTGCGTGGCTCTACTCTGATATTGCACCGGCAGCGTTCATCGACCGGCTGCGTGTCGCAATCGACCTCAGCACGATCTTTGCGGGCCTGATCAAGGCGCCGTTCATGGCCATGATCATCGGCATAATCGCCTCGGTCGAGGGCATGAAAGTTGGCGGCAGCGCCGAATCGCTCGGCCAGCATGTGACCGCCTCAGTGGTGAAGTCGATCTTCGTGGTCATTATCCTCGACGGGCTTTTCGCCATGTTCTATGCAGCGATCGAGTTCTGAGATGGCGCTGCCGGGCACAAACACGACCAAGGTGGCGATGAAGGTCAAAGAAGACGAGATCGTGCTGTCGGCACACGACATCACCGTATCGTTCGCCGACCAGGTCGTTCTCGACAAATTGTCGCTCGATATCTGGCGCGGGGAGATTCTCGGCTTTGTTGGTGCCTCCGGTGCGGGCAAATCTGTTCTCTTGCGCACCATCCTTGGCTTGACGCGCAAGCAATCGGGAACAATCAAACTGTTCGGCGTCGACGTCGAGAAGGCAACCGAAAGGGAGCGCCTTCGCATCGACATGCGGCTTGGCGTGCTGTTCCAGCATGGCGCCCTTTTTTCGGCGCTGACGGTCCTCGAAAACGTTCAGGTGCCGATGCGTGAATATCTCGATTTGCCGAAAAAGCTGATGGACGAACTTGCCATGCTTAAGGTGGAGTTGGTCGGACTGCCGCCGGAGGCGGCGCAGAAATTCCCCTCCGAGCTCTCCGGCGGCATGATCAAGCGCGCCGCCTTGGCGCGCGCCCTGGCGCTCGATCCGGACATCGTTTTCCTCGACGAGCCGACGTCAGGCCTCGATCCAATTAGTGCGGCTGAATTCGACGAATTGGTCGTCAAGCTGCGCGATACGATGGATTTGACCGTGTATATGGTCACGCATGATCTCGACACGCTGTTTACCGCGTGCGACCGCGTGGCGGTGCTTGGCAACAAGAAAGTGCTGGTCGAGGGCACGATCGACGACATGCTCAGGAGCGAGGAACCCTGGGTAAAATCCTATTTCCGCGGAAAACGCGCCCGGCAACTTGATCTTGCGGCGCGCGCATAGCCATAAGTGAGCAATGGAAACCAGGGCCAACTACGTCATTGTCGGCATTTTCACGCTGGCCGCGATCCTCGCGGCTTTCGCTTTCGTCTATTGGACGGCGGCTATCGGCGAAAGGGGCGAGACGGCGGTGCTGCGCGTGCGCATTCCAGGCTCCGCTTCGGGGCTCGGCCGTGGCAGTTTCGTGCTGTTCAATGGCGTCAAAGTCGGCGACGTGCGCCGTGTCTATATCGACGTCGACAATCCGACTGCTGCTATCGCCGACACCGAAATAGACCGGAATACGCCTATCACCAAGTCTACGCAGGCCGATATCGGGCTTGCCGGCCTCACCGGCCAGGCCAACATCGAGCTCAAGGGCGCCGACCCCAAGGAGCCAAAACTCCTCGACGAGGCGGAAAAGGAAGGCCGCGTCGCCGAGATCGTTGCCAACCCGTCGGCGGTCACCAACCTGTTGCAGACGGCGCAGAACATCTTCACCCGGGCCGACAAGGTCCTTTCGGAGCTCGAAGGCTTCACCAAGGATGTTCGCGGGCCGCTGACGCAGACCGTCAACAATGTCCAGACCTTCTCCGATGCACTGGCCAGGAATGCGGACGGCGTCGACAAGTTCCTGGCCAGCGTCAGCTCGCTGGCGGACGAACTGAAGGGTGTTTCGGGCAAGCTCGACGGCACGCTGAAGGCGGCGGAAGGGCTACTCAACGCCGTCGACAAGGACCAGATCAAGAGCATCGTCGCCAATGTCGACACGGTCACCGCCAATCTCAAGGAAACCAGCAAGCAGTTCGACACGGTCATCAAGAACGTCGACACGGCGGTCGGCTCGATCAACGACTTCGCCCAGAAGACGCAAGGCACGCTGGCCAAGGTCGACGGCGTTCTCGACGGCATCGATCCGGCTGAGGTGCGCACCGCGCTGGCCAATATCCAGAAGGCCAGCGAAAACGCCAACGAGGCTGCCGCCGACATCGCCAAGGTGACCAACAAGTTCGCCAACCGAGCCGACGACATCGACGAAACCATCAAAGACGCGCACCAGCTCGCAGGACGCCTCAACGATGCCTCGGTGCGAGTCGACGGTATCCTTGCCAAGGTCGACAAACTGCTCGGCTCCGGCCAGGCCGACGGCGTCATGGCCGACGCCAGAGCGACGCTGAAATCGTTCAAGCAGGTCGCCGACACGCTGAACGCCCGTCTCGGTACCATTACCGACAATCTGGCGCGGTTCTCGGGACAAGGGCTGCAAAACGTCGAAGCGCTCGTCCAGGACAGCCGCCGTTCGATCAACCGCATCGAAGAGGCGGTAACCGATCTCAGCCGCAACCCACAAAGGATCTTGTCGGGCGGCGAGGGCGAGGTCCGGCAGTTCGACGGCAGGGTGCGCCGTTGACTTCGATCCCCGACCACCGCAAGAACATAGCTGGCAGATGCGCATTGTTTCCACGATCCGGGGGGGATCGCGTTTGAAGTCGATCAGTTCAGGCAGCATCACATCGGGTGGGTCTAAGGTCGGGGCGATGTTGCTGGCGCTTTCGCTTGCAAGCTGCGCGGCCTTACCGGGCGGCAGACCGGCGCCGCTGGATACGTTCGAGCTTTCGGCGCCGTCGCTGGAAGCGCGTGCCCACAGCCGTCGCCAGATACTCATCGCCCAGCCTTCGGCGCTCAAGGCGCTGGATAGCCAGAACATCGTCATCAAGCCATCACCGCGATCAATCCAGTATCTCAAGGGCGCGCAATGGGCCGACCGGCTGCCGATGATCGTACAGGCGCGGCTGGCCGAGACGTTCCAGCGCTCGGGCAGCTTCACCGGCGTCGGCAAGCCGGGCGAGGGGCTGGCGATCGACTATCAGGTGATCGTCGAGATCCGCTCGTTCGAGGTGCGTGTCGATGGCGGCGAACATGCCGAGGTCGAGCTGTTCGTGCGCCTGTTGAACGACCGCAACGGTGAAGTGCGCGCTTCGAAGACGTTTAGCGCCATCGCGCCCGTTTCGGGCAATGGCAACCAGGCCTATGTCGGCGCGCTCGATGCCGCGTTCGGCGATGCGGCCAGGCAAATCGTCCGCTGGACCGACACTGTGATCTGACGCGGCCGGAACTGCTGGCACGGCACTCTACAGCGCCAATGGAATTCAGTACGGCATGAAAAAGGCGGGAAATCCCGCCTTTTCGTTTATTCTCTATCGCCCGCTCTAGTGAAGGCGGCCGCTGGCGTGTGCCAGCATCGTGTAGACCTTGCCGGTATCCGAGGTCAGGTAGGTCTGTGCCATGATGTTGTCGCGGTCGTTGCGCGACACGTCCTTGAGCAGCTTTTCGAAATCGTCGCAGTAACGATCGACAGCAGCTCGGAACTCCGCCTCCGACTGATATTTGCGGCGGATCTCGTCGAACGTCTGCTGGCCCTTCAGCGTGTAAAGTCGGCGCGTGAAGACGTCGCGCTCGCCGCGCCGGTAGCGGTTCCAGAGCTCGATCGAGGCATCGTGATCGATGGCGCGCGCGATATCGACCGAGAGCGAGTTCAGCGATTCCACGACATGAAGCGGCGAACGCGCAGCGGGAGCAGGGCGCGGCGCTTCGGCGGGCACCGCCGGCTTGGCGTCGTCTTCGCGCGATGCACCGGTCAGGAGGTCGCGCACCCAGCCGCCTTGCGGCGTGCGGCCGTTGGGGTCGCGCTGGCGTGGCGCTTGGTCTGCGGGACGTTCGAGGTCGAGCGTGCCGCGCAGCGCCGCCTCGCCCGAAGGCGCCTGCGGGGGACGGCGCTGTTCTGGAGCCGGAGCCGGGCGACGTGGCGGCTCAGCGGCGCGTGCGGCAGGCGCTTGCGGCGCCGGACGCAGGTTGCGCTGTTCCGAACTGTCGGCGCTACGGCCAGATTTCGCAACGATTTCAGAAAGTTCCTTCAGCGCGTTGATCTGCTCTGAAACGGCACGGCGGATAGCCGTGGTCGATTCCTTTGCCTCTTCCGGCATCTCGATGACGCCTTTCTTGAGCTCGGCGCGGGTGAGGTCGAGCTCGCTCTTGATCGAGCCGGCGGTACGCCGCATCTCCTCCGTCGCATCGGCAAAGCGCTTGGTGGCCGAATCGACCACTTCGGAAATCGCGGTACGGATCTTGTCGGCGGATTCCAGCGTCTTGCCTTCGGCGTTCTGCAGCGTTTGGCCGACCAGATTCTCGAACGAGCGCATGACCCTTTCGAGATCTTCCGATTTCTTGACAAGGCCGACGGCGAGGTCCTCCAGCGACGATTGCCTTTCGAGCGTGTGCTCGAGATTGCTCTGGGCCGAGCTCAACAGGTCCGAGGCACTGGAAAGCAACCGGCTGTGCTCGTCGAACTTGGTGGCGATAGAAGCAACCTCGCGCAAGGTCGAGGACGACAGCTCGGTGAGCCGCGTCGTGTTCGAATCGACCAGGCGCGCCGAACTGGCGAAGGTCTGCGCGGTCTTTTCCGTGGTCGCCGCGAAGCTTTGCGTGCTCCCGGTCAGGCGTTCTTCAACCTGGCCGAGATTGCTCGCCGCCTGCTCGATCAATTGACCGAGCTGCGAGCTGGAGGTGGTCATGCGGCCGATGAGGTCGGCAACGCTGTCGGCAAGCGTCGAGCGCGCGCCTTCGACGGCCGACAGGGTTTCGGCCGTGCGGCTGGCGAGGGCGTCGACGAGGGCGGCGTTTTGAGTGCGCAGCTTCTCGGTCGCACGTTCTGTGACCTCCTCCATGCTCTTTTGCAGCTCGGAGCCGCCCTGGGCAAAGCGCTCGACCAGAGGCCGTGCCGTCTCGTCCAGGATTTTCGATATTTCAGCCGAACGTGCCGCAAGCATCGTATTGAGCTCGCGAGTATTGGCACCGATGGTCTTTGCAGCGTCATTGGTGCTCTGGCCGATATGCTGGCCGACCGCCGTGAAGGTTTCGGCGATCGTGTTGGCACGGGAGACCAACTGCGCCTCGGCGTTCGCGACCTGCTCGTTGAGCCTTTGGCCCATTGTCTCGGCGGAGTAGGCGAGGCGGTTCTCGACGCCGGCGACCTGCTCCTCGACGCGGGCCGCTGTGGCAGCCGCACTCGATGCCAGGCGTTCGTCGGCACCGGCAAGCACCTGCTCGATTTCACGGGCATGGACGGCGAGTTCCTGGCCAGTCTGCCTAGCGCGCTCGGCAACCCGCTGCTCGGTGCTGGTGAAGGCGCCGACAATGGTGTCGGCATGTTCGCCGATGGCGGTGCTGCTGTCGGCGATACGGGATACCAGGCGATGATCCGCCTCCTCGAAGATGCGGCCGATCTCGGACGCACGGGCCGAAAGTGCCTCGGAGCCTTCGGCAATGCGCGAAATAAGTTGCTGGTCGGCGGCGTCGAAAATGCGACCCAGATCCGACGCGCGTGCCGCGAGCGCTTCGGCGGATTCGCCGATGCGCATGCCCAGTCGCTCGTCGGCCGTTTCGAAATTGCGCAGGATGTCGCCGGCACGTGCCGCCAGCGACTGGGCCGTTTCGATGGCGCGAGAGACCAGCCTGTGGTCCGCCGCGTCGAAGGTGCCGGCAATCTCGCTTGCTCTGGCTGCCAGCTGATCGGCCGTTTCCTGGGCGCGCGCGAGCAGGGTGTTCGACGTGTCGTCGACGCGGGCAATCAATGCGCTCGACGTATCCTCGGCGCGCGCGGCAAGGCGACGGTCCGCCTCTTCAAAGGTGCGGGCGATGTCCTCCGCCCTGGCGAGCAGGGCAGCCGAGGTCTGTTCGGCGCGCTCGGCGATCTTACGGTCGGCATCGCTGAATGCCGCGCCCGCCTGCTCATGCAGCGCGCTCGTGACTTCCAGGACCTTCTCGCGCAGCGCCCCGGCGACGAAGACCGCGCTTTTTTCGAGCACACTGCGAACGTTGTCGACACCCGTCGACAGCGCCCGCTCCATGGTGCTGGCGCGCTCCTCGATGATGCCTGTCTGCCGGCTGAACGCCTGCTCGATCTTTTCTACGTCGGCAGCGATTGCATCGGAGATGTCGGTGCTCCTGGCGGCGATCTGGTCGATATGGCCGGACAGCGAACGGTCGACATCCTTGCGCGTTTCGGCGAGCCTGGAGAGATCGTCCTGCAATGCGCGGGTCAGCATGTCGCGGCCCTCGCTCAGCTTGCCGACATGACCGGCGACGATCTCGTCGACCTCGCTGCGGCTCATTGCAAGCCTCTCCAGGTCGGCTTCCAACGCGCGCCTGAGGATGTCGCGGCCTTCCGCCAGTTTCTCCACCTGGCCGGCAACCAGCCCATCGATGCTCGAACGGCTTTCGGCCAGCTTGGCGAGATCGTCCTCGAGCGCCTTCGACAGGGTCGAGCGGTCCTGGACGAGCTTCTCTGCGTGGGTTGCGACAAGGCTGTTGACGTTGCCGAGATCGGCTTCCAACGCACGCGAAAACTGCGCGCGATTATCGGTCAATAGCTGCGACTGATCGGCGATGGCGCCCCTGATCGTGTTGAGATCGGCCTCCAAGGCGCGCTTGAGGATATCGCGGCCTTCGGCCAGTTTCTCGACCTGGCCGGAAACCAGTCCGTCGATGCTCGAGCGGCTTTCGGCCAGCTTGGCAAGATCGTCTTCCAAGGCGCGCTTGAGGATGTCGCGACCCTCGGCCAGCTTCTCGACCTGGCCGGCGACCAACCCGTCGATGCTCGAACGGCTCTCTGCCAGCCTGGCAAGATCGTCCTCGAGCGCTTTCGAGAGGGCCGAACGCTCTTCGGTAAGCTTGTTCATATGTTCGGAGACGACGCCCCGCACGGTCTCGAGATCGGTCTCCAGTGCCCGCGACAGCTGACCACGGTCTTCCGCCAGCTTTTCGGACTGGCTGGCGATGACGCCCTTGACAGTGCTCAGATCGGCTTCGAGCGCACGCTTGAGGATGTCGCGGCCCTCTGCCAGCTTTTCGACCTGGCCGGCAACCATCACATCGATGCTCGAGCGGCTTTCGGCCAACTTGGCGAGATCGTCTTCGAGCGCCTTCGAAAGGGTCGAACGGTCTTCGGCAAGCTTGTTCATGTGATCGGAGACAACGCCCCGCACAGCCTCCAGGTCGCTCTCCAGCGCCCGTGACAACTGGCCACGGTCTTCCGCCAGCTTTTCAGACTGGCTGGCGATGACGCCCTTGATCGCGTTCAGGTCCGATTCGAGCGCGCGCTTGAGGATGTCGCGGCCTTCCGCCAGCTTCTCGACCTGGCCGGCAACCAGCCCATCGATGCTCGACCGGCTTTCGGCCAGCTTGGCAAGATCGTCCTCAAGCGTCTTCGAAAGCAGGCTGCGGTCATCGGCGAGCCTGCCAGAATGATCAGCGATCAGACTCCTGATGTCGGAGAGGTCGTTATCGAGTGACTGGGAAAGGCCGCTGCGGTCTTGCGCCAATTTCGCCGAATGCGCCTCGATGAGACCATTGATGCCGGCGATGTCGGCTTCGAGCGCACTGGCGAGTATGGCGCGACCCTCGGCGATCTTTTCGACCTGACCGGCGACGAGGCCGTCGATGGCGGCGCGACTCTCTGCCAACTTGCCGAGGTCGGCCTCGAGCGCGCGCGAAAGGATGCTGCGGCCTTCGGCGAGCTTGCCGACGTGCCCGGCAACCATTTCATCAATTATCGTACGAGCTTGCACGAGTTTTCCGGAGTCTTCGTTCAGGGCCTGGGCCAGCCTGTTGCGACCCTCTTCAAGGCTTTCGAGATGGCTGCCCAGTGAAGCGTCGATCGCTGCGCGCGATTCGTTGACCTTGCGCAGATCCTCCTCAAGGGCGCGCGAGATAAGGCTGCGGCC
Organism: Mesorhizobium sp. M0340; assembly: GCF_040321535.1. Lineage (NCBI taxonomy): Bacteria > Pseudomonadati > Pseudomonadota > Alphaproteobacteria > Hyphomicrobiales > Phyllobacteriaceae > Mesorhizobium > Mesorhizobium sp. M0340. The sequence goes on along the minus strand of NZ_JAMYRR010000006.1, from coordinate 332,659 downwards.
TTCGGCAAGCTTCTGCACCTGGTTGGCTACCGCTGCGTCGATTTCGGCGCGACCCTCGGCGAACTTCGCCAAATCGGCCTGCATTGCCGCCGCCATCCGGTCGCGGCTTTCGGAAAGCTTGCGGCTATGGTTTTCGACGGCTTCCTCTATGCCGGCGCGAGCATCGGCAAGCCGCTCGATGTCCGTGTCGAACGAACGCGATACGACATGGCGTGCCGCTTCCATGCGCCCGGCGAAATCGCCGGCGCGGGCTTCAAGCATGGTCGAGGTCGATGAAATGATGTCGGCCATGTCGGCACCGATCTGGGTCTTGCCCTGATCGATCATTGCCGACAGCGTCTCCTTGCTATCCTGGAAGGTGTGGGCGATTTCGCGCGCGCGCTCGACCAGCGTCTCGTTGATCTGGCGTGCGCGAGCCTCCAGCGCGGCATTGAGCTTCTGCGTGCCCGTGTCGAGCGCCTCGGCGCGGGTCTGGAACTCGCTGATCAGCGCCTGGCCACGTTCGGCAAGCGTCCGCTCGATGCCGTTGAGGCTGGCTTCGAATTCCGAATTGAGTGTGCGGGCGGCGCCGCCGAGCAGCGACACCATGCCACTTGTGCGGTCGTCGAGCAGGTCGGTCAGCGACCGCGTCAGGCCATCGGTGGTGTCCGTCAGCTTGGCGATGCGGGTGTCGAGCAGGCTGGCGAAGGCCTCGCCCGACGTCGACAGCCGATCGGTGATCGATTCGAGCCGGCCTTCCACCGAATCGAAAATCGACATCGAGCTTCCGTTGATCCTGTCGATCAGCGTGTCGCCGGATTCGTTGATCGTCATCGACAGCTTGGTCGAGGCGTTGAGAATGCTGTCGCGAATGATATCGCTGGCGGCGTTGATCTCGTCTTTCAGTGTCTCGTGGGCGCCGGTGATCGAGGCGCGCACGCGCTCGGCATGGGTGACGACTGCTTCGCGCTCGCTGCCTAGCCCATCGACCAGCGAGCGGATGCGGGACTCGTTCTCTGAATAGGAGCGCTCGATCTGGTTCACCTCGCTGTGAACCAGCGTTTCGAGCTCGACGGCACGCGCAAGCGTGCGTTCGATGCCTTCGCCCATGGCTGCCACCTCGCGGCGAACCGCTTGGCCGATCATCATGACGCGATCCTGGGCAAGATTTTCCGGCTCGGCCAGACGGAAGGCCACCTCGGTCATCGACTGCGCGGCAAGGCGCATCTCCTGAGCGCGGCGAATCATCACTGCGAATGCCCAGAACAGGATGACGGGCACGATTGCCGCGACCGCCAGGCCGATCAGCTCGGGACGGGCGAAAAACTGATCGAAGGTGCGGATGTTCCAGATGCCAGGTCCGAACAACAGGTTCGCAAGGCCGCCAGCGCCGGCGATCCAGGCCAGCGAAACGAAAGCCACGACCCAATAGATCGTGTTCGAGGCGCGCCGATTGAGGGTGTGCAGGAGCGTTTTATAGTCTTTTTGACGATCGTCGTTGGCCGGCGAGAAAGCTGCCGGCTGCGAGCCATTGCGCGTTGCGACAGGACGCAACTCAGCCGGCTTGGCCTTTGGCGCGGAATTTGCGTTCTGGCTTTGATTGGCGGCTTGTGCCGCGCTCTGGGTCTGGTCCGGCGCAGGCGGTTCGTTCTGGCTGCGACCTTCGCGCGCCAGCTCGTCGGCGGCTTGCGATATTTGCGCTTCCAGATCTTCCATGGATGCCGCCATGTCGAAGTCGCCGCCGGCATCGCCGCTCAGGTCGATATCGAGTGCCTTTTCGAGTTCTCTGGCTACGTCGCTGTCGAGCGTTCTTGTCGTCGTTGGTTTCTTCGCCATGCCTTCGCTACCCTGTACAAGCTGCGGCGGGACTTATGGTTCTGCTTATTGATTCTGCCTAGCGTGTCCCGCGCAGGAGGCTGAAAATGGACCCTGTCGTATCGTAATGACACAGCCGGGTAAAGAAAACATGCATTCCGCCCGATACGTAAAACTTTAAATATAAGGTTAACACAGCCGTGATTCCGGGGCCGTTATCGCGACATTTTTCCGGGCCAATCATTAACCCGTTGTCCACCGGATACGCCTAGTTTTTGCGGCGGTCGAAGAACGGAGTCTCAAAGTGATACGTGGCGAAAACGGCATTGCCTTCTCGATGCCCGGCGGCGATGTGTCGGGGACAGCCGGGGCGCGGCCGATCGACCTGGGGCATCTTGCGCGCCAGACGATGGGCGATCGGAGCCTCGAGCAGGAGGTGCTGGCTCTGTTCGTGCAGCAGGCGCTGTCGGTGCGCGACAAGATCGTCGATGCGGATGTCGGGCAGCGGCTGCTATTGGCACACGGGCTCAAAGGCTCGGCGCGCGGGGTCGGCGCCTTCGCCATCGCCGATTGCGCCAGTGCGATCGAATGCCGGCCCGAAGACGCCGGCACGCTGAAGCGGCTTGGCTCGCTGATCGAAGAAGTGCGCGACTTCGTCGCCGCCATCAGCCGATAGCACTTATTCCCGAAACGCCACACAGCGGCGCTTTGGCGCCACAGTTGACTTGTCCGGCAGAGTGATTATGTCGGCTCAGACTCCCTTCAGGTGACAAATGACCAAGCTGACCTTCATCGCCCATGACGGCACGCGTTTTGACGTGGATGCCGAAAACGGCTCGACCGTCATGGAAAATGCGATCCGCAATGCGGTGCCGGGAATAGAAGCGGAATGCGGCGGCGCCTGCGCCTGCGCGACCTGCCATGTTTATGTCGACGAAGCCTGGACGGCGGAGGTCGGCGAGCCGGAAGCCATGGAAGAGGACATGCTGGATTTCGCCTACGACGTCCAGCCGAATTCGCGGCTGTCATGCCAGATCAAGGTGCGCGACGCCCTCGACGGGCTGGTCGTGCGCGTGCCGGCCCGCCAGGGCTGAAGCCGATTTTTGCCGCTGCCGCTTGGCAGCGGACCAATGGTCATGCAGTGTCGCGCCGTTTTCCCATAAAGGCGCATGCTTCATGACCGCTATCATCAAGACAGACGTACTCATTGTCGGGGCAGGGCCTGTCGGCCTGTTTGCGGTATTCGAGCTCGGCCTCTTCGACATGAAGTGCCATCTGATCGACATACTCGACCGGCCCGGCGGGCAATGCGCCGAACTCTACCCGGAAAAGCCGATCTACGACATTCCGGGCTGGCCCTCGATCTCGGCGCAAGGTCTGGTCGACAAGCTGCTTGAGCAGATCGCGCCGTTCAAGCCCGAATTCACCTATAACCGCATGGTTTCGGGCCTGGAAAGACTGGAGGACGGCAGCTTCCGCGTCACTACCGACGAAAACGAGGTGTTCGAAGCCAAAATCGTCGTGATCGCCGCTGGCGGCGGCTCTTTCCAGCCGAAGCGGCCGCCGATTCCGGGCATCGAACCCTATGAAGGCAAGAGTGTGTTCTACTCGGTGCGCCGGATGGAGGACTTTCGCGGCCATGACCTCGTCATCGTCGGCGGCGGCGATTCGGCGCTCGACTGGACGCTGAATCTGCAGCCGGTGGCCAAGAGCGTGACACTGGTGCACCGGCGGCCCGAATTCCGTGCAGCGCCCGACAGCGTCAACAAGATGTATGCCATGCAGGAGATGAAGCAGCTGGAATTCCAGGTTGGACAGGTGACTGGCCTGACCGGTGCCGACGGCCAGCTCGCCTCCGCCATCATCAAGGGGCCGGAGGGCGATATCGAAGTACCGTGTACGCGGATGCTGCCATTCTTCGGCCTGACGATGAAGCTCGGCCCAATCGCCGAATGGGGCCTCAACCTTCACGAGAACCTGATCCCGGTCGACACCGAAAAATTCCAGACTTCGGTGCCTGGCATCTTCGCCGTCGGCGACATCAACTGGTATCCCGGCAAGTTGAAGCTGATCCTGTCGGGCTTCCATGAGGTCGCTTTGATGGCGCAAGCAGCCAAGCGCATCGTCAGCCCCGGCGAGCGCATTGTGTTCCAGTATACGACCTCGTCGACCAGCTTGCAGAAGAAGCTCGGCGTGGTCGACTGAACCTCGCTGCATTTTCGTCGGGCCGGTCTACTCCGCCAACGCTGGGGCCACAGCCTCGGCATGGCCGCGAAGCGTTTTTTCCGGCATCAACCAGAGCGTGATGAACGACAAGAGCAGGGTTGCGGCCGCGGCAAGGAAGATCATCACGAACGGCATGGCCGAGGCAACATGGCCGGCCGGCTGCGTGCCTTCGCTGGCCAGCGGCAGGCCGTAGCCGAGGGCGACGGCACCAAGCATGGCGACGCCAAGCGCACTGCCCAGCGAGCGGAGGAAGGTGAGAACGCCGGTCGCCACGCCAAGGTGCATACGATCGACGCCGTTCTGGACCGAGACAGTGGCAACCGGAAAGGTCGTGCCTGTGCCCAGGCCTACGCAGGTCGTCAACACCTCGAGGAGCAACAGTGAGGCATGCCCGGCTACCAGGCTGAGCACGCCGAGGCACAGGATCGAGAAAACCGTTCCGATCATGGCAATGCGTTTATAGTGGAAAAAGCGCGGGATCATTCGCGCGCTGAACGTCGCACCGGCCACCGTGCCGAGCATCAGCCCAAGCAACGCGGTGCCCGATTCGCTGACCGACAGGCCGACGACCGATTGCAGGTAGACCGGCAGATAGACCGACAAACCGACATTGGCGGCCTGCAGCAGGAACATCGACAGCGTGCCGGCGAGAACGATCGGATTGCCGAGCACTTCGAACGAGATCAGCGGTTCGGCCGCGCGCATCAGCCGCAGCGCGAACGCGCTCCAGAACACCGCTGAGCCGGCGAGCAGTCCAAGGATTTCGGGTGACAGCCAGGGATATTCGCTGCCGCCCCAGTTCAAGGCAAGCAGCAGCAGCGAGGTGGCCGCGACCAGAAGCAGCGCGCCGAGGCCGTCGATGCGGTGATGTTTTGCGACGATCGGCAGCTTCTTGAGCGGGTTGTTGATGATCGCCATCGCCAGCAGGCCGAGCGGAATGTTGATCCAGAAGATCAGCGACCAATGCAGATGTTCGGCGAAGGTGCCGCCGAGCAGCGGCCCGGCGATGCTGGCGACGGCCCAGGTGCCCGAGATCCAGGCGGCGTAGCGAGCCCGCTCGCGCGGCGGCACGAGGTCGCCGATCACGGTCTGCGTCAGGGCGAACAGCCCGCCGCCGCCTGCGCCCTGGATCGCCCGGCCGACAACCAGGACCAGCATGTTGGGGGCGGTGGCGCTGACCAGCGAGCCGGCGAGAAAGATCAGGATTGCAGCATAGACGGTCGGCCGGCGACCATAAATGTCGGAGATCTTGCCGTAGAGCGGCGCCACGGCGGTCGCGGTCAGAAGATAGCCCGTCACGATCCACGGCAGATACTCGGCATGCCCGAGCAGACGTGCCATCGTCGGCATCGCCGGCGCGACGATGGTCTGGTCGAGCGCTGCCAGCAGCATCGACAAAAGCACGCCGCCGATGATGGCGTTTTTCTCGGCTTCGGTCAGCGGCATGCTGGTTTCCACCATCGCTTGCTTGTCGATAGCCTGGTCCATATCCATTCATCCCATTACGCTTGGGTGCACGTCCGCGAGGCGCTGGAGTGCGTCGAGTGTACAGATTGGCCGTGTTCTCGTGCCTTTGAGATGAGCCCTGCGAACTCGATATATGTCGTTCGCTATACGCCGATTTCGACAGCGGCTCGAAAGTTTTTCGAAGCTGGCACCATGTTTCGGCAAAAATTGGCTTTGGTCCAAATTGGCTTTTCCGACGACGCGAAGTTCAGCCGGGAGCGAGCCGGCCGTTCTCGATGCGCTCGATGCGATAGTGCAAAAGCCGCAGGATACGGCTTTGGAAATTGACGCTTTCCACACGATCGAAGCGCATCTGCTCCTGGTCGTGCTTGGCGAGCATGGCCGCCGTTATTTTTGCGGCCTTGGCCTTGGCCAGTTCGCAGGTCTTTTCCGGGTAGCTCGCCTTCAAGGCGTCTTCGAGTTCGCGGCCATGGTTCTTGGCAATCTCGACGTGGCGTTCCTCATGGCGCTTGATGTCGGCGGACAACGTATCCCAGAACAGCCTGACGCCTGCATCGGCTTTCCGCGGGCGGCGCCACTGCGGAAGGATCACCTTGACCTTGACGATGACGACAGCGTCGGCAATCCAGCACGAGCCCGGCTTTTGCGCATAGCTGACGCGGGTGGTGAACGCCATCTGGGTAGCGCCTGGATGCCGCGACCCGGTGCTTTTCACCTGAGGCCCGAGTTTCGACAGCTGGGTCTCGATGTCGTCGAGCGTCCTGCCGCCGATCGGGAAATAACTATATGTCTTGACGAGAGTTGCAGCGCCGGCCGGGAATGCGGTCAGGGCGAGCATCAGGGCGCAAAGGAAGGATCGTTTCATCGTGTTGCCTCTTTGCCCACCTTGCTTTACCGCCGTCTCCGGCGCAACGGAATTGATCCCCGGCCACGCCGCGGGATCGGACATGGTTGATGGGCAATGATGACAGGGCGATGGCAGTTGGCCCACGGACGCCATCTCGACATTGGTGGCAAGGCCGTGGTCGTCGGCATCCTCAACATCACGCCGGACAGTTTTTCCGACGGCGGCCTGTTCGATGCGCCTGAAAAAGCAGTTGACCAGGCGCGCCGCATGGTCGGGGAGGGGGCCTCCGTCATCGACATCGGCGGAGAATCGACACGTCCCGGGGCGTCTGCGGTCTCCGCAAAGGAAGAGCAGGCTCGCATATTGCCGGTCATCGAGGCGCTCGCGACGTCTGGCGGAACGCTGATCTCGATCGATACCTATCGCGAGGAAACGGCCCGGCTCGCCGTCCAGGCCGGCGCACATATCGTCAATGACGTCTGGGGCCTGCAGCGCGAACCGGGCATTGCCCGCGTCGCGGCCGAAACCGGCGCCGGGCTTGTCATCATGCACACGGGACGGGATCGACAGAAACTGCCCGACGTGATTGCCGATCAGCTCTTCTTCCTCAGGAAGTCGCTGGAAATTGCGCGACGGAGCGGTGTTGCCGACGACCATATCGTGCTGGACCCGGGCTTCGGCTTCGCCAAGGAGACGGCCGCCGAAAATCTTGACCTGATGGCACGGTTTTCCGAGCTTCGTGCGCTGGGTTTTCCACTGATGGCCGGCACATCGCGAAAGCGCTTTATCGGCACCGTCACCGGCCGCGACGCGGGCGCAAGGGGCGCCGGAACCGCGGCCACCAGCGTCATCCTGAGGCTCAAAGGCGCGCATCTTTTTCGCGTCCACGATGTCGCAATCAACGTGGATGTGTTGGCCATTGCCGATGCTATGCTGGCGCGTGAGATCGGGGAAAGCTGAGCCATGTATGTCATCCGCATGAAAAACTGCGCCTTCTTCGCTCGGCACGGTGTGCTGGACGAAGAAGAGACGCTCGGCCAGCGCTTTTATGTCGATGCGGCACTCACGGTGGATCCCGGGCGGGCGCTGGTTGAGGATTCCATTGAGGACACCGTCAATTACGGCATCGCTTTTGCGGTCATCGAGAAGATCATTACAGGCGAGCGGCGCTTTCTGATCGAAGCGCTGGCGCTCGAAGTGGCGAGGGCGCTGACGGCGCGGTTTCCGCAGATAAAAAAGGCCGAGATCACCGTGCGCAAGCCGAATGCCCCGGTGCCGGGTGTGCTCGATCATGTCGAGGTGACCGTTGTCTGGCCAGAATAATACCGTCTATCTCAGTCTCGGCGGCAATCTCGGTGATCCGGCGAGGTCGATGGCTGCGGCACTGGGCATTTTGGATGCCGACGAGAGCACGCGCGTCGTTGCCGTTTCGTCGCTCTACCGCACGCCGCCTTGGGGCAAGCTCGATCAGCCGGATTTCCTCAATGCGGCGGCCGAAATCTGGACCGCGCTCGCACCGCGAGAGTTGCTGGACCTCTGCCTTGATGCCGAGCGAAAACTGAAGCGGGTGCGCGAGGAGCGCTGGGGGCCGCGCCTGATCGATATCGACATTCTGGTGTTCGGCGACCGCGTTATCCACGAGACCGGGCTGGAGGTGCCGCATCCGCGCATGCTGGAGCGCGCCTTCGTGCTGGCACCGCTGGCAGAAATTGCGCCGGAGCTCGTGGTCGACAGCAAGAGCGTGTCGGAGCGGCTGGCCGCAGTCGACACATCGGGCATTGAACGGCTGCCGTCAGGCCGGGATTGGTGGAAGGCCTGACGCTGCCGCCATCGGAGCCCGAAATCAGCCGGAAAACCCACCTCCGTCGAGGAACATTTGTTCGTCCGGTGTCGTCTCGCGGCCAAGCATCCTGTTTCGGTGCGGAAAACGGCCGAAGCGCTGGATGATGTCGCGATGCTCGATCGCATATTTCAGGTAGGACGGCGCCTTGGCGGCGGTAAGCTCCACCGATTTGAGCTGATCGGCGAGGTCCTCCGAATGCTCATAGGGCAGATAGAGAAAAACGCGGAGCTCTTCGTCGAGCGCCAGGTCATGGCCGGCAGCGATTGCCTTCCCGGCGAAATGCCGCGCCAGCGGGTCCGTGGCGTACATGTGGCCGGTGCCGCGAAAGCAGTTTCGCGGAAACTGGTCGAGGAGGATCATCAGTGCCAGCGAACCTTCGGCGTGTTCAGACCAGCCGTCGCATTCGCGGCCGGCGGCGGCGAAGTGCAGATCGAAAAACCGGGTGCGGAAGTCGGCATCAAAGGCGTCGTTCTTCTCGAACCATGCCTCCTCCCCGGCGTCGCGCCAGAATCTGGTGACGAAGAGAGCGCGCTCGTCCAGTTCGTTCATCATTCGCGTCATTCCAAGGATTAATCGGCCGGTTCGGATTTCTGCAGCACGCCGGCGGTCTCTTCGTTGAGCGCCTGGCCCGCGCGTCGTGGCGTGCTGAGCGGCGTCGGAATGGGGGTGCCGATATTGCCTTTGAGAAAGCGTCGCCCGGCGCGGATGCCTTCGGCCAGCTGAAGTTCGAAACGGGCAGCGTCGCGGCGACGGACATCCTCGATGACCTCGGCGACCTCTTCTGGGTCGACGCCAAGGGCTTCCAGTGTCGAGCCGCCGAAGACAAGCGCCGATTCGAAGGTCTCGCGGAGCTGATAGTCGACGCCGGCACGAATGAGCTGCAACGCCGTACCGCGGTCGAAAGCCCGTGCCAGCACCGTCAGCAAGGGAAACTCCGCCTTGATCAGTTCGGCGATGCGCACGGCGGCATCGGGCTTGTCGACGCAGATCAGCACTGCGCGTGCCCGCCCGGCTCCCGCGGCACGCAGGATGTCCAGCCGCGTGCCGTCGCCATAATAGACCTTGAAGCCGAAATCGGCTGCCGCCTGGATCATTTCGACCTCATTGTCGATGATCGATACGTCGATGCCGCGCAACAAAAGTGGCTGGCTGGCGATCTGGCCGAACCGGCCAAAGCCGATGATCAGCACGCTGCCGGTCAGGCCGTTGGCGACATCGATGCCTTCAAGCGACTGCTCGTCGCGCGGCGTCAGATACCGCAGGGCTATGATTGCCAACGGCGTCAGCACCATGGAAATGATGACGATAGCCGTCAGCATCGCATTGGCCTGGCTATCGATGATCCCGACCGCCGCCGCTGCGGAATAGAGGACGAAGGCGAATTCGCCGCCTTGCGCCATGAAGACCGCGCGCTCGAGCGCTTCCCGGTGGCCGGTTTTGAGGACGCGGGCAACGATATAGATGCCGATCGCCTTCATCATCATGTAGGCGACGACATAGATGGCAATGAGCTGCCAGTTGACGACGACCACATGCAGGTCGAGTGACATGCCGACAGCGAGGAAGAACAGCCCGAGCAGAATGCCGCGGAACGGTTCGATATCGGCCTCCAACTGGTGGCGGAAGGTCGATTCCGACAAGAGTACACCGGCCAGGAAGGCGCCCATCGCCATCGACAGGCCGGAAAGCTGCATGGCGAGCGCCGATCCGAGAACGACCAGAAGGGCGGCTGCGGTCATCACCTCGCGGGCGCGCGCATCCGCCAGGATACGGAAGAACGGATTGAGCAGATAGCGTCCTGCAAGCACCAGCCCGACGATCGCGGCAAGGCCGATACCGACCTCCGTCAACCGATCCGACAGGCTCATATCGGCGCCGCCCGGCGCGAGGAAGGCGATCAGCGCCAGCAGCGGCACGATGGCCAGGTCTTCCAAAAGCAGGACCGAAACGATGCGCTGGCCCTTGGGCGTGGCGAGTTCGCCGCGTTCTTCCAGCAATTGCATGACGATGGCCGTCGAGGTGAGCACGAAACCGGCGCCGGCGACGAAGGATTGCGCGATCGGAAAACCTCCCGCCAGCCCGACGCCGGTCAGCAGGACCGCGCAGACGCCGACCTGCAGCGCGCCAAGCCCGAAAATCTCGCGGCGCAGGCCCCACAGCCGTGACGGCTGCATCTCCAGTCCGATGATGAACAGGAACATGACGACGCCGAGTTCGGCGACATGAAGAATGGCTTCCGATTCGGAAAAGATGCGCAGCCCAAACGGGCCGATCACGACGCCGGCCGTCAAATAGCCGAGGATGGAGCCAAGTCCCATGCGCCTGAAGATCGGCACCGCAACGACGCCGGCGGCAAGCAGCGCCACCACCTGGATCAGATCGCTGTTCGATGCCTCTGCCGCCATGCCTGCCGTTCCGCTCTCTTGCAACAAGCGGCGAAGATAGGGGCTTCGGAGCGGATCGAACAGTGCGAATCCGGTGCGTCGTGGAAGCGATATTGCAGGCGCACTGTACAGGATAATGGGCCTCCGGGCGTTGCTTGTTCCAGCGATCCGGCGCTAAGGACGCCCGGCTTCGGCCAGTGGAGGGTGAGCGACGATCAAGTCGCGGCCCTTTTTGAGGAGATGACTGACATGAAGACGTTTTTGCTGGTTGCCGTTGGTATCGCGGCACTTGCCGGCTCCGCCTGTTCCAAGGCACCGGAGTGCACGACCGAGATGCTGACCAAGAAGGCTCAGGACATGACTGCAGCGCTTCAGGCTGCGATTACCAAGGATCCGGCCAAGGCAGCCGATCTCACAGCCAAGGTTCAAGCGGTCACAACCAAGTATCCGGGTGGCACAACAGCGGCTGACGCCTGCAAGGCCTATGACGAGCTGACTGCGGCGATCAAAGGCTGAGCGCCCATTGCATGTCAAAGAGGGCGGCGCCGTTTGGCTGCCGCCTTTTTCATGCCGGAGACTCAGTTCGGAGCGATGGAGCCAACTTCTACCGCATCGACCCGCTTCAACTTCATGCCGATGACCGGGACCAGTTGCTGGTCGACGCGCACGGCAACGGTCACCGTCATCGAATTGTCGTCTGGGACAAGCGCCTGCATTACGCCGCGCAACTGATTGCGATTGATGGTGAAAACCACCTTGTGCGCATCGACGACATTGCCACCGATAATGTCGAGGCCGGACCCGGCGGCGCCGCCCATGAAGCTGCCCTTGTAGCCCTGGCGGCCCTTGTGCTCGATCGTTGCCGACATCTGCTGGGTGAACATGCCGACCCGGCAGCCGCCGTCGAGCGACATGCCGACTTTGCCGTCAGGCGTCGAGCCGGTGAAGCTGCAGGTGAATTTCGTGCCCTTGTATTTGCCGGCGACGATTTCTCCGGGGCCGACCCATTTGCCTTCGACCGATCGAAAGAACTGCTTGTCCGGTTCCGCCCCCGTAGCCCTTCCGGCAATGCCGACGGTGGCGACAAGCGCGAGCGCCACGGGCAGCCCGCTGGACAGAATAACGCTTTTCATCGACGACACCCGGCAACAAAGAGACTGGTTTGGACGCTTCCGACCATGAACAAGATTGGTTAATGCTTTGTCACCCCAAGGCAATAGTCACGTTCGGGAAACGGATGTTTCTTTTTCTTTCTTTGCTGCAAAGGACGTCAGCGCGGAGAGGAAATCGCCTAATCCAGGCCGCCTGACCGCGTAAAAGGGCAGGGGCCTTGCGGTTTCCATCGCTGCAATGCCGATGCGCGCCGTCATCATGCCGTTGACGACGCCTTCGCCGAGCTTTGCCGACAGCCGGGCCGCAAGGCCGTGGCCGACGATCTGTTGGACAAAACTGTCGCCGACGGCGATCGACCCGGTGACCGCGAGATGGGCGAGAACGCTGCGCGCCAGGCGAAAGAAGCCAAGCGTGCCCGGGCGGCCGCCATAGAGCTCCGACAGCCGCCGAATCAGCCGGCCGGCTTCAAATACGACATAGGCGACGTCGACCAGCGCGCGCGGGCTGACCGCGGTCACCAGGGACACACGCTTTGCCGCTTCGAGGATCATCACCTTCGCGCGGGCGTCGAGCGGGCCGAGGATCTCGGTCTCGGCCAGGCGCACCAGATTGCCGCCGTCAATGATCTCGCCGCGCAATTCGGCCAGCGAGCGCCTGCCGGCCGCGGTTTCGGGCTTGGCCGAGACAAAGACCGACAACTCGTCGACCACGGCTCGGGCGGTCTTCGGATCGTCACGGGCAATCGCATCGAGCGCCCGCTTCTGCAACTTTTCGACCTCGGCAAGCCGGGCAATCGCCATGAACTCGCGCACGAGGATGATCAGAAGCGCCAGGATGGCGATCGCGGCCATGCCGGCGGCCAGCCAGCCCAGCCACTCGGCGCGCTCGAACAGGTCGCGAATCAGCTGGTCGGTCCAGAGGCCGACGGCGAGCGAAACCAGAACACCCAGCGCGCCGAAGAACAGGCTGCCAAGCAGCGAACGTTTTCGCGGCGCAATCGCCGGCGGCGGCTCGGCAGCGACGATGTCAGGCTCGTCGAAGACGTCGATCTCCGCCGGTGTGACCACGGCCAGATCCGCCCTCACGGTACGCGGCTTTCGCGCCGGCGCGGCCTCGGACCCAGCATGGCGAGCCGTGGAATCTTCCTTCTGCTGGGGCTCCGCCTCGATGCGAAAGGCCGCCGGTCTGCGGGGCGCACTCATGCGAGATGATCTCCGATCAGGAACTGCAGCGCGCGGTCGAGCCTGATATGTGGCAGCGACAGCGTGACGCCCTCGGCGGTGCGCTCGAGCTTCGGCGGGCGAAAGCGCACGAAGCGGATTGCGGGGTCGTCATTGTTCTGCCGGCGGATCGATTCGGAAACGTCGAACAAGGCATCAACTTTCTCCGGCAAGTCTCCGGGAAATATGGCTGTTTCGGTCTTTCCGTCAAAGGTTTCGCCGTTGATTTTTTCGCCACGCAATGGCGTGCCGATAATGACCGGCAAAGTCTCGCGGCCCTGCTTGACCGTGCCTTCACGGGTCGCGCGCATGGCCGCCATGGCGACGACGTCGACGTCGGCGCCGGTGAAATTCGCCCGCGCCACGGCGCGGTCGGCTAGCCGCCGCACGATGGCCTGCAGGCGGTCGTGGCTTTCGTGGTGCAGATGGTCGGCCTTGGTCGCGGCCACCAATATGCGGTCGATGCGCCTCGAAAACAGATCGGTCAGGAAGTTGCCCCGGCCGGGCCGGAAACAGGACAGGATTTCGGTGACCGCGCGCTCCAGATCGGCCATCGCGCCTGGGCCCGCATTCAATGCCTGCAATGCGTCGATGAGCACGATCTGGCGGTCGAGACGCGTGATGTGTTCGCGAAAGAACGGTTTAACGACATGCGTCTTGTAAGCCTCGTAGCGCCGCTCCATCATAGCCTGCAGCGATCCCGAGCGGGAGCGCCGGCCGTCCAGATTCGGCAGCGGCGCGAAGGTGAGAGCGGGCGAGCCTTCAAGATCGCCGGGCATCAGAAAGCGGCCGGGCGGCAAGGTCGAAAGCGCCCGCTCATCGAGCTTGCAGGCCTTGAGATAGGCCGCGAAGCTCTCGGCGAGACGGCGCGCCGTCATCTCGTCGGCGTCGGCGTTGGGGTCAACCGGATTGGAGAGCGCCCGCCATTCCCGCGAAAGATCGACACGCACCGGCAACACGGCCATCTCGAAGGCCTCACGCGAAAAATCGGCGTAGGACTTGCCCAGCAGCGGCAGGTCGAGCAGCCATTCGCCGGGATAATCGACGATGTCGACCGACAATTTGCCGGCGGAAAACATGCGGCTCCAGCCAGAGGCCGATTCGTATTCGATGGTGAGCCTCAGTTCGGAAATCGCACGCGTCGAATCCGGCCAGACGCGCTCGTCGACAAGAGCCGCGATGTGATCCTCGTACTGGAAGCGTGGTACGGCGTCGTCCGGCTGCTCTTCAAGAAAAGCCCGGGCGATGCGCCCCGATTTTTGTGCCTCAAACAGCGGCAAGCGTCCACCATGGACCAGATTGTGCACAAGGGCCGAGATGAACACCGTCTTGCCGGCGCGGGACAGCCCGGTCACGCCAAGCCGCAGCGACGGAGCGAAAAGCCCGGCAGCGCGGCCTGACAACGTATCCAAGGCAATCTTGGCCTCGTCGGTAAAAGTCGTCAGCGATGATGCCAAATCTGTTCTCGCGGGCCGGTCAGGCTCCGATATAGGCTTTGATGCGCGGCTTTGAAATGGCCTCAGATATCCGCAGGCGTCAGGAAGGCTTCGAGATAGCCGGTGCCTGGCGCAGCCTCGGCAAGTCCGCCGTTGAACCGGACCACGGCAAGTGCGGAGGTCGGGAAGCCGTGGTTCAGCATGGCCCGCGCGGTCTCGTTGCCGTCGCCCGACAGCGCCATGGCGAGATCCTCAATCATCGGATTGTGGCCGATGGCGAGCAAGGCATCCAGCCCGCCATTCTGCCGGATGGCAGTGAGGTATGCGGCGGCATCGTCGCTGTAGAGGGTGTCACAGAACAGCACCCGGCCCGTGTTGGTATGGCCAGCCAAGCTTTCCAGCGTCTGGCGGGCGCGCTTGGCGCTTGAGCAAAGGGTGAGGGCCGGTGCGTATTTGCGGGAACGCATCAGTACGCCCATCGCTTCGGCGTCGGCGAAGCCGGATTGATCGAGCGGGCGGTCGAAGTCAGCCACACCAGGCAGCGCCCAGCCGGCCTTCGCATGCCTCAGCAGGTAAAGTCTGGTCACGGAACCCCCGATAATGTCGGGTACCGACCGGTCAAATGCGGCCGCAGGAATTAGCCATCAGAAGCGCTTCGCGCGCAATGCCGATGCCCCCTCAAGCATAATGAATCATGCGCGAATTCGGGCGTGCCGTTCATGCGAATGATGTCGCCAATGTCGGTTTGTCCCACATAAACAAATGCGTGAAACTGTCGTCGATTGCGCTTGTGCAGTTTTCGGTCCGCGAATATATAGGCGCCAAATTTGGGGTTTGTTGGGTGAGTCGAATGAACGACATCGTTACCGCCGATTACGTACCCTCCGAAGACGAGCCGTTTATGAACGAGCGGCAGAAATCCTACTTTCGCATGAAGCTCGTCACCTGGAAGAACGACATCTTGCGCGAAGCGCGCGAAACTCTCGAAATCCTGCAGCAGGAAAACGCCAACCACCCTGACCTCGCCGATCGCGCCTCCTCCGAAACCGACCGCGCCATCGAACTTCGCGCCCGCGATCGCCAGCGAAAACTCATCTCCAAGATCGATTCGGCCCTCCAGCGCCTTGACGAAGGCACTTACGGTTACTGCGAGGAGACGGGCGAGCCGATCGCGCTGAAGCGGCTCGACGCGCGCCCGATCGCCACCTTGTCGATCGAGGCACAGGAGCGCCATGAGCGGCGCGAGAAGGTCTACCGCGACGACTGAGCAGGCGGGAAAAACACGGCATCGGTAGAGCGTTCAAAATGGCCGGTTTTCCGGCCATTTTCATTGGCCGTTCGCTATCGCCCTATCTTTTCTGATTGGACAACTCGCCGAGGAGCTTCGTCATCTCGTCGTCGAGAGAGGGCGATGCCTTCGCCACCGGCTTGCTCGCCGTTTGGCTGAAGCGTGGCTCGTCGAGGGAAACCTCCAGCTCCTTCATCAGCGCATCGTCGATCGACTCATGCTGTGCCGGCGGCTCGTATCTTGCCGGGGAGTCCTGTCTTGCCGGCTGCGGCGCATGCCGCGAGGCATTGGCATTGACGGATCCATAACTTGGCAACGGTGTAACGTTCGATGCCGGTTTCGGCGCCGGCGTAGGCGCCGGCATTGTTGCCGCCATCGTCGCCGTCTGGCGGGCTCGGACAGGGGGTGCGGCCGCGCTTGCCGGCTGCGGCGGCGCTTGCCTCGCCGGCGCGGCTGTGGTCTGAGCTGGCCTTGCTGCCGGCTGATGGCTGTTGTCTCCGGTCAATGCCGGGCGGCGCAGCGCCGAGAGCCTGATGTCGCGCTCGACGACGACGTCGGTCGGACCACCGATCAAGAGCAGGTGCTCGATATCGTCGCGGCGCACCAGCACCAGCCGCCGGTGACTGTCGACCGCTGTGGCATCCATGACAGCCAGCCGCGTCTTGCGGTTCCTGCCCCCGGCGACGAATGTTCCGAATGTCAGGCTGCGGACCAGCCTGATGATAAGAAGAATGATGAGCAGCAGGACAAGTACTGCAAACGTCCATAGGATTGCTGCGGCATAACCAGGCCCCGCCACGCCATCCAGCCATTGCAGCATTGGTTCCCCCAAAATCAGCTTTCGAAGAGAGGCGACACTAGACTGTTGCGGCAGGCCACCGCAAGTTGCCTTTCACGCTTCGTGAACAGCTCGAAACCGGGAGCCGAACGGCGTCATTTTTAGCGGACATCTGCCGCCGGGCCTTTTCCCGACCCTGAGAATATGATTCAACCGACGCCGGAATTCACGAGCAGGGGGCACATGGCCAAGGAAGCGCGCGGCGATTTCTATCCGGTACCTATCGTCGACCAGAACACGCGACCGGGCGCGGTCACCCGGCTGATCGTTTTCATCGTCGTCCTGACAGGGGCAGCGATCGTCTTCGGCCTTTTCCGAGAGCGACTTGGCGATCCATTCCTGCTCGGCATGCTTGGCGTGCTGGCGATGATCGGCGTCGGCTTTCTATTCGCCACTGCGATCGGCTTCGTGCATATCACGCCGCGCTCGACAAGCGACGAACTGTCGAAAGCTTTCGTCGATTCGATGTCACAAGGTCTCCTGGTCACCGACACCAAAGGCCGTATCATCTACGCCAACCGGACCTATGCCGATATGACGGGTGCCGAGTCGGCCGCCGACATCAAGACGGTCGAAAGTTTGCTTTCAGACGTTCCCGAGGCCTCGGTGACCATATACCGGCTGGCGTCGGGCCTGCGCGACGGCCAGCCGGGCGACGGCGAGTTTCGGCTTGCGCAGTCCATTCGGCCAGGCGCCGAACCGGGCGCGCGCTGGTACCGCGTCCGGGCCCGCGCGTTCAGCGTTCCAGGCCAGCGGCTGCCGATGCTTGCCTGGCAGCTTGCCGATATCTCGCAGGAACGGGCCGAGCAGGAGCGGTTCTTTCTCGACCTGCAAAAGGCGATCGATCACCTCGATCACGCGCCGGCCGGTTTCTTTTCGGCCGACCAGGAAGGCCGCGTCACCTATATCAACGCGACCCTTGCGGAGTGGCTGGGCATCGACCTGGCCAGCTTCACTCCCGGCGCCATCACGCTGCCGGAGATCGTCGCCGGCGACGGCATGGCGCTGGTCCGTTCGGTCAAGGCCGACGCTGGTACCACGCGCAATGCCGTTATCGACCTCGATCTGACGACGATGACCGGCGAGGCGCTGCCGGTGCGCTTCATGCATCGTGTCTCGGCCAGCCGAGAGGGGCTCAACGGCCCGACTCGCACCATCGTGCTCAACCGGACGCAAGGCGAGGACGCTTCGGCCGACCTCCGTGCATCGGAAATACGCTTCACGCGGTTCTTCAACTCGACGCCGATGGCGATAGCCGGCGTCGATCATGCCGGCCGCATCCTGCGCACCAATGCGCCGTTCCTGTCGCTGTTTTCCTCGGTCGTCGACCGCGACGCGGTCGATCGGCGTGTGCGGCTGGATACGGTGATCCACGAGCGCGACCGGCCGGCTTTCGCCGCGGCCTTTGAAAAGGCACGTCAGCAACAGGCTGACATCGAGCCGATCGATACGGTGCTGCCCGGCAATGAGGAGCGCCACATACGCTTCTACGTCAATGCGGTCGCTGACGGCACCGGCGGCGAGGGCGCCGAGGAATCGGCCATCGTCTATGCAGTGGAGACCACCGAGCAAAAGGCCCTCGAGGGCCAGATGGCGCAGAGCCAGAAAATGCAGGCGGTCGGCCAACTCGCCGGCGGCATCGCGCATGATTTCAACAATGTGCTGACCGCCATCATCATGGCCTCGGACCTGCTGTTGACCAACCACCGGCCGTCCGATCCGTCATTCCCGGACATCATGAACATCAAGCAGAACGCCAACCGGGCGGCCTCGCTGGTGCGTCAGTTGCTGGCCTTCTCGCGCAAGCAAACGCTGCGGCCGGAGGTGCTCAACCTGACCGACGTGCTCGCCGATCTAAGGATGCTGCTTGCCCGGCTGGTCGGCAACGACATCAAGCTCAAGATCGACCATGGCCGCGACCTGTGGCCGGTCAGGGTCGATATCGGGCAATTCGAGCAAGTGGTGGTCAATCTGGCGGTCAATGCACGCGACGCGATGCCGGCCGGCGGCGAACTCACCGTACGTACCCGCAACGTCAGCGCCGGGGAATGCAAGACCTTTTCCTATCGCGAACTTACACCGGCCGACTATGTGCTGGTCGAGGTCGAGGACAGCGGCAGCGGCATCGCGCCTGATGTGCTGAAAAAGATCTTCGAGCCCTTCTTCACGACAAAGGAGGTTGGCAAGGGAACTGGCCTCGGCCTGTCCATGGTCTATGGCATCATCAAGCAGACAGGCGGCTTCATCTTCTGCGATTCCGAAGTCGGCAAGGGATCCGTGTTCCGCATCTTCCTGCCGCGGCACATTGCGGAGGCAAGGAAGGCGGGCGAGGCTGGAGAGGCGCCGGCCGCACCTGCCAAGATCGCCGACTCAGCCAAGGACCTGTCGGGCTCGGCCACGGTGCTGTTGGTCGAGGACGAGGACGCCGTGCGCATGGGCGGCTTGCGGGCGCTGAAATCGCGCGGCTACACTGTCCACGAGGCGTCGTCCGGCGTCGAGGCGCTTGAGGTCTATGAAGCGCTCGGCGGCAAGGTCGACGTCGTGGTGTCGGACGTGGTGATGCCGGAAATGGACGGCCCGACGCTGCTTGGCGAATTGCGCAAACGGCAGCCCGACATCAAGTTCATCTTCGTGTCCGGCTATGCCGAAGACGCGTTCGCCAAGAACTTGCCGGCCGACGCGCATTTCGGCTTCTTGCCGAAGCCGTTTTCGCTCAAGCAATTGGCCACGATCGTAAAGGACATGCTGGAATCCTGACCCTTCCAACGCTCCGCTTGCGCAATGTCGTGAGACTGCCATGATTGCAGGCGAAACGGGCGACGGGTTTTGGAAAGCATGCCGTGACGCCACACAACGAAGCTAGCAAAGGCGACTACGCAAGCACGGTGCTGCTGCCGGGCGACCCACAGCGCGCTGAATGGATGGCGGAGACCTTTCTGGAAGCGCCGCGCTGCGTCAACCGCCGCCGCGGCGCGCTCGGCTTTACCGGGCTGTTTCGCGGCAAACCTGTCAGCATCCAATCCACCGGCATCGGCGTCTCTTCGTTCCTGGTCTATGTGCATGAGCTGCTGGACTTCTATGGTGCGAAAACACTGATCCGCACTGGTACCTGCGGTGGCCTGACCGCCGAGATGGCGCTGCGCAGCCTGGTGATCGCGCAATCGGTGCGTGGCGAAAATGCGGAGAGCGGCCAAGTCTTTGGGCTCTATCGTGCCGATGCCGGCCCCGATCCGGCATTGTTGAGCCAGGCATTGGCCCGAGCTTCGGAACTCGGCATCGACCATCGGGCCGGGCTGACCATTTGCAGCGATATTTTCTATCATCCGCTGGGGCGCGAACGCTTTGCCGAAGCACAGGCACAGGGCGCGCTCGCCGTGGACATGGAAACCAGCGCACTCTACCGCATTGCGGCCGATTTCGGCGCTCGGGCGCTGTCGATCCTGACCGTCGTCGACAACGTGGCAACCGGCGAGCAGACCGACTATTCCGAACGCCAGGGGCTTTTCACCGATATGACCCGGCTGGCGCTTGATCTGGCGGCGGAGAGCTAGGCGGCTTTGTGCTTCGGAGTACGGAACCTCGCCAGGTTCCGTACTTTTTTCAACGCTTCGTGCAGGTCGAGGCGGTAAAGGCGCCGTCTGGCTGCTTCATGATGATGTCGAAGGACGGGGTGGTTCCGCTTTCCAGCGTCGCCTGCGTAAGCGAGATCGAGTTGCCGCCACTGGTATAGCCACCCAGCGGACCTAGCCAGGTGATCACGCCGTCTGCATCCATCTGGTAATTGTAGCTCTGCGGCGCGATGCCGAAGCTCACAGGACCGCTATAGACGTTTCCCTTGATGGTGATGTCGCCGAGGCTGAGGAACATGCCAAGCAGATAGACTTCGCAATGATAGGACCCGTCCGGCAGCTTCCCGTCGCTGAAGCCGGCGCGCGCTACGGTCGTCGCCGCCAGCAGAAGCATGGCGGTGAAAATGCAAGAAGCTCTGAAGGCCATTTGATCGCTCGTTAAAGGGGTTCAAACTTGCCCATTTCGCCGCGGCGCTGCAATCCTCGCCAGGGCTCATATGATGCTGCTCAAAATTCAGGCATTGGCCTATATGTGAGCAAAACTTAGGCTGATATGGGTGATCCTTTCTCGTTTCGAAGATAGCAGGCGAGGTTCATCTCCTGCAGCTAATACATTAACCGACTGATAGAGCTGGAAAATCTCAAATCCTCCGACCTTGCTCCGGTGATTGGCACAGCCGTTGCATGGCCTGTTCCGATGCAGTTAACCAGCTTGGGAGTTTATAAGTATGAGGGGCAGTTTCTCGACAGTAGCAAAAATGTTTTCGGCCGGCGTGGTCACCGCCGGCCTGCTGATGAGCGTTCCCGCCAAGGCGGCCGACGACACCATCAAGGTCGGCATCCTCCATTCGCTGTCGGGAACCATGGCGATCTCGGAGACAACGCTGAAGGACGCCATGCTGATGCTCATCGAAGAGCAGAATGCCAAGGGCGGCCTGCTCGGCAAGAAGCTCGAGGCGGTCGTCGTCGATCCGGCTTCCAACTGGCCGCTGTTCGCCGAAAAGGCGCGCGAGCTGATCTCGAAGGACAAGGTCGCCGCGGTGTTCGGCTGCTGGACCTCGGTGTCGCGCAAATCGGTGCTGCCGGTGTTCAGCGAGCTCGACAACATCCTGTTCTACCCGGTCCAGTATGAGGGTGAGGAAAGCGAGCGCAACGTGTTCTACACCGGTGCGGCGCCGAACCAGCAGGCCATTCCGGCCGTCGATTATCTGATGAGCGAGGATGGCGGTTCGGTGAAGCGCTGGGTGCTCGAAGGCACCGACTACGTCTACCCGCGCACCACCAACAAGATCCTCGAGGCCTATCTGAAGGCGAAGGGCGTTGCCGCCGAAGACATCATGGTCAACTACACGCCGTTCGGCTTCTCCGACTGGCAGACCGAAGTTTCGGCGATCAAGAAGTTCGGCTCGGCCGGCAAGAAGACCGCCGTCGTCTCGACCGTCAATGGCGACGCCAACGTGCCGTTCTACAAGGAGCTCGGCAACCAGGGCATCAAGGCCGAGGACATCCCGGTCATGGCCTTCTCGGTCGGCGAGGAAGAGCTTGCCGGTCTGGACACTGCGCCGCTGGTCGGCCATCTCGCCGCCTGGAACTATTTCGAAAGCGTCGATACGCCCGAGAACGCCAAGTTCATCGCCGACTGGCACAAGTTCATCAAGAACGACAAGCGCACCACCAACGATCCGATGGAAGCCCACTATATCGGCTTCAACATGTGGGTGAAGGCGGTCGAGAAGGCCGGCACCATCGATCCGGACAAGGTCATCGACGCCATGGTCGGCGTCTCGGTGCCGAACCTGACCGGCGGTTATTCAACCATGATGCCGAACCATCACATCACCAAGCCGGTGCTGATCGGCGAAATCCAGGCCGACGGCCAGTTCGAAACCGTCTCGCAGACGCCGGGCCTGGTGATGGGCGACGAGTGGTCCGACTACCTGCCTGACTCCAAGGACCTGATCTCCGATTGGCGCGCGCCTCTGTCCTGCGGCAACTTCAATGTCGCCACAGGCAAATGCGGTGGCAAGGGAACCAACTGATCCTCCCGGTCTGTCCTTTCAGACCGCAAAAGCCTCCGGGCGGGCTCGTCCTCCAGCCTGCCCGGAGGCGACATTCAACCTCCAAGAGCCACCAGAAACCGATGATCCTGATCCGCGCGATTGGCCTGATGCTGCTCCTCCTTCTGGGAATGGTGCTGCCGTCGAACGCCAGCGAATCCGATCTGCGCGCGGTCGTCGCCAAACTCGCCACCGCCTCCAATTTTTCAGCGATCGAAGCCGTCGTGCGCGAGCTTGCGGCAACCGGCGACACAGCCGTCGAACGGCCGCTTGCCGCGCTTGCGGAGGGCAGCCTTTACGTCCGCAAGGCCGATTCAGTAGTCTTTGTCGGCAAGGAGAGCGGCGACAGTATCGAACTGCTCGATGCGCTCACCGGCGAAAAGTCTGGCGAAGCAGCCAAGGCCGACATCACCAAGATCAAGGTCAACAACACGCTGCGCCGCGTCATCCGCGACGCGCTGGGCACGCTGACGCTGGGCTCCAAGGATCCGGCCGTGCGCATTGCCGCAGCCGACACCATGTTCAAGACGCCTGACGCGGCAAACATCGAGCCGCTCGACACCGCCATCGCCAATGAGGGCGCGGCAAGCGTCAAGGCGCTGCTCGAACAGGCCCGTGCCGCATCGGTTCTCGTTTCAGACAGGCCGGAGGCCGACAAACTGGCGGCGATAGCGCTCATCGGTGCGCGCGGCGACCGGGATGCGGTGTCGCTGCTCACGTCGGTGGAGGCCAGTTCCGAAGGTGCGGTGAAGGACGCGGCGACTGCGGCGATATCCAACATCAATTCGACGCTGGCGCTGTGGGATGCCGGCCAGAACATCTGGTACGGCATATCGCTAGGGTCGGTGCTACTGCTGGCGGCGATCGGCCTTGCCATCACTTTCGGCGTCATGGGCGTCATCAACATGGCGCATGGCGAGATGGTCATGCTGGGCGCCTACACGACCTTCGTCGTGCAGGAGGTTATCCGCAATTCCTTTCCCGGCCTGTTCGACTGGTCGCTGGTCGTCGCCCTGCCGCTGGCCTTCCTGGTGGCGGCGCTCGTCGGCCTTTTCATCGAGCGCGGGCTGATCCGCTTCCTCTATGGCCGGCCGCTGGAGACCCTACTGGCGACATGGGGTGTCTCGCTGATCCTGCAGCAGGCCGTGCGCACCATCTTCGGGCCGACCAACCAGGAGGTTGGCAACCCATCCTGGATGTCAGGTTCGTTCGCGATCGGCCAGCTTTCGGTCACCTGGAACCGGCTCTGGATCCTGGCTTTTGCGCTCGGCGTCTTCGCGGTGTTGCTTTACGTGATGAAACGCACGCCCTGGGGGCTGCAGATGCGTGCCGTCACCGCCAATCGCCGGATGGCCGCCTCTATGGGCATCAGGACGCCGTGGGTCGATGCCCTGACCTTTGCATTGGGGTCCGGCATTGCCGGCATCGCCGGTGTCGCGCTCAGCCAGATCGACAATGTCTCGCCCAATCTCGGCCGCGGCTACATCATCGACAGCTTCATGGTCGTCGTCTTCGGCGGCGTCGGCAATCTCTGGGGCACGCTGGTCGGCGCCTTCTCGCTCGGCATTGTCAACAAATTCCTCGAACCCTATGCCGGAGCGGTGCTCGGCAAGATCGTCGTCCTGGTGCTGATCATCCTGTTCATCCAGAAACGCCCGCGCGGTCTGTTCGCGCTCAAGGGCAGGTCGGTGGAAGCATGATCACGGGACGCTTCTTTGCCGCCGGCGCCGACCGCCGCGTCGCCATCACCATCTTCATCCTGCTGGCGGTTGCAATCGTCGTGCCGCTGCTCAATCTTGCGGTCTCGCCGACAAGTGCGTTTTACGTGCCGTCCTATATCGTCGCGCTCACCGGCAAATATCTCTGCTATGCACTGCTCGCCTTGGCGCTCGATCTCGTCTGGGGCTATTGCGGCATCCTCTCGCTCGGCCACGGCGCCTTCTTCGCACTCGGCGGCTATGCGATGGGCATGTATCTGATGCGCCAGATCGGCTCGCGCGGCGTCTACGGCAATCCGCTGCTGCCGGACTTCATGGTGTTCCTGAACTACAAGGAACTGCCGTGGTTCTGGTACGGTTTCGACCATTTCTGGTTTGCCGCAATCATGGTGCTTGCAGTACCCGGCCTGCTCGCCTTCGTCTTCGGCTGGTTTGCCTTCCGCAGTCGCGTCACCGGCGTCTATTTGTCGATCATCACCCAGGCGATGACCTATGCGCTGCTGCTTGCCTTTTTCCGAAACGACATGGGTTTCGGCGGCAATAACGGCCTGACCGACTTCAAGGATATTCTAGGCTTCAACGTGCAGGCCGACATGACGCGCTCGGCGCTGTTCGCGGCTAGCGCCGTCATGCTGGCGTCTGCCGTCTTCGTCACCTGGGCAATCGTCGGTTCCAAATACGGCGAGCTTTTGATGGCGGTGCGCGACGCTGAAAGCCGCACGCGCTTTCTCGGCTGGCGGGCGGAGAACGTCAAACTGTTCGCCTTCACCGTGTCGGCGGTGATGGCCGGCATCGCCGGTGCGCTTTACGTACCGCAGTCGGCATCATCAACCCTGGCGAATTCGAGCCGTCCAATTCGATCGAGGTGGTGGTGTGGGCGGCCGTCGGCGGGCGCGGCACCATCGTCGGGCCGATCATCGGCGCGCTTTTGGTCAATGCCGGTAAATCCTGGTTCACCGGCGTGCTGCCTGAATTCTGGTTGTTCGCGCTGGGCGGACTGTTTGTCGCCGTCACGCTGTTCCTGCCCAAGGGCATCATCGGCATGTGGGACTCCTGGCGCGGCAACGCCAAGGCGCTGAGGGCGGCCTCGGTTGCCGAGGAAGCCGGGATCGATCCCGATGCGCCGACGCTGCCGAAAACCGACCGTTCGGCGGCGAGAAGGCCGGGCGACTGGTCGGCCTCCAGCGCCGAACCGCAGCCGGCGGAGTGATGGTCTGATGTCGAAGAGCAACACCATCCTCTATCTCGACGGCGTTTCGGTTTCCTTTGACGGGTTTCGCGCCATCAACAACCTTTCGCTGGTGCTCGACAAAGGCGAGATGCGGGCGATCATCGGCCCCAATGGCGCCGGAAAGACGACGATGATGGACATCGTCACCGGCAAGACGCGGCCCGATGCGGGCGAGGTTTTCTTCAACGGTGAGGTCGACCTGACCAAACACGACGAGGCCGAAATCGCCATGATGGGCATCGGCCGTAAATTCCAGAAGCCGACCGTCTTTGAAAGCCACACGATCGAGGACAATCTGATGCTGGCGCTGAAAGGCCCGCGCTCGATCTTCCCGGCACTGTTCCATCGTCGCTCGGCCGCGGAAGTGCGGCAGATCGACGACATCCTCGGCATCATCCGGCTTGGCGACAAGCGCGACGAACTCGCCGCCAATCTGAGCCACGGCCAAAAGCAATGGCTCGAGATCGGCATGCTTCTGGCGCAGGATCCGCTGCTGCTGCTGGTCGATGAGCCGGTTGCCGGCATGACCGACGCCGAGACCGAGGAAACCGCGCGGCTGCTCAGGGATATCGCGCGCGACCATTCGGTCATCGTCGTCGAGCACGACATGCATTTCGTGCGCGAGCTCGGCGTCAAGGTTACCTGCCTGCACGAAGGCTCGGTGCTTTCCGAGGGCAGCCTCGACTTCGTTTCGGCCGACGAGCGCGTCGTCGAAGTCTACCTGGGGAGATGATCATGGTCTGGCGCGTTCCGTTCCATCATTTCGGCCTTTCGTTCTTCACGCGTTGGAGAAAGCGCTGACCATGCTCGAAGTCTCCAATGCCACGCTGCATTACGGCGCCGCTCAGGCGCTGCGCGGCGTCTCGCTGACAGCCGGCGCCGGCAAGATCACCTGCGTGCTCGGTCGCAACGGCGTCGGCAAGACCAGTTTGATGAGATCGATCGTCGGCCATCATCGGCTGACGAGCGGAAGCGTTGCCTTCGAGGGGAAGGCGCTCGACCGGAGCGCGGCGTATGATCGCGCCCGGTCGGGCATCGCATTCGTGCCGCAGGGCAGGGAGATATTTCCGCTGCTTACGGTGCGGGAAAACCTCGAATCGGGCTTCGCGCCGCTGAAGCGCGCCGACCGCAACATTCCCGGTCACGTCTTCGAATTGTTTCCGGTGCTGAAGCAGATGCTCGTGCGTCGCGGCGGTGACCTTTCCGGTGGCCAGCAGCAGCAGCTTGCCATCGGCAGGGCGCTGGTGATGCGGCCGAAACTGCTGGTGCTCGACGAGCCGACCGAAGGCATTCAGCCGTCGATCATCAAGGACATTGGCCGCGCCATCCGCTATCTGCGCGACCAGGCCGGTATCGCCGTGCTTTTGGTCGAACAGTATCTCGACTTCTGCCGGGAATTGGCCGACGAGGTCAACATCATGGACCGTGGCCAGATCGTTCATACCGGCCCGGCCGAGGATCTCGACCGGGCGGACGTCCGCAAATTCCTGACCGTCTGAATTCTTATTGATTCTGTTACTTTGCAACTCTGGCGCGCTGCAGATTGCGTGCTAGATTTTGCTTGGCCTTGGTGAGTCGGCCGCTTTCCGTACCAGTTTCAACTTGGCAGATCGGGGGAAGGCGCGGCTGCGTCGGCACGCTTGCGCGCAAGCCGTTCCCTTCGAGCGATCTGTTGTCGTCCAACATTTCGGGTGCTTGGGAGCCAGGGCCAGTCAATGGAGCGCTATGTCGAGGACTATCAGAAACGACGGCTCACGGAGCGCGTCGACATCCTGACAGCCATCAACATTCTGAAATCGCAGGGGTATGACCACGACGAACTCATCGCGGAGATCACCAAGGTCTTCTATGTCGATCTCGATGCTTTCAATGAGATCGTCAGGGTTGATCGGCGTCCGGACGAACGCGCCGCATAGCCGGTAGTTTAGGACCAAGCCAGGCGGACCACCGACAGCGGGGCGTCAGCCTGCGACCCGCTTCATCAGCGCGATAGCTCCGAATGGAGCGCGGACCTTGCCCTCTGTGATGAAGTAGACAAACACATCGCGTGGCTTGACCGGCGCGTCGGTTGAAGGATCGGCGCGCGACAGGTCGGCCGGCACCTTGCCTTCCGCCCAGGCTTTTGCGCGCGCCGCCCATTCGTCGAGCGCCTTTGGCGTGTAGCAATCGGGATTGTCGTCGCTGCCGGTCTGCAGCCGCGCATAGATGAAATCGCCGGTAACGTCGGCAATCCTCGGATATTTGGCGTGGTCGGCATAGACGATGGCGGCCTTGTGCTTTCGCGCCAAGGCGGCGAACTCCGGCACGACGAAGCTGTCGTTGCGCACCTCGACCGCGTGGCGCAACGCAACGCCGTCCTGCTTTTCCGGCAACAGCTTGAGGAAGGCCTCGAAATCGTCCGGGTCGAATTTCTTGGTCGGCGCGAACTGCCACAGGATTGGCCCGAGCTTGTTGCCAAGTGCCGCGACGCCCGACCCGAGGAAGCGCATGATCGAATCCCCGGCCTCGCCGAGCACGCGGCGGTTGGTGACGAAGCGGTTGCCCTTCAGCGAATAGACGAAACCATCCGGCGCCTCGTTGGCCCATTTGACGAAGGTCGGTTCCTTGAAGCTCGAATAATAGGTGCCGTTGACCTCGATAGTGGGCACCTGCCGGCTGGCATAATGCAGTTGCTTGGCCTTCGACAATTTGTCCGGGTAGAAGGACGTGTCCCACGGCTCGAAGGTCCAGCCGCCCATGCCGGCGCGGATTGTTCCTGATTGAGTCATGGTCGTCCTCCCGGTTTGCAGAAAAGGATCACGCGATGGCGGTCGTCTCGACGGCTTTCGCCATGTCGACGACCGTCCATCCTGGCCGATATGGATTGGGCCGGCGACCCGTTTCGCGAAAGCCGTAGGCCTTATACAACGAAACGTTCCGTTCCATTCTGGCATTGGTGTAAAGTCGGATTTCAGGCAAGCTCCACAAGCGCGTCTGTTGCTCGGCCCAGTCGAGCAGCCCGATGCCGAAACCCTTGCCCTGAAAGGCTGGCGCAACGGCAACGCTGAAGATTATTGTATGGTCCGCATTTCGTTCGAGAACGATCAGGCCGGCCGGCTGTCCGTTCTGCTCCGAAAGCCAGACCTCGCCGCGTTGGATGCGCGGCGCATAGTCCTCGGTGACGGGGATCGGCGGCGCTCCGAACAGGGCAGTGTAGGGCGCGTAGGCGTCCGTGGTGAGCGAAATTACCGTGGGGAGATCATCGGCCCGAGCGGCTCTCATCATCAAAACTGGCCCGCGCCGGCAGCGGCCGCAATCACCTTGTCCATGCCGTCGGCGATCGCCGCGACGGCATTGCAACTGGCGTCGCCCAAGCCGTGGCGCTCAGCGAGCCAGTGTGCGTCATTGTAGGAAAGCCAGACCTCGCCTTGCTCGTCCTCCCAAGCCAGTGCCTTGACCGGCAGATCGATGCCGGCAAGCTGCCGGTCCTGCATCAGTGGCGTACCGCCTTTCGGATTGCCGAAAATCAGGAGCTGGGTTGGACGCAGTGATGTTTCGACGCTGCGCGCACCAGCGGCGTGATCAATGCGGGCGAAGACCAGCAATCCTGCACGTTCGACAGTTTCGACCAGGCGATCGATGGTTTCGGTCACGCCGAAGCGGCTTTGGACCGTGATGAGACCGTTCTTTGCCATCACTCCGCCGCTTCGCGCTTGCCTCCGGGGCGCCGCTCCAGCAATTCCCTCAGGAACTGCCCGGTATAGCTGCGTTTTTCGCGGACGATGTCCTCCGGCGTGCCGGACGCCACCAGCTCGCCGCCGCCGTCACCACCTTCGGGGCCAAGATCGAGAACCCAGTCAGCGGTCTTGATCACCTCTAGATTGTGCTCGATGACGACGACCGTGTTGCCCTGGTCGACCAGCTCGTGCAGCACTTCAAGCAACTTGGCGACGTCGTGGAAATGCAGGCCGGTGGTTGGCTCATCGAGAATGTAGAGCGTCTTGCCGGTCGCCTTGCGCGACAGTTCCTTGGCAAGCTTGATGCGCTGCGCCTCGCCGCCCGACAAGGTCGTTGCCTGCTGGCCAACATGGATGTAGCCGAGGCCGACCCGTTTCAGCGTCTCCAGCTTGTCGCGCACGCCGGGCACGGCGGCGAAGAAATCGACGCCTTCCTCGACCGTCATGTCGAGAACGTCGGCGATCGACTTGCCCTTGAACAGGACGTCTAGGGTCTCGCGGTTGTAACGCTTGCCGTGGCAGACGTCGCAGGTGACGTAGACGTCGGGCAGGAAGTGCATCTCGATTTTGATGACGCCGTCGCCCTGGCAGGCCTCGCAGCGGCCGCCCTTGACGTTGAACGAGAAGCGGCCCGGCTGGTAGCCGCGCGCCTTGGCCTCCGGCAAGCCGGCGAACCAGTCGCGGATCGGCGTGAAGGCGCCGGTATAGGTGGCGGGGTTGGAGCGCGGGGTGCGCCCGATCGGCGACTGGTCGATGTCGATGACCTTGTCGAGGAATTCCAGCCCCTCGATGCGGTCGTGCTCGGCCGGATGCTCGCGCGAGCCCATGATGCGGCGCGACGCCGCCTTGAACAGGGTCTCGATCAGGAAGGTCGACTTGCCGCCGCCGGACACGCCGGTGACGGCGGTAAACGTGCCGAGCGGGATTTCGGCGGTGACGTTCTTCAGATTGTTGCCGCGCGCGCCGACGACCTTCAGCCGGCGGTTCTTCTTGGCCTCGCGCCGCACTGCCGGCGTCGCCACTTCGAGCTCGCCCGACAGATATTTGCCGGTGATCGAAGCGGGCGTCGCCATGATCTGCTGCGGCGTGCCCTGGGCGATGATGTGGCCGCCATGAATGCCGGCGGCCGGGCCGATATCTACGACATAGTCGGCGTGCAGGATGGCGTCCTCGTCGTGCTCGACGACGATCACTGTGTTGCCGATGTCGCGCAGATGCTTCAGCGTATCGAGCAGGCGGGCATTGTCGCGCTGGTGCAGACCGATCGACGGCTCGTCCAGCACGTAAAGTACGCCGGTCAGGCCGGAGCCGATCTGCGAGGCAAGACGGATGCGCTGGCTCTCGCCGCCCGACAGCGTGCCGGAGTTGCGCGACAGCGTCAGATAATCGAGCCCGACATCGTTGAGGAAGCGCAGCCGCTCGCGGATTTCCTTGAGCACGCGCACCGCAATCTCGTTCTGCTTGTCGTTGAGCGAAGCGGGCAGATCGGTGAACCACTGGTCGGCCTTGCGGATCGACAGCTCGGTGACCTCGCCAATGTGCTTGCCGGCGATCTTGACCGCGAGCGCCTCGGGCTTCAGCCGATAGCCGCGGCAGGCCGGGCAGGGCGTGGCCGACATGAAGCGCTCGATCTCCTCGCGCATCCAGGCGGATTCGGTTTCCTTCCAGCGGCGCTCGAGGTTGGGGATGACGCCCTCGAAGGTCTTGGTCGTCTTGTAGGAGCGCAGGCCGTCATCGTAGTGGAAGGTGATTTCGCGCTCGCCGGTGCCGTGCAGGACGGCTTGCTTTGCCTCCTCGCTCAAATCCTTGAATTTGTCGCCGAGCTTGAAGCCATAGGCAATGCCCAGCGCTTCCAGGGTTTGCGCATAATAGGGCGAGGTCGACTTCGCCCACGGGCTGACGGCGCCGGCGCGCAGCGAGACATTCTCGTCGGGCACGACCAGGCTGGCATCGATGGCGCGTTGGCTGCCGAGCCCGTCGCAGGTCGGGCAGGCGCCGAACGGATTGTTGAAGGAGAACAGCCTGGGCTCGATCTCGGGAATGGTGAAATCGGATACCGGGCAGGCGAACTTTTCCGAGAACAGCATGCGTTCATGCGTCTCGTTCTTCGATTTGTTGACCGAATCCTCGCCGGTCTGGCTGGCGTCGAGCGGCTTGTCGGCAAATTCCGCTACCGCCAGTCCGTCTGCAAGCTTCAGCGCGGTCTCGATGGAATCGGCGAGCCGTGTCGCCAGATCGCCGCGCACGACGATGCGGTCGACGACGACGTCGATGTCGTGCTTGTACTTCTTGTCCAGCGCCGGCACGTCGGCGATCTCGTAGAAGACGCCATCGACTTTGACGCGCTGAAAACCCTTCTTCTGCAGCTCCAGCAGTTCCTTGCGGTACTCGCCTTTGCGGCCGCGCACCATCGGCGCCAGGATGAACAGCCGGGTGCCTTCCTCGACTGCAAGCACCCGGTCGACCATCTGCGAGACCGTCTGGCTCTCGATCGGCAGGCCGGTGGCCGGCGAATAAGGTACACCGACGCGGGCGAACAAAAGCCGCATATAATCGTAGATCTCGGTGACGGTGCCGACAGTCGAACGTGGGTTCTTCGAGGTGGTCTTCTGCTCGATGGAGATGGCTGGCGACAGGCCGTCGATCTGGTCGACGTCCGGCTTCTGCATCATTTCGAGGAATTGTCGTGCATAGGCCGAAAGGCTCTCGACATAGCGGCGCTGGCCCTCGGCATAGATCGTGTCGAAGGCAAGCGACGACTTGCCTGACCCCGACAGCCCGGTCATGACGATCAGGCTGTCACGCGGCAGGTCGAGATCGACATTCTTCAGATTGTGTTCGCGTGCCCCGCGAATGGAGAGATATTTATGGTCGGCCATCGCCGGTCGCCGCCTCAGAATCTGGAATTCGTGGGATGGGCGGGTTTTCCCGACCATCCCCTATGTAGGTAATTTCGCCGCCTTTTCGAGAGACGCCACAACTCTCGACCAAAGCGTTTAACCGCCTTTCGCGCGAACGGGCAAGCGGAAAGAACAAAGGCCGAACACGCTCCTGACAAAAGCTGCCCGTGCGGCTGGGTTCACCCGGGGTTCACAAAGCGTCTCGCGATCACATTTTTCGGTAATCGGCCATTCAAGGTTGACGTCCATCTGTCACGGGGGCAGACTCCAAACGTCAACGAAGCCGGCCGTCTTTCGATGGCCTCGCGGCCTGGGGCTAGCCTGCGAGACGCCGCGGGTTATGCGATGAGCGCTTCGACGACAGTCGCAACGAACAGAAGGAGAGCAGAGGCATGACTCCACCGGACAGTTCCTTGAGGCTCCACGTGTCGCTGGAGCCGCGGCAGGTATAAGTGGCTAGGCCAGGCGTTTTGCGCTACCTGCCAACGTTGACCTGCCGATCCCCACAACAATCAGAGACTGCTAGTCGGATCGTCGGCTGAACGCCGCGAAGCATCCGAAATAAAAAGCCGGCAGTACACTCCCGGCGATTTGGATTTTAGATCCAAGAAGCCCCGTCAATTGCACAAGCAATGACGGGGCTGTTCGTTTGAAGCGCACATTTGTCGGGCATACCAGGCGAACTTACCGGCTGGGGGGCCTGATTCCGCCGGTAGCGACATCGATGGTTATGCTGCCGGAAATCCGAACGTCGGTATCGCCGATCTTGAACGTGCCGTTGCCGCTGCTTGGAACCGCGTCGTCGGGCTCAGGCTGCGGCCCTGGCTCGGCGATGCGATAGTCGCTGGTCACGCCGGGCAGGGCGCCCTTTTGCGAAGACGTCGAATTAACTTGGGCAAATGCCATGTCCACCAGCATGTTCGTGCCGGCCACAGTAGCGATAGCAAGGCATAACAGGCTGGATGAACGGCTGGCGGTCATCGCCGGACTATAGTGCCGTGATGGCGGCAAGACCAGATCGATGGCGCTGAAATTGCGGGCGGCCAATCGCCTCGGTTCCGTCCGCCGGCCCGGCTCGTTCATGCGGCCTGCTTGCGAGTGTCGAAAACATGGTCGACGAGTCCCCAATCCTTGGCCTCCTGGGCAGTCATGAAAAAGTCGCGGTCGAGCGTGCGTTCCACTTCTTCGTAGGTGCGGCCGCAATGGTGGGCGTAAAGATCGGTCATGCGCCGCTTGGTGCGAAGGATGCCCTCGGCATGGCGCTGGATATCGGAGGCTTGGCCCTGGAAACCGCCGAGAGGCTGATGCAGCACGATGCTGGTGTTGGGTAGCGCGATACGCCGCCCTGGCGTGCCCGCCATCAGGAGAAACGAGGCCATCGAGGCGGCGAAGCCCATACAAACGGTGGAGACCGGGCAGCTGATATACTGCATCGTATCGTAGATGGCGAAACCGCTGGTCACCACGCCACCCGGCGAGTTGATGTAGAGCGAGACCTCCTTGTCGGGATTGTCGGATTCCAGCGACAGAAGCTGGGCGCAGACCAGCGCCGAGGTGCCGTCGTCGATCGGCCCGTTGATGAAGACGATGCGCTCGCGCAGCAGCCGCGAAAATATATCGAAGGCACGTTCGCCGCGGCTCGATTGCTCGATCACCATCGGCACCAAATTGGCAAGGCCGCTCATCGTTATCTCCTTTGACTGTCGTCGTTCAGGCCGCGCGCGTAAAGAGGCGCGGGGTGTTTGCGGCGATCTGCTTGTACTTGGGAGTACGCGCTTCAAACGAAAGTCGGCAACCGGCGCCTGCCATCGCGATCTCCGGCACTGCTGCCCGAGCAAAACCATCATGGACGATGCGCAGATGCGTGCCGCCGGAAACGGTGCGGTCGAGCGTAAAGGTGACGATGCTATCCACTGGGCTATCGTTCATTGGGCTGTCCACCGGGCTGCCGGGCGGCACCCGCGTATCGCCGGGCGCCGGCCGCTCCCGCCAGGAATAGCGCAGCAGCCGTCCGGGATCCGCGTCGAGGATTTCGCACTCGATCGGCGCATCCGGCGCTTTAAAGGCAAAGCGGTTGCCGACCTTTGGTTCAATGTCGTTTGGCATCATCCAGGCCGCGAGCAGGTCCGGCACTGTCAGCGCCCGCCACACTTTTTCCGGCGGCTCGGGCAGCTCGCACTCGAACTCGATCTTGTCTGCCGCCATTTCCGCGCGTTCTTTGCCTCGGCTGGTCATTGGTCCATGTCCTTCAAAACCGTCTTGAGCCTTTCGATGCGCTCTGGCCAGAACGCGCGGTAGCGTTCGATCCAGCCGAGCAGCGGCGCAAGCCCGTTCGGATCGGCGCGATAATAGGCATTGCGGCCGGCCCGGCGTTCGACCACGAGGCCGGCACCTCGCAGCACCGCGAGATGCTGCGATACCGCCGGCTGCGAAACTGGCATGCCATCGCGGAGTTCCGATACCGTCATCTCGCCGTCGGCGAGCCGCTCATAGACGGCGCGACGCGTTGGATCGGCCAGTGCCCGAAAAATCTCTGCTTCGATCATTCCAGAAGCATAAGTCGATACTTATCTGTTTGGCAAGTCGCGTTTTTAAGACAAGCAGTGTTTTTTACGACGGGCGAGATTTTACAAACGCGTCGGAAGCCAGCGTCTCACCATGTCTGGAGATCCGTTAAACGTTGCCTCAAAAACTGGTGACGCGAGCACGGCATGGATATGAAGCAGGTCGGAGCCGACGTTTCGGAAGCCATGTTGCTTGTGCGCGGCAACAACAAGCGACTGTCCGGCAGTCAAGACGAGATGCTCGTCATCGATCCACATCTCGGCCCTGCCAGCGATGACGGTAAGCACTTCCTCGACCGGGTGCCAATGTGTCGGGGCGCCAACCGCGGGTTCGACCCATTGTTCAAATATGCAAAGTTGAGTTGCGCCGTTGCAGGCCGAGACATGCATGCGGGTCTTTACTCCCGTCCGCCATTCTTCTTGCGGCTGATCATCATGCTCGACCATCTTCATTGAGTTCGCCTCGATCTCCGGGTTCGTGGAAATTCGACGCCAAGATACTACCTGTTACTGACATCTATTGACAGTGCAGGACCTTTAACCTAGAACGAAAAGAGAACAAAAAACCTTGTGGGAAAAGGCAGCCACAGCAGGCAGGGATTATCCATAGCCTGTAAGGTGCAGCGACAGAAAATCTGGTTTCGGATGAGCGCGGAGAAGTATCATGGCGGGTAGCGTCAACAAGGTCATTCTGGTGGGCAACCTCGGGGCGGACCCTGAAATCCGCCGCCTGAATTCGGGTGACCCGGTCGTCAATATCCGCATCGCGACGTCGGAAAGCTGGCGCGACAAGACATCCGGAGAGCGCAAGGAAAAGACCGAGTGGCACAATGTCGTGATTTTCAACGACCAGATTGCCAAGGTGGCCGAGCAGTATTTGAAGAAAGGCATGAAGGTCTATGTCGAGGGCCAGCTGCAGACGCGCAAATGGCAGGACCAGACCGGCAATGACCGCTATACGACCGAAATCGTGTTGCAGAAATTCCGCGGCGAGCTGCAGATGCTTGATGCGCGGGGCGAGGGCGGCGGCCAGGTCGGCAACTATGCCGGTGGTGGTGCGAGCCGCGGTTCCGATTTCGGCCAGTCCGGCCCGGGCGAAAGTTTCAATCGCGGTGGCGCCAACAAGGGCGGCGGCGGTGGTTCATCGCGCGAGCTGGACGACGAAATCCCGTTCTGATTTCTCGGGGCGGACTGCCCTTGCGGCGAAAAGCGCCAGCACCTTGGCCACGAAATGGCGTCCCGAAAATCGGTCTTGGATTTTCGGGACGTTATGCGTTTGAGCGGTGAAAGGACGTATCAAGTGAAAGCAAGGGTCAAATGGGTGGAGGAGCGCACTTTTGTTGGCGAGTCCGCCAGTGGGCACAAGCTGGTGCTAGGCACGGCGTTCGGGCCGGAGGGCAAGACGCCGGGGCCGAGCCCAATGGAACTGGTGCTGATCGGCACCGGAGGCTGCTCGGCCTATGACGTGGTCCATATCCTCAAAAAGGGGCGCGAGGCGGTCGAAGATTGCGTGGTCGAACTCGATGCCGACCGTGCAGAAGCCGATCCCAGGGTGTTCACCCGCATTCACATGCATTTTGTCGTCAAGGGCCGCGCGCTGTCACACGACAAGGTGAAGCGGGCGATCGGGCTTTCGATCGAGAAATACTGCTCGGCCTCGGCAATGATGGCCAAGACTGCCGAGATTACCCACGACTTCGAAGTCATTGAAACGACAGCGAAGTAGGGCAGTTCCTAAGTCGCCATCAGCGCCTTGATGCCGTCGGCGACGAACTGTATGGCGAGCGCCGCCAGGATGACGCCGAGCAGCCGTGTCAGGATCGAACGGCCGGTTTGGCCGAGAATACGGTCGATGCGCTCTGACAGCACGAACACCAGGTAGGTGATGACGAGGCAGATGGCGATGATGCCGACAAGGGCTGTCTGCGCGCCAAAACCCTGAAACGAGCTTGAGAGCAGGACGGTCGCCGAAATCGCGCCGGGACCGGCAATCAGCGGGATCGCCAGCGGAAAGGCGGCGATGTTGTGAATCATGTCCCTGGTGATGGCGACGTCGCCGATCTTCTCCTTACGGTCCTGCCGGCGTTCGAACACCATTTCGAAGGCGATGAAGAACAGCAGAAAGCCGCCGGCGACGCGGAAGGCCGGCAGGGTGATGCCGAAGACCGACAGGATCGACGCGCCGGCGATTGCGAACAATGCCATCACCAAGAAAGCGATGATCGAGGCGCGCACGGAGACCTGGTTGCGCTCCTCGCGGTTCATGCCGCGGGTCACGGCAAGGAAGAGCGGCGCCAGGCCGGGCGGATCGATCGTCACCAGTATGGTGACGAAGGCATTGAACAGGCTGTCCAAGCTCGGCATGCTGACCCCTCCCCGCCGGCAGTCCCGGTTAACGGGATTGGTAGAGCAAAGCGAAGCCAGTGGAAACCGTGCGGATCAGGGGCTGGCGGTACGGCGCGCCAGAAACTCGACTTCGAGACGCCAGGTGGCGCCGTCGTCATACGAACGCTCGCCCAGCCAGCGGAAGGAATCTCCGGTGATCCGGGAAAAGCTCCAGCGTACCGAAGGGCCGGTGCCGTCTGCGCCTAATTGGACGATCGTGTCGCCTTCGACGCGGCCCAGCTGGCGGCTGTAATACTGGTTGCGCGGGTCGCTCCAGAAGATGTGCCAGGCGTCGACGCCTGGGTCATAGACGCGCAACGTCGTGCCATAGAAGGTCCATTTGCCGAGCGAAGGGGAGGAACCAGCGTCACGAGCTGGCAGGATCCATACGTCCTGGATCGCGCGGCCTTCAAGCACCCAGCCGAAATGCACCTCGCCGCGCCCGGTCAGCACCTGACCGTCTTCGAGATGGCGCGTGGCGTCGAACGTCCAGGCGCCGACGAAGCGGCCGTAAAGGTTCAGTTTCTCGGCAAGGGCCGGTGTGGGCCCATCGCCGTGCAGGGCCTTGGCAAAGGAATTGGACATGGCTTCGCTCCCATCTTGTCAGGAGACCGACAAGCATAGAGGCCGACAGGGGTTCTGCGCTTGGGAGAAATTGCTATGTTTGGGCGATGACGACGAGCGCGCATAGGCTGGCGTCGGGCCGAGGCTGGCAGGTGTCGGATGTCATCTGCACCGCCAGCGCCGCTGACAGGCCATTCGAGGAGGAGCATCGGGATTTCTGCGTTGCTGCCGTAACCAGCGGCACCTTCCGCTATCGTGCCCGCCAGGGCACGGCGATGCTGGCGCCGGGCGCGCTCCTGCTCGGCAATCCCGGCACATGCTATGAGTGCGGGCACGAGCATGGCGCCGGCGACCGTTGCCTCTCCTTCCATTTCGGACCGGCCTGTATGGAGCGGATCGTCGCCGACGTGCCGGGCGCCAAGACGCTCGATTTCAGCACGCCGCGCCTGCCGCCCTTGCCGGCACTGGTGCCGCTGCTCGCCGAAGCGGAGGCGGCGCGCGAGATGGCCGACACCGGCGCGTTCGAGGAACTCGCCCTGCGCATTGCCGGTGCCGCGGTAACAGCGGCTTGCAGCGCAACGGATCGGGGACGGACGCCGAGCCGCCGTGACCAGAAGCGTGTTGCCGAAGCGGTGCGGCGCATTGAAGTCGATGCCGACCGGCCGATCTCGCTTGCCGAGCTCGCCGACGAGACCGCCACCAGCCCTTACCATTTCCTGCGCACCTTCCGGCACGTTGCCGGCATGACGCCCTACCAATTCCTGCTGAGAACGCGGCTGCACAGGGCAGCCGTGCGGCTGCGGACGTCAGATAACACAATTTCGGCGATCGCCTTTGCGGCGGGATTCAACGATCTATCAACCTTCAACCGCCGTTTCCGGCGGCTGATGGGCGAGGCGCCGGGTACTTATCGCGCCCGCCGGCGACGCCGGTGAAAGGGTGCCACGGCCATATCGTCGCAATTGGTGTATCCTTTTGAATTTGCCGCTAAAAACCACATTGGAAAACTGCCGCGATTGTTGGAGTTTCGGGCCGGCTTCCTATATAAGCACCAAGTGATTCCTGATTAGATTGTGATCCGATTTGACCGACCAGAAGACACCGCGCGGCGCCGACGGCGGCCCCACCGGCATCGAGCCGATATCCATCATCGAGGAGATGCAGCGCTCCTATCTCGATTACGCCATGAGCGTGATCGTCAGTCGCGCGCTGCCGGACGTGCGCGACGGCCTCAAGCCGGTGCATCGCCGCATCCTCTACGCCGCCTATGAGAGCGGCTATCACTGGAACCGCAAATATGTGAAATCGGCACGCCCGGTCGCCGACGTGATGGGTAAATACCATCCGCACGGCGACGCCTCTATCTACGACGCTTTGGTGCGCATGGCGCAGGACTGGTCGCTGCGCGTGCCGCTGATCGACGGGCAGGGCAATTTCGGCTCGATCGACGGCGATCCGCCGGCGGCGATGCGCTACACGGAATCGCGGCTGACCAAGGTCGCGCATGAGTTGCTGGAAGACATCGACAAGGACACCGTCGATTTCCAGGACACTTACGATGCGTCGGGCAGCGAACCGAAAGTCCTGCCGGCGCGCTTTCCGAACCTGCTGGTCAACGGCTCCGGCGGCATCGCCGTCGGCATGGCCACCAACATCCCGCCGCACAATCTGGGCGAGGTCTGCAACGGCGCCATTGCCCTCATCGACAATCCAGCGATCGATCTTCCGGCGCTGATGGAGATCATTCCGGGACCGGATTTCCCGACCGGCGGCATCGTGCTTGGCCGTTCCGGCATCTACAGCGCCTATTCGACCGGCCGCGGCTCCATCGTCATGCGCGGCCGCGTCAACATCGAGGCGCGCGGCAACGACCGTGAATCGATCGTCATCACCGAGGTTCCCTATCAGGTGAACAAAGCATCGATGATCGAGAAGATGGCCGAACTGGTGCGCGACAAGCGCATCGAGGGCATTTCCGACATTCGCGACGAGAGCGACCGCCAGGGTTACCGCGTCGTCATCGAACTGAAGCGCGACGCCGTCGCCGACGTCATCCTCAACCAGCTTTACCGCTTCACTCCGCTGCAGACGTCCTTCGGTGCCAATATGGTGGCGCTGAACGGCGGCAAGCCGGAATTGCTGACGCTGACCGACATGCTGAAGGCGTTTGTCGCCTTCCGCGAGGAGGTGATCAGCCGGCGCACGAAATTCCTGCTGCGCAAGGCGCGCGACCGCGCCCATGTGCTGGTCGGCCTTGCCATCGCGGTTGCCAACATCGATGAAGTCATCAAGCTGATCCGCAGCGCTCCGGACCCGCAGACGGCGCGCGAGCAGTTGATGGAGCGGCGCTGGCCTTCGGGCGACGTGGAATCGCTGATTCTTCTGATCGACGACCCGCGCCATCGCATCAACGAGGACGGTACCTACAATCTCTCCGAGGAGCAGGCGCGCGCCATCCTCGAACTGCGCCTGCAGCGCCTGACCGCGCTCGGCCGCGACGAGATCGCCGACGAGCTGAACACGATCGGCGACGAGATCAAGGACTACCTGGACATCCTGTCGTCCCGCGCCCGCGTCCAGCAGATCGTCAAGGACGAGCTCATCGCCGTGCGCGACGAGTTCGGCACGCCGCGCCGCACCGAGCTCGCCGAGGGCGGGGCGGACATGGAAGACGAGGACCTGATCCAGCGCGAGGACATGGTCGTCACGGTCAGCCATTCCGGCTATATCAAGCGCGTGCCGCTGTCGCTCTACCGGGCGCAGCGCCGCGGCGGCAAGGGCCGCTCCGGCATGTCGACCAAGGAAGAGGATTTCGTCACCCGGCTGTTCGTCGCCAACACGCACACGCCGGTGCTGTTCTTCTCTTCGCGTGGCATCGTCTACAAGGAAAAGGTCTGGCGCCTGCCGATCGGCAACCCGCAATCGCGCGGCAAGGCGCTGATCAATATGCTGCCGCTCGAACAGGGCGAGCGCATCACCACGATCATGCCGCTGCCGGAGGATGAGACGAGTTGGGGCGAGCTCGACGTCATGTTTGCCACCACGCGCGGCACCGTGCGTCGCAACAAGCTGTCGGACTTCGTCCAGGTCAACCGCAACGGCAAGATCGCCATGAAGCTGGACGAGGAAGGCGACGAGATCCTCGGCGTCGAGACCTGCACCGATAATGACGACGTGCTTTTGACGGCAAGTTCCGGCCAATGCATCCGCTTTCCGGTCAGCCACGTACGCGTCTTCCAGAGCCGCAATTCGGTCGGCGTGCGCGGCATCGCCATGGCCGATGGCGACCGGGTGATCTCGATGGCGGTGATCGAGCATGTCGACGCGCCGCCGGCGGAACGTGCCGCCTACCTTAAGCGGGTGGTGGCTGAACGCCGGCTCGCCGCCGACATCGCCGCCGGTGAGGAGGAAGAAATCCAGCTTACCAACGAAGAGGTCGGCGAAGAGGCGGAGCTTTCCGACGAGCGCTACGAATTCCTCAAGGCACACGAGCAGTTCGTGCTGACGGTGACGGAATATGGCTACGGCAAGCGTTCGTCGTCGTACGATTTCCGCCTGACCGGTCGCGGCGGCAAGGGTATCCGCGCCACCGACGTTTCGAAAACGGCCGAAATCGGCCGTCTGGTGGCGACCTTCCCGGTCGGCAATGACGATCAGATCATGCTGGTTTCGGATGGCGGCACCGTCATCCGCGTCCCGGTCAACGGCATTCGTTTCGCCAGCCGCGCCACCAAGGGCGTTACGATCTTCAATACCGCAGAGGGCGAGAAGGTCGTTTCGGTGGAGCGGATTTCGGAGCCGCAGGCGGACGAAGAGATCGAAGAGAGTGTCGAGGCTGAAAGCGGCGCTGCTACCGAAGGTGGGGAGCCTGACAACAACAACGTCGAGTGAGTTGCCACGACGCCGCGAGCCCGATAGGTCGGTCCGGCGTTGTCAACAAACACTCTAGAAATGCCGATAAGGCCTACGGATGCCGAAGCCTTCGAACTGCTTGGTATTGGCCTTGGCGCGGACGCGCTGTGCTTCCTGATGTAACCCGAATACGGTAGCAATCAGCATGGCGACGGTCATTGCGGTGGCAAGCATGTAGATCAGCATGTGCGTGTTCTCCTGCGCCTAACAACGATCAGGTGGGTGTTTGGTTTCATCTTTTGCAGCTGCAACTTAGTGAACACTGCGTGAAGCCGTTGTGAGCGGCACATTCATCTGTCGTTCACGTCGGCCAAAAGGTTCATGGGGCGGGCCTGTCGATCGGATTTGCCTTTAGGGGAGAGGCTCGCTAGAAGCACCTGCCATGACCGAACGCATCGCCCTTTATGCCGGCTCTTTCGACCCGCTGACCAACGGCCATCTCGACGTGCTGAAGGCATCGCTGGCCGTGGCGGATACAATCTATGCGGCGATCGGCACCCATCCCGGCAAGAAGCCGTTGTTTTCCTTCGAGGAACGGGTTGGCCTGATCGAAACGGCCGCGAAGGCGGAATTCGGCAGCGACGGTGCGCGCATCAAAGTGGTCGCCTTCGACGGGCTGGTCATCGATGCGGCCAGGAAGCATGGCGCCTCGATCATGATCCGCGGCCTGCGCGACGGCACCGATCTTGACTATGAGATGCAGATGGCCGGCATGAACGAGACCATGGCGCCGGAGCTGCAGACGGTGTTCCTGCCCGCCAGCCCCTCGGTGCGCACCATTACCGCCACACTTGTGCGCCAGATAGCTTCGATGGGAGGCGACATCCGCCCCTTCGTGCCGGCGGCCGTGGCCGGCGCGCTCGCCGCCAAATTCGCGAAATAAATGCATGTCACCCAAAAGTGGAACCCGGCTTTGGGTAACGACATGCATGAACGAAGATATTCGGAGAAAGATCCCATGCAGCTGAAAAAGCTTGCCTTCTTGCTTGCCGTGTTTGCCGGTCTTGTGACCGCATCCGTGTCGGCCTTTGCCGCTGATCCGGAAAACACCATGATCGTAACGCTGAAAGACGGCGACGTGACCATCGCGCTGAGGCCCGACCTTGCGCCGAAACACGTCGCGCAGATCAAAAAGCTGGTGCGCCAGGGCGCCTACGACAACGTCGCCTTTCACCGCGTCATCGACGGCTTCATGGCGCAGACCGGCGACGTCAAGTTCGGCAACATGAAGAGCGGCTTCAATGCCGACGCTGTCGGCACCGGCGGCTCCGATCTTCCTGACCTGCCGGCCGAATTCTCCAGTACCGAGCACTACCAGCGCGGCGTGGTCGGCATGGCCCGCTCCGATGATCCGAATTCCGCCAATTCGCAATTCTTCATCATGTTCGCGCCGGCACCGCCGCTCGATGGCCAGTACACCATCGTTGGCAATGTCGTCAGCGGCATGGAGCTGGTGGACCACATCAAGAAAGGCGACGAGGCGCAGAACGGGACGGTGACCGATCCCGATCGCATGATCAAGGTGCGCATCGCCGCCGACGGCAAGTAAACCCAAGTTTCAAAAGGATATTTCTGACATGGCCGAAATCAAGGACCGCGAGAACGCGCTTATCATGGACACGACCAAGGGCAAGGTCGTCATCGAATTGTTTCCAGATCTGGCGCCCGGCCATGTCGGCCGTATCAAGGAGCTGGCACGCGAAGGCGCCTATGACGGCGTGGTCTTCCACCGCGTCATCGACGGCTTCATGG
Organism: Mesorhizobium sp. M0340; assembly: GCF_040321535.1. NCBI lineage: Bacteria > Pseudomonadati > Pseudomonadota > Alphaproteobacteria > Hyphomicrobiales > Phyllobacteriaceae > Mesorhizobium > Mesorhizobium sp. M0340. The sequence continues at coordinate 289,835 of NZ_JAMYRR010000006.1, read as the reverse complement.
CGCAGACCGGCGACGTGAAGTTCGGCAATTCCAACAAGCCGTCTTTCGCGCCGTCGCGCGCCGGCACTGGCGGTTCCGACAAGCCCGATCTGAAGGCCGAGTTCTCCAACGCCAACCATGGCCGCGGCACCTGTTCGATGGCGCGCTCGCAAAACCCGAACTCGGCCAATTCGCAGTTCTTCATCTGCTTCGACGACGCCGCCTTCCTCAACCGCCAGTACACTGTATGGGGCCAGGTCATCGAAGGCATGGACAATGTCGACAAGATCAAGCGCGGCGAACCGGTGCAGGACCCCGACAAGATCGTATCGCTCAAGGTTGCGGCCGACGTGAAATGACCAGCCGGGCTGTCGCGGCCATCGCACTTGTGCTCGTCGCGGCGGCCACTCCGGCGCTGGCGACGGAATCGATCGTTTGCAGCGCCGACGGCGGCGCGGCATCGATTGATGTTTTGATGGGACACACGGCCGTCATTGCGGTGGCGCGGGTGTGGCTGGATGCCGGCGGCAAGACATGGACCACGGACGGCCAGCCAGGCTCAACGAAAGTCATCGTTGGACAGGCATTCGAAGACGACGAGCGCATGCTGATCGATCTCACTGATGAGGGCCTCAGCTCGATCGTCGCCAAATTGCGGCTGGTCAAGGCCAGCGAGCAGTCCAGTTTCGCGATGGGCGGTACGCTGAGCATAGACAGTGTCGGTGCCTGGGCGGTGACCTGCCCGGAACCTTGAGGCGGGGTTTTCTTGCGCGTCGACCTTTTCGACTTCGATCTGCCGGAAGAACGCATCGCGCTTCGCCCAGCCGAGCCGCGCGACAGCGCCAGGATGCTGGTGGTCAGGCCGGGTGAGGGGCTCGAAGACCTGACGGTGCGCGACCTGCCGGCCCTGCTCAAGGCCGGCGATGTGCTGGTCTTCAACGACACCAAGGTCATTCCGGCACAATTGAAGGGCATCAGGCGGCGCGGCGAAGCAGCAGCGCAGGTCGAAGCCACGCTGCATATGCGGACGGCGCCCGACCGCTGGCTCGCCTTCATGCGTCCGGGCAAGCGCATTGCAGCCGGCGACCGCATCCATTTCGGTCATGATGCCAATTCCTGCTTTCTCGGCCAACTCGATGCGACCGTGATCGAGAAGGGGGAAGGCGGCGAGGTGCTGCTCGGCTTCGACCTGTCAGGTCCGTTCCTCGACGAGGCACTGCACGCTGTCGGCCACATCCCGCTGCCGCCCTATATCGCCTCCAAGCGTGACGACGACGAACGCGACCGCAGCGATTACCAGACCATTTATGCCAGGGAGGAGGGCGCGGTCGCCGCGCCGACGGCAGGGCTGCATTTCACGCCGGAGCTGTTTGCGACGCTCGACGCCAAGGGCATAGAGCGCCGTTTCGTCACGCTGCATGTCGGCGCCGGTACGTTCCTGCCGGTGAAGGCGGACGACACCGCCGACCACAAGATGCACGCCGAAACCGGTTCGGTCAGCCCGGAAACCGCCGAGGCGCTGAATGCGGCGAAAGCAAAAGGAGGGCGCATTATCGCCGTCGGCACGACATCGCTGCGTTTGTTAGAGAGCGCGGCTGGCGAGGAGGGCAGGCTGGCCGCATGGTCAGGCCCGACCGACATCTTCATCACCCCCGGCTATCGCTTCAAGACCGCCGACATGCTGATGACCAATTTCCATCTGCCGCGGTCGACGCTGTTCATGCTGGTTTCGGCCTTCTGCGGTTTGCAGACGATGCGGGCGGCCTATGCGCATGCCATCGAGAATCGCTACAGGTTTTATTCCTATGGAGACGCAAGTCTTCTGTTCAGGGAGGATAGTAATGGACGATGACCTGGAAACCTTCGACCGCGAAGCATTGATCGGCGAGGTCAGGAAACTGCGCGCCGGCATCCGCCAACACCGCGACGCCACCGGCCATGATCTGTGCTGGCATCATCCCGACCTGTGGTCGCTTTTGCCCGAAAAGACCGAGCCGGCGATTGCCGTGCCGCCGTGGCCGAAATTCATGCGCGGCTGCATCCGCTACCGTCAATCGCTCGATAAGCAAGCTCCGGACGCGCCGGTATTCGACAAGGAGTTCGATGGCTAGGGAATTCAATGACTGACGCATTCACCTTCAAGGTGCTGGCGACCGACGGCAGGGCGCGGCGTGGTGCAATCACCATGCCGCGCGGGGAAATCCGCACGCCTGCCTTCATGCCGGTCGGTACCGGCGGCACGGTGAAGGCCATGTATATGGATCAGGTGCGCGGCGTCGGCTCGGACATCATCCTTGGTAATACCTACCACCTGATGCTGAGACCCGGCGCCGAGCGCGTGGCGCGGCTCGGCGGCCTGCATGAGTTCGCCCGCTGGCCGCATCCGATCCTGACCGACAGCGGCGGCTTCCAGGTGATGTCGCTGTCGAAGCTGCGGAAACTGACCGAGAACGGCGTGACCTTCCGTTCGCATATCGACGGCGGCGCCTTCGAGATGTCGCCGGAGCGTTCGATTGAGATCCAGGGGCTGCTCGATTCCGACATCCAGATGCAGCTCGACGAATGCACGGCTCTGCCGGCCAAGCAGAACGAGATCGAGCGTGCCATGGAGTTGTCGTTGCGCTGGGCCGAGCGCTGCAAGACGGCATTCGGCGAGCAGCCCGGCAAGGCGATGTTCGGCATTGTGCAAGGCGGCGACGTGCCGGATCTGCGGCTGCGCTCGGCGCAGGCGCTGAAGGCAATGCAGCTGAAGGGCTACGCGATCGGCGGGCTGGCTGTCGGCGAGCCGCAAGCGGTGATGCTGGAGATGCTCGACATCACTTGCCCGGAGCTGCCGGCTGAGCGGCCGCGCTACCTGATGGGCGTCGGCACCCCGGACGACATCTTGAAGTCGGTAGCGCGCGGCATCGACATGTTCGATTGCGTGATGCCGACGCGGGCAGGGCGCCACGGTCTTGCCTACACGCGGCGCGGCAAGGTCAATCTTCGCAACGCCCGCCATGCCGACGATCCGCGTCCGCTCGATGAGGAAAGCGACTGCCCGGCCGCACGCGACTATTCGCGCGCCTATCTGCACCATCTGGTGCGCTCGCAAGAGGCACTTGGGGCGATGCTCCTGACCTGGAACAATCTGTCCTATTACCAGCAGCTGATGCGCGACATTCGTGAAGTGATCGAGGCTGGCAGGTTGGAAGCACGCTCAGCTGAGATTTCCGAAAGCTGGAGGCGGGGCGATCTCCCAGTGAGGTGATCGAAGGCTCAAGTGCTGAGCGACGTGGACGCGCGCAGGCTGCAGCCGGTGATCCGAAAGCTGCCGTCAGGCTGTAGTTCGAGCGTGTAGACCGCCTCGTAGTCCTTGCCATCCGGGCCGACGATCAGCACTTGCTGGATGATCGAGGTCGGGCTCGTCTCGCGAACCTTGCCGAAGGAGTAGGTCTGCGGCTGGCGCACCGGCGGATAGCCGTTGGTCACCATGTTCATGAAGGTATCGACGGTCGGAAACATGCGCTTCACATTCGGTGCGGCAAAGCTGTAGGCCGTCATTCCGTCATTGGCGATGAAGGCCCTCAACTGAGCATCGATGACCGTCTGCGCCGCTTTGACTTCGGCGTCGCCAGCAAAGGCCTGGGATGCGAAAATGAATGGAACGACTGCGAATGCGAAAAACGCGCGGCGCATGGCCTGTCTCCGTTGTCCCCGAGAAATCGCTGCCTGAAGGTACATGATATCATACGCTTTGCCGTGCTTCAGGGTTTCAGCCGAGCGTAAACATTCGGCGTGGCGGTCCGTGTCCGAGCCGAAAACGCATTGTCGAGGCGAGACAGCCTGAGCGATTGCCGATGCTTGAAAGCCGGGCGCCAGTCTGCCACAAGGGCCGCTCGATTAGAGCGTGCGATGTTGGACAGGACCAGGCAATGAAGGCATTTTTCGTGCAGATAAAGTGCGATCTGGGCAAAGCCTACGACGTTGCCAGCGCCCTGGCCGATGCCGAGATTGCTTCGGAAATCTACTCGACAGCCGGCAACTACGACCTGCTCGCCAAATTCTATGTCGACGACGAGGAAGACATCGGCCACTTCGTCAACGAGAAAGTGCAGATTCTCCCGGGCATCAAGGATACGTTTACGGTCGTCACCTTTCGCGCGTTTTGATCTCCATCCGACATTTGCCCGGACACCAGGCAAAGCCTGATCAAGGCCCTATTGGTGCTGCCTTAATTTTAGGCAACCGCGATATACTGATCGCCGGCGCCCGCCAAATCGCCGATTGCGCTTGATTTTCTCCAGCGAGGCCAGTGAAATGGCGTCACAGGGGAGTATGCGATTGGCAGCGTTCGACGAAATGCTTCCGGAAGTTTCCGGGCTGAGAAAACCGTATTCGGCTTACGATCGCTGGCTGAAGGAACAGGACCCGGCCAGACTTACCGAGAAGATGCAGGACGCCGAACGCGTCTTTCGCAAGACAGGCATCACTTTCGCCGTCTACGGCGAGCAGGAAGCATCGGAGCGCCTGATACCCTTCGATATCGTTCCGCGCATCATTTCGGGCAATGAATGGCGACGGCTGACGCAAGGCATCGAGCAGCGCGTCCAGGCGCTGAACGCCTTTCTCGACGACATCTACCATCGCCAGGAGATCTTGCGCGCCGGCCGGGTGCCGAAGGAGTTGATCGCCAAGAACGAGGCGTTCCTGCCCGAGATGATCGGGGTGCGGCCGCCGGCCGGCGTCTATACCCACATCATCGGCGTCGACATCGTACGCATTAGCGAGAACGAGTTCTACGTACTGGAGGACAATGCGCGCACGCCGTCCGGCGTCTCCTACATGCTGGAGAACCGCGAGACGATGATGCAGCTGTTTCCCGAGTTGTTCCAGCAGATCAAGGTGCGGCCGGTGGAGAATTACCCGCAGCTCCTGCGCCAGTCGCTGGCGGCGGTACGGCCGCAAAGCACCAAGGGCACGCCGACGATTGCCGTGCTGACGCCGGGCAGCTTCAACTCAGCTTATTTCGAACATGCTTTCCTTGCCGACCAGATGGGCGTTCAGCTCGTCGAAGGGCAGGATCTGCGCGTCGTCGATGGCCATGTCGCGATGCGCACGACCGAGGGCTACAAGCAGATCGACGTGCTTTACCGGCGTGTCGACGACTCGTTCCTCGATCCGCTGACCTTCCGCCCCGACTCGGCACTTGGCGTGCCGGGCATTATGGACGTCTACCGCGCCGGCAACATCACGATCGCCAATGCGCCGGGAACCGGCATCGCCGACGACAAGGCGATCTATTCGTACATGCCCGAAATCGTCGAATTCTACACCGGCCGCAAGGCGATGCTCGGCAACATCCCGACCTGGCGCTGCTCGGAGCCGGACAGCCTGAAATACGTGCTCGAGCACATCGACGAACTGGTCATCAAGGAGGTCCACGGGTCCGGCGGTTACGGCATGCTGGTCGGTCCGGCGGCGACCAAGAAGGAATGCGAGGATTTTTCGAAAAAGCTCGCGGCAAAACCATCGAACTACATTGCTCAGCCGACGCTGGCGCTGTCGACCTGTCCGATCCTGACGGACAAGGGGCTGGCGCCGCGGCATGTCGATCTGCGCCCCTATGTGCTGGTTTCCGACCGTATCCAGATCGTGCCCGGCGGGCTGACCCGAGTAGCGCTCAAGGAAGGCTCGCTGGTCGTCAATTCCTCGCAAGGCGGGGGCACAAAGGATACGTGGGTGTTGGATGATTAGAGTGGAAGTAGTGAATAGTGAATAGTGAATAGTGAATAGATAAGGATATATGTTGTTGATGTTGGTGAAATGCCCTGAAGTGAAGCACGCGGCATCGTGGCCTAAAGTCTGGATAGTCACCATTCACCGTCCACCATCCACCATTCGCCACAGGACCGCCTGACATGCTTCTCGGTCGCACCGCCAACGGGCTCTATTGGATGAACCGCTATATCGAGCGGGCGGAAAACATGGCGCGGCTGGTGGACGCCGGCTTGCGCATGGCGCTGACTCGTACTCAGAACGCTTCGGAGGAGTGGAATTCGGTGCTGCTCAGCGCCGGTTCGGACGCCAGCTTCACGCAGAAATATTCCGACTACACCGCCGCCAATGTCGCCGACTATCTGCTGCGCGACACATCGAACCCGTCGAGCACGATGTCGTCTATCGAAACGGCCCGTAACAATGCCCGCATGGTGCGTACCGCGTTGACGCGTGAAACCTGGGAAAGCATCAACGAAGCCTGGATGTCGCTGAAGCGGATGCTGGCCAAGCCGATCGACGAGCGCGACCTGCCCAACGCGCTCGACGCAATCAAACGCGAGACGGCGCTGATCCGCGGCTCGTTCTACGGCACGATGCTGCGCAATGAGATTTTCGATTTTTCGCAGCTCGGCACTTATGTCGAACGCGCCGACAACACTGCGCGCATCCTGGACGTGAAGTACTACGTGCTGTTACCGTCGATTTCCTGGGTCGGCTCGACGCTCGACAACTACCAGTGGGAATCGATCCTGCGCTCGGTATCGGCGCACCGCTCCTACCGCTGGGTCTATGACGCCGACTACAAGCCGAGCAACATCGCGGACTATCTGATCCTCAATATCCGCATGCCGCGCTCGCTGACCTTTTGCTACCGCTTCCTGACGGAGCACCTCAAATTCCTGGGTGACGACTATGGTGAGCGCCACGCCTGCCATGCCACGGCTGCCAAGACCCAGGCCATGCTTACGGCCGGCTCGATCAAGGATATTTTCGACGCCGGCCTGCATGAATTCCTGGCCAATTTCATCCGCGACAACACCAGACTCGGCGACGAGATCGCGCAGGACTACAGGTTCTATTGAGCATGACCCCACAAAGCGGAGACCGGTTTTCAGAAAAGCTCATGCTCCAGGGACGAGTGCGATGCGGCTGAAGATCACCCACCGGACCGAATACCGCTACGATGCGCCGGTGCATTATTTGTTGCAGCGTTTGCGGCTGCTCCCGGTGAACGGGCGCACCCAGACGGTACTGTCCTGGGCGCTGAAGATCGAAGGCGCACGCGAGGAAGTGCGCTTCACCGACCATTTCGGCAATGATACCCGGCTGTTGAGCGTCGAGGGTGAGCGCGACTTCATCACCGTCGAAGCAGCCGGCGAAGTGGTGACGCGCGACACCGCCGGCGTCTGCGGGCCGCACCAGGGTTTCGTGCCGCTCTGGCTGTTCGGCCACGAAACGCCGCTGACGACGATCGGCAGCGGCATTCGCGAGCTTGCTGCCTCGGTCGGCAAGGGCACCGACATCGAAAGGCTGCACCGGTTGATGGCGATGATCGGCGAGCGCGTCGCTTACACGCCGGGCACCACCAACGCGACGACGCCGGCCGAAGAGGCCCTGGCGCTCAAGACCGGCGTTTGCCAAGACCACAGCCACATCTTCGTTGCGGCGGCGCGCGCCATGGATTTTCCGGCGCGCTATATCAGCGGCTACCTGATGATGGATGCAGCGATCGAGCAGGCGGCAAGCCACGCCTGGGCCGAGGCGCATGTCTCGGGCCTCGGCTGGGTGGCCTTCGACGTCGCCAACGGCATTTCTCCCGACGAGCGTTATGTAAAGGTGGCGACCGGCCGCGATTATCGCGACGCCACACCGGTATCGGGAATTCGGCTGGGACAGGCGGAAGAACAGCTTGCCGTCACCGTCACCGTGGAGCAGTAATCTCCGCCAAGATTGTTGCCAAAGAGATTCGATGACCTATTGCGTCGGCCTGAAGATCGATCGCGGGCTCGTGTTCATGTCGGACACGCGCACCAACGCCGGCATGGATTCGATCTCGACCTTCAGGAAGATGCATGTCTGGGAAGAGCCGGGCGAGCGCGTCATCGTTTTGATGTCGGCCGGCAATCTGGCGACGACGCAGGCCGTAGTCAGCCTGCTCGACGAACGCACCAAGGCAGTGGCGGAGCGCCGTGCCACACTGCTCGAAACGCCTTCCATGTACCAGACAGTGCGGCTGGTCGGAGACACCGTCAAGGAGGTCATCGCCAGTTCGTCGCCGGCGGGCGAAAAGGCGGATTCCTATTTCAACGCCTCCTTCATCCTCGGCGGTCAGATCAAGGGCAGCGCGCCGCGCCTGTTCATGATCTATCCGGAAGGCAATTTCATCGAATCCACCGACGACACGCCGTTCTTCCAGATCGGTGAGACCAAATACGGCAAGCCGATCATCATCCGCGCTTATGAAAGGACGATGAGTTTCGCCGAGACGGTGAAGTTGCTGCTTGTGTCGTTCGACTCGACGCTGAAGTCGAACCTGTCGGTCGGCCTGCCGCTCGACCTGCTGTTCTATGAAAAGGACACCTTCAAGGTTGGCCTCAAAAAGCGAATAACCCAGGATGATCAATATTATCGCACGATCTCGGATAGCTGGTCGAACGCGCTGAAGACTGCCTTTGCCAGCTTGCCTGATTTTCCCGAATGAAAACCTTCGTTTTCGTGCTCTTTGATGGCGACTCGACGAGGCGCTACGGAGGCGAAGATGAATAGCAACGAATTCCGCGAATGGTCGCTGCGAGCGGCCGAATGGGGCGCCGACTACAGAGACAGCCTTCGCGAAAGACCGGTGCGGCCGTTTGTCGAGCCGGGCGAAATCTTGAAAAGCATCGATGTCGCGCCGCCGGAAAACGGCGAAACGATGCAGGCAATCTTCGCCGATTTCGAGCAAAAGATTCTGCCGGGCATGACGCACTGGCAGCATCCGCGTTTCTTCGCCTATTTCCCGGCCAATGCGGCACCGGCCTCGGTCGTGGCCGAGTATCTGGTTTCCGCCATGGCCGCGCAATGCATGCTTTGGCAGACCTCGCCGGCGGCAACCGAACTCGAGACGCGTGTCGTCGACTGGATGCGGCAGGCGCTTGCTCTGCCGGAGGGATTTTCCGGCGTCATGCAGGATTCGGCTTCGTCGGCGACGCTTGCCGCCGTGCTGACCATGCGCGAGCGCGCGCTCGACTGGCAAGGTAACAAGAACGGCTTGCAAGGCCAGCCGGTCGTGCGGGTCTATTCTTCCGGCCAAGTCCATACTTCTATCGACCGGGCGATCTGGGTGTCGGGCATCGGCGAGGCGAACCTCGTGCGCATTCCGGTCGCCGGACGCTTCCGCGCCATGCAGACGGCGGCTCTCGAAGCCGCGATCGTCACCGACCGCGAAAACGGCATGCTGCCGGCGGGCATCATCGCCAGTGTCGGCGGCACAAGTACCGGCGGCACCGACGATGTGGCGGCTGTTGCCGCGGTGGCTAAGCGGCACGGGCTCTACCTGCATGTCGATGCCGCATGGGCTGGCTCCGCCATGATCTGCCCCGAGTTCCGGCATTTCTGGGCAGGCGCCGAACATGCGGATTCCGTTGTCTTCAACCCGCATAAATGGCTGGGCGCACAGTTCGATTGCTCGATGCAGTTCATCCGTCAGCCGGAAGACCTCGTGCGCACGCTGGCGATCAAGCCCGAATTCCTGAAAACGCATGGCCGCGACGGAGTCATCAACTACTCCGAATGGTCGGTGCCGCTTGGCCGGAGGTTCCGCGCGCTGAAACTTTGGTTCCTGCTGCGTGCACATGGCTTGGAAAATCTGCGGACCATGGTCCGCAACCATGTCGCCTGGAGCGAGAGCCTCGCCGCAAGGCTGGCAAAGGAACCGGATTTCGAGATCATCACGGAGCCGATGCTGTCGCTGTTCTCGTTCCGGCATCTCGCGGCTGCGGGCACCGACTCTGACGAGCACAATTTGCGGTTGGTCAGCGCGATCAACGATGACGGCCGCATCTACCTGACGCAAACCCGGGTGGACGGGAAGGTGGCGATCCGCTTTCAGGTCGGGCAGTTCGAAACGACAGCGGCGGATGTCGATACTGCTTTCGAGGTCATTACTGAAATTGCGCGTGGCCTGGGTTGACCGGTATCATCGAGGTTGCGCCGGGGCTTTTCTTGCAGCCACCTGATCTTCCTGTTCATGGCTTTCGTTTTCCGTTATAGACAAGTAAAACGAAAACGAGAGGTTGCTAGATGTATCTGTCGCCGCGTCATTCCGAAATCATCCAGATGGCCAAGGACCATGGCCGCGTACTGGTCGAGGAGTTGGCGACGCATTTCAACGTGACGCCGCAGACGATCCGCAAGGATCTCAACGATCTCTGCGACCAGCGGCTTTTGTCTCGCATTCATGGCGGGGCATTGTTCCCGTCCGGCATCGAGAACATGGAGTATGAGGCTCGGCGCAAGATCGCCGCCGAGGAGAAGGAGGCGATCGGCCGCGCAGCAGCCCGGCTGATCCCCGACAACGCGTCTCTTTTCATCAATATCGGAACAACGACGGAAGCTGTCAGCAAGTCGCTGCTCGATCACAGCGGCTTGATGGTCATCACCAATAACATCAATGTTGCCAATAGGATGCGCGTTTATCCTTCGATCGAGGTGGTGATCGCCGGCGGTGTCGTACGCGGTTCCGACGGCGGTGTGGTCGGCGAGGCAGCGGTCGATTTCATCCGGCAGTTCAAGGTCGATTTTGCGGTGATCGGCGCCTCGGCCATCGATCACGACGGCGCACTGCTCGACTTCGATTTTCGCGAGGTGAAAGTCGCGCAGGCGATCATCGCCAACGCGCGGCATGTGATCCTCGTGTCGGACCAGACCAAGTTCGAGCGCACCGCGCCCGTCCGCATCGGCCATCTGTCGCAGGTCAACACCTTTATCACCGATCGTTGCGACATCCCATCGGTGCGTAAGATCTGCCAGGAGGCAGAAGTTCAGCTGATCGAAACGTCGCTCTCCTAGAGATGCCGTTGCGGCATCCTGTCGCCAATCATATTTCGTTTGACATTCGTTATCATTTCGAAATAATTCCCGTACGGTTTCGCAAGAACCCAAAAATGCTGCAATGCGAAATCGAGGGAGGACTGTTTGGGCGCATCACCGATCCATGACATTTTCGTCATCGGTGGCGGCATCAATGGCTGCGGCATCGCCCGCGATGCCGTTGGGCGTGGGTTTTCGGTATTTCTTGCCGAGATGAACGATCTGGCCAGCGGAACCTCTTCCGGCTCGACCAAACTGATCCATGGCGGCTTGCGCTATCTCGAATTCTACGAGTTCCGCCTGGTGCGCGAAGCGCTGATGGAACGCGAGGTCCTGTGGAGGAACGCGCCGCATATCATCTGGCCGATGCGCTTCGTGCTGCCATACGCCAAGGGGCTGCGTCCGGCCTGGCTGATTCGGCTCGGGCTTTTCCTCTACGACCATATCGGCGGGCGCAAATTGCTGCCGCCGACGAAAACGCTGGACATGGCCAAGGATCCGGCCGGCAAACCGCTAAAGCCGCTGTTTCGAAAGGCGTTCGAATATTCGGACGGTTGGGTCAACGATGCCCGGCTGGTTGTGTTGAACGCCCGCGACGCTGCCGAACGCGGCGCAACCATTCGAACCCGAACAAAGGTCGTCAGCGCACGCCGCGAAGGCAATCTCTGGACGGTCAGGCTTGAAAACGTGCGGACCGGCGATACCGAGGAGGTCAAGGCGCGGCTGCTGGTCAATGCCGCCGGCCCGTGGGTCGATCAGGTGCTGTCGGCCACCGTCGGCTTGAACGACGTGCACAATGTACGCCTCGTGCAAGGCAGCCACATCGTCGTTGGCAAGAAATTCGACGACCCACGCGCCTATTTCTTTCAGAACAAGGACGGGCGCATCATTTTCGCCATCCCCTATGAAGACGAGTTCACGCTCATCGGCACCACCGACCGGGACTATCCCGGCGATCCGCACGACGTCAGGATCAGTGATGTCGAGATCGACTATCTCTGCGCTGCGGCAAGCGAATATTTCGCGCAGCCGGTCAAGCCGTCGGATATCGTCTGGACCTATTCCGCGGTGCGCCCGCTCTACGACGATGGCGCCTCAAAGGCGCAGGAAGCCACCCGCGACTATGTGCTGAAGGCCGATGGAGGCGAGGGTGCCGCCCCGATCGTCAATGCCTTTGGCGGCAAGATCACCACCTACCGCCGATTGTCGGAATCGATGCTCGAGAAGATCGAGGGTTTTCTCGGCAGGCGCGGCAAGCCATGGACGGCAAACGCGCCGCTGCCGGGCGGTGACTTTCCCGTCACTGGCTTCGATACCGAGCTGGCGAAACTGAAAACGGCGTACCCGTTCCTCGACGCCCGGCTGGCCCGCCGGTTGACCCGGCTCTACGGCACCCGCGCAAGGAAGCTGCTGGGCCTCGCCAAATCGAACGTCGATCTTGGCCGCAACTTCGGCGCCGATCTCTACGAAGCCGAGGTGCGCTACCTCGCCGAAAACGAATGGGCGATGACTGCCGAGGATGTATTGTGGCGCCGGACCAAGCGCGGCCTGCGTCTCAGCCGTGAGCAGGCGGCAGTGCTCGAGGAGTTCATGCGCGGAATAAGCCGGCAGCACGTAGCGGCTGCCGAATAGGAACGGCCGACTGATGCAGAAAGCCTGGGAGGAGGCATCATGCTTGAACTGAGAAACGTGACGAAGACGGTGGGCGCGGCGGAACATATCCGCGATGTCTCGCTGACGCTTCAGCACGGCTCGCTCAACGTCCTGCTCGGGCCGACGCTCTCCGGCAAGACCAGCCTGATGCGGCTGATGGCGGGCCTCGACGTGCCGACCTCGGGCTCAGTCTGGTTCGATGGCAAGGATGTCACCGGCATGCCGGTGCAAAAGCGCAACGTCGCCATGGTCTACCAGCAATTCATCAATTATCCGGCGATGACGGTCTACGAAAACATCGCCTCACCGCTGCGGGTAGCCGGCACGGATCAGGCAACGATCGACAGGGAGGTGCGCAATGCGGCCGCCCTTCTCAAACTCACGCCCTATCTCGACCGGACGCCTCTCAGCCTGTCGGGCGGCCAGCAGCAGCGCACCGCGCTGGCCCGCGCCATCGTCAAGAATGCCAGCCTCGTGCTGCTCGACGAGCCGCTCGCCAATCTCGACTACAAGCTGCGTGAAGAATTACGCGCGGAACTGCCGAAAGTCTTCGCGGCCGCCGGCACAATCTTTGTTTATGCCACGACCGAGCCGCACGAGGCCTTGCTGCTCGGCGGCAACACGGCAACGCTCTCCGAGGGTAGCATCACCCAGTTTGGGCCGACCATCGAAGTGTTCCGCAAACCGGTCGATCTGGTGACGGCGAGGAGCTTCGCCGATCCGCCGCTCAACACCATCGTGCTTGCCAAGAAGGGCCTGGATTTCCTGCTCGAGGGCGGCGTGAAATTGCCGGTGCCGGCGGAACTCTTCGGCATTGCCGATGCGATCTATACGATCGGCTTCCAGCCGCATCATCTGTCCCTCGATCGGCCCAACGCCGCCGCAGTGCCGGTGCGCGCAAAGGTGACGATCACTGAGATCACCGGATCGGAAAGCTTCATCCATCTCGATTTTGCCGATGCGCGCTGGGTCATGCTGACCCACGGCATTCGCGACTTCGAGCCGGACGAGGAGGTCGAGGTGTTCATCGACCCGCGCCACATCATGGTCTTCGACGAGCACGGCCGCGCCGTGGCCGCGCCGAAGCTGGCGGCTTAGGAGGAAGCGATGGCGCGCATCGATGTCAATCATATCCGTCACTCCTATCTGCAGAACCCGCGCACGGATGCCGATTTCGCGCTGAAGGAAGTGCACCACACCTTCGAGGATGGCGGCGCTTATGCGCTGCTCGGCCCGTCCGGCTGCGGCAAGACTACGCTGCTCAATATCATTTCGGGATTGCTGCATCCCTCACACGGCCAGTTGCTGTTCAACGGCAGGAACGTGACCAATCTGTCGACCCAAGAGCGCAACATCGCCCAGGTCTTCCAGTTCCCGGTGATCTACGACACGATGACGGTCTACGACAATCTGGCATTCCCGCTGCGCAATCGCGGCGTGCCGGAGGCCGACGTCGACCGTAAGGTGCGCGAAACGCTGGAGATGACCGGGCTGGCCGATATGGCCAAACGAAAGGCGCGCGGACTGACCGCCGACCAGAAGCAGAAAATTTCGCTCGGACGCGGGCTGGTGCGCTCCGACGTAAATGCCATCCTGTTCGACGAGCCTTTGACCGTCATCGACCCGCATATGAAATGGATGCTGCGCTCCCAGTTGAAGCAGCTTCACCGCCGCTTCGGCTACACCATGGTCTATGTCACGCACGACCAGACCGAGGCCTTGACCTTCGCCGACAGGGTGGTCGTCATGTATGACGGCGAAATCGTGCAGATCGGCACACCGGCAGAGCTGTTCGAGCGCCCGCGCCACACCTTTGTCGGCTATTTCATCGGCTCGCCCGGCATGAACGTCATGCCGGTGGCGATCGACGGCAAGACTGCGCGGCTGGGCTCGCAGCAGATCGAACTGCCGGGCGTGCCTAAGGCCGGTGGCGGCGCCATCGAGCTCGGCATCCGTCCCGAATATGTGCGCCTGGGCAGCCAGGGCATGGCCGTCCGGATCAGCAAGGTCGAGGACGTCGGCCGCCACAAGGTGGTCCGTGCCAATCTCGAAGGGCGCGAGATCGCCGCCGTCATCGGCGAGGACGAGACAGTTCCGGCTGATCCGAAGGTGCGGTTCGACCCAGCCGGCATCAACATCTATGCCGATTCCTGGCGCGTCGAGATGGGAGCCTAAAGTGGAAAAGACCTGGAACAATAGAGCCTGGTTCCTGGTGCTGCCGGTGCTGCTGCTGGTGGCGTTCTCGGCGGTCATACCGCTGATGACGGTCGTCAATTATTCGGTGCAGGACACTTTCGGCAATAACGTCTTCTTCTGGGCCGGCACGGAATGGTTCGAGGAACTGCTTTCCTCGAGCCGCTTCTGGCAGGCGATGATCCGCAACCTTGTCTTCTCCTTTATCATCCTGGCGATCGAAGTGCCGCTCGGCATCTTCATTGCGCTCAATATGCCGAAGAAGGGTTGGGGCGTGCCTGTGTGCCTTGTTTTGATGGCGTTGCCGCTGCTGATCCCGTGGAACGTCGTCGGCACCATCTGGCAGGTGTTCGGGCGCAACGACATTGGCCTGCTCGGCTATTACGTCAACGCGCTCGGCATCGACTATAACTATGTGCAAGACCCATATGACGCCTGGGTCACGGTCATCATCATGGACGTCTGGCATTGGACAAGCCTCGTCGTCCTGCTCTGCTATGCCGGCCTGGTCTCGATCCCGGATGCCTTTTATCAGGCAGCCAAGATCGACGGTGCCTCGCGCTGGGCGGTGTTCCGCTACATCCAGCTGCCGAAGATGAACCGCGTGCTGCTGATCGCCGTGCTGCTGCGCTTCATGGATAGCTTCATGATCTACACGGAGCCGTTCGTGGTCACCGGTGGCGGCCCCGGCAACTCGACGACCTTTCTTTCGATTGATCTCGTCAAGACCGCGCTCGGCCAGTTCGACCTCGGCCCGGCGGCGGCGATGTCGCTGGTCTACTTCCTTATCGTCCTGCTGTTGTCGTGGGTGTTCTACACCGTGATGACCAATTATGACGCGGAGCGTTGAGATGAGCCGCACCGAAGAGAGAGCCGATAGGGTGAGCGAGACGACAGCTTCGGAAGGGCTCGCCAGCACGCTACGGCAGGACGAGATCGCACGGCTGATGCGCCGTCGCGGCGAGGAGTCGCGCTGGTGGTGGATCGTGCCGACGCTCTACATCGTCGTTCTGCTTTTGCCGATCTACTGGCTCATCAATATGAGCTTCAAGACCAATGGCGAGATCGTCTCGTCGCTGACTCTCTACCCGCACGCGCCGACATTGGCGAATTACCGCACCATCTTCACCGACACGTCCTGGTATTCGGGCTACATCAACTCGATCACCTATGTGGTTATGAACATGGTGATTTCGGTGGCTGCGGCACTGCCTGCTGCCTATGCTTTTTCGCGCTATCGCTTCCTCGGCGACAAGCATCTGTTCTTCTGGCTGCTGACCAACCGCATGGCGCCGCCGGCGGTGTTCGCGCTGCCATTCTTCCAGCTTTATTCGGCCTTCGGCCTTATCGACACCCATATCGCCGTGGCTCTGGCGCATTGCCTGTTCAACGTGCCGCTGGCGGTGTGGATCCTCGAAGGCTTCATGTCGGGCGTGCCCAAGGAGATCGACGAGACCGCCTATATCGACGGCTATTCGTTCCCGCGCTTCTTCATCAAGATCTTCATGCCGCTGATTGCGAGCGGCATCGGCGTGGCGTGCTTCTTCTGCTTCATGTTCTCGTGGGTGGAGCTCTTGATCGCCCGCACGCTGACGACCACGGATGCCAAGCCGATCGCCGCGACCATGACCCGCACCGTTTCGGCCGCCGGTATGGATTGGGGGTTGCTTGCCGCCGCCGGCGTGCTGACGCTGATTCCCGGCGCGCTCGTCATCTGGTTTGTGCGCAACTACATCGCCAAGGGCTTTGCCCTGGGGAGGGTATGATGGAGCAGGTCGACAGAAGCCCATGGTGGTGGGCCGTGCTGTTTCTTGCCCTGGTCGTCGTGGCCTGGGTGGCACTTCAAATCGATTTCGTGGCGATAACGGTGGGCTTCAGCGACCCGGCCAATATCCGCCTGTGGGGATTTAACCTCTCGTCCAACCTCGATTTTTCGTGGATGGCCTGGACGTGGCCGACCGCGGCCTTCTTTGGAACCATCTTTCTGCTGCTTTGCGGCATGGCGGTGTGGGAATACGTCTCGCCGGGCGGCAATCCGCGCGTCGGCGTACTGCGCTTCGAAACGACGCGCGGCGACCGCCTGTTCCTGTCGCTGCTGGGCAGCGCCTTTATCCATCTCGCTTGGCTGGGTCTAGTCGGACCCAATCTGTGGTGGGCTCTCGCTCTCTCCGTGGTCTTCGCCGTCGGCGTGTTCCGCTACGTATAGAGGGGGAAACTGTTGGAACGGCGGCGTGCCGGCCGCCGATCCAGATCGCACTTTGAACTTTAACAGTGGAGGAAATACATGCGACGGCAATTCTTGACATCAACAACTGCGCTTGTCCTGTTGCTCGGGGCCAGCAATGCCTATGCCGGAATGGACGAGGCCAAGGCCTTCCTGGACAAGGAAATTGGCGACCTCTCGACGCTCGACCGCGCCGGCCAGGAAGCCGAAATGCAATGGTTCATCGATGCCGCGAAACCTTTCGCCGGCATGGATATCAAGGTGGTCTCCGAAACCATCGCCACGCATCAGTATGAATCGCAGGTGCTGGCGCCGGCCTTTACGGCCATCACCGGCATCAAGGTCACGCATGACGTCATCCAGGAAGGCGACGTCGTCGAGAAGATCCAGACCCAGATGCAGACCGGCCAGAACCTCTATGACGGCTGGGTCAACGATTCCGATCTGATCGGCACGCATTGGCGCTACCAGCAGGTGCGCAACCTGACCGACTGGATGGCAGGCGACGGCAAGGATGTCACCAACCCGAATCTCGACCTGAAGGATTTCATCGGCACCTCGTTCACCACCGCGCCCGACAAGAAGCTCTATCAGCTTCCCGACCAGCAGTTCGCGAACCTCTACTGGTTCCGTTACGACTGGTTCAATGACGAGAAGAACAAGGCGGACTTCAAGGCCAAATACGGCTACGACCTCGGCGTGCCGGTGAACTGGTCGGCCTATGAGGACATTGCAGCGTTCTTCACCGGGCGTGAGATCGACGGCAAGAAGGTCTACGGCCATATGGACTATGGCAAGAAGGACCCGTCGCTCGGCTGGCGGTTCACCGACGCATGGCTGTCGATGGCCGGCAATGGCGACAAGGGCATTCCGAACGGTCTGCCCGTCGACGAATGGGGCATCAAGGTCGACGAGAATTCGCGTCCGGTGGGTTCCTGCACGGCGCGCGGCGGCGACACCAATGGTCCGGCTTCCGTCTATGCCATCCAGAAGTACCTCGATTGGCTGAAGGCCTATGCACCGGCGGAAGCCCAGGGCATGACCTTCTCCGAGTCAGGGCCGGTGCCAGCGCAGGGCGCGGTTGCCCAGCAGATCTTCTGGTATACCGCCTTCACCGCCAGCATGGTCGACGCCAGCGCCAAGGCGGTGCTGAACGACGACGGCACGCCGAAGTGGCGCATGGCGCCGTCGCCGCATGGCGTCTACTGGAAGGACGGCATGAAGCTTGGCTATCAGGACGTCGGTTCCTGGACGCTGATGAAGTCGACGCCGACCGACCGCGCCAAGGCCGCCTGGCTCTACGCGCAGTTCGTCACCTCGAAGACGGTCGACGTGAAGAAGAGCCATGTCGGCCTGACCTTCATCCGCGAGAGCACGATCCACGACAAGAGCTTCACCGAACGTGCACCAAAGCTCGGCGGCTTGATCGAGTTCTACCGCTCGCCGGCGCGCGTCCAGTGGTCCCCGACCGGCACCAACGTGCCGGACTATCCGAAGCTGGCACAGCTCTGGTGGCAGGCAATCGGCGATGCTTCGTCGGGCGCCAAGAGCGCGCAAGAAGCAATGGACTCGCTCTGCGCCGAGCAGGAAAAGGTGATGAGCCGCATCGAGAAGTCGGGCGTCCAGGGCGATATCGGCCCGAAGATGGCCGAAGAGCATGACCTCGCCTACTGGAACGCCGATGCGGTCAAGAAGGGCAATCTCGCTCCTCAGCTCAAGATCGAGAACGAGAAGGAAAAACCGGTCACCATCAACTATGACGAGCTGGTGAAGAGCTGGCAGCAATAGGGCTGTTTGATGCGGGCGTTCGCGCCCGCATCGCCATACTCAGGGGAGGCGGCATGTTGCCGTCTCCCCTGTTTGCGTGAACGGCTCCGCGCCACCTGGCGCCGAGACATCGCAGCACCTTGAATTCGCTTCGACGGGAGAGAGAATGACCGGATATATCCTCGCAATCGACCAGGGCACGACATCGAGCCGGGCGATCCTGTTCGACGACAAGATGAAGGTCGTCGGCAGCGGGCAAAAGGAATTCACCCAATATTATCCGGCCTCCGGCTGGGTCGAGCATGATCCCGAGGAAATCTGGTCAAGCGTCGTGGAAACGGTGAGGGCCGCGCTGAAGACAGCCGGCCGCAACGCAGGGGACGTCGCCGCGATCGGCATCACCAACCAGCGCGAAACCGTCGTCATCTGGGACAAGGAGACCGGCGAGCCGATCCACAACGCGATTGTCTGGCAGGACCGCCGCACCGCGCCGTTATGCCAGAAACTGAAGAGGCTGGGGCTGGAGAAGAAATTCACGAAAAAGACCGGCCTGCTGCTCGATCCCTATTTCTCCGGCACCAAGATCGCCTGGATGCTGGACAAGGTGAAGGGCGCCAGAAAACGCGCCGAGAAGGGCGAACTGCTGGCCGGCACCATCGACAGTTTTCTGATTTGGCGCCTGACTGGCGGCAAGGTCCACGCCACTGACGCCACCAATGCCTCGCGCACGCTGGTCTACAACATCGAACAAAACGCCTGGGACGACGAGTTGCTGGCCATTCTTGGTATACCTGCAAGAATGATGCCGCAGGTGAAAGACTGTGCCGATGATTTTGGAATCACCGACAAAAGTCTGTTCGGCACAGAGATCAGAATCCTCGGTGTGGCCGGCGACCAGCATGCGGCGGCGATCGGCCAGGCCTGTTTCGAGCCAGGCATGATGAAATCGACCTACGGCACCGGTTGCTTCGCGCTGCTCAACACCGGCAGCGATCTGGTGCGTTCGAAGAACCGGCTTTTGACCACCATCGCCTACAGGCTGAGCGGCAAGACCACCTATGCACTGGAGGGCTCGATCTTTATCGCCGGCGCCGCCGTGCAGTGGCTGCGGGACGGCATCAAGGTGATCGGCAAGGCCGAGCAGAGCGGCAAATTGGCGGCGGAGGCCGATCCGACGCAGAACGTCTATCTGGTGCCGGCTTTCGTCGGGCTCGGCGCACCGCACTGGGATGCCGAGGCGCGGGGCGCCATCTTCGGGCTGACCCGCAATTCGGGGCCGGCGGAATTTGCCCGCGCGGCGCTGGAATCCGTTGCGTTCCAAACGCGCGATCTGCTCGACGCTATGCGCAAGGACTGGAAGGGCGCTTCGGCCAAGACTGTGCTCAGGGTCGATGGCGGCATGGTGGCGTCGGACTGGACCATGCAGCGGCTGGCCGACATTCTCGATGCGCCGGTCGACCGGCCGACAATTCTCGAGACGACCGCGCTTGGTGCGGCATGGCTGGCCGGCTCGAAGGCGGGTGCCTGGCCGAAGGCGCGGGAATTCGCCAGGAGTTGGGCGCTCGAGCGCCGGTTCAAGCCGGAGATGGATGCTTCGACACGTGCCGCCAAGCTGGCAGGTTGGCGCCACGCTGTGCGCAGGACGCTAAGTGCGCCATAAGCAGGGATGGCACCGGATTCGCACTCATTAAAACCCGCGCCGGTCGGGCGCGGGCCTTGCAGCCTCTAATCAAAGACTCAGTAAGGCGACCGGCACTGCCGGCGCGGGCCGTAATTGGGCTGGTAGGTGTTGTCAGACGCACGATAGCTCCGGTAATGGTCATAGCACCACTGCACATGGGCATCGCCACGATAGACCGATTCTGGTTGTTGATGATAGCGCCGGTAATCAGCGCACCGGTGGCGAAAGCGGCCAGCGGGAACCAGTAGTCGCCATGGCGGCGATAGCCGCGACGATATTCGCGATAGCCGCGATGGCCACGCCAATACATGCCGTCGTCACGCGCAAAACTGCGCCGGGAGAAATCGCGACGCGAGAAATCGCGATTGAAATTCCGGTGCCTCCGCCACGGCTCGTACTGGACGGTCTGGACATTCGAGGTGAGCCCTTGGGCAGGGGGCGCATAGCTGGGCTGAGCGTTGACTGGCACGATCTCCGCGGCAGCGAATGAGATCGAAAGGGTGGTCGCCAGCAGGCCCGACATGATCCTATTCATGATCTTCTCCTTGAAACGCATGTCCCTTGTCGCGGAAAAACGGGCAGGCTGCGCAAATTGTTCCGCTAAGAATCCCAAGTTGCTGATCTGCAAAGGTTCTCTCGATTCGCTGCTTGCGCTTGTCCCGCAAAGCGCGAGCTTCGGCCTTGCGCGAGACGGAGGCAATTCCGTCAACGCCGAAGCGCACCGCACGGCATGATGACGCGACAGGAAAGTCCGGTCTGGGAGCCGTCTTTTTCCGGTTGACCGGCAGAGGCACTCTCCCTATGTTCCGCGCAATTTCGAGGGCGGCCTTTCTGAGCCCGCGGGAGCGCGTAGCTCAGCCGGTAGAGCAACTGACTTTTAATCAGTAGGTCATGGGTTCGAATCCCATCGCGCTCACCAAATCCAGAGGGTACGACCCGGAGACATGGGTGACAGCCTCGTGCCCAACGCATGCAGTGGCGTTAGCCGCCCGCGCCATCGTCCATCATCGTGCCGGTGAGCGCCTCATAGGCTCTGCTGCACACCTGAGAACCCGGACAATCCTTCACGATAAGCACTGGCGCCACGGTAAGAACCGCCGCGGCAAGGATTTGCAGGAAAAGACCGACGGCGCTTACCTTCCTGCCGAACGCGCCGGCCAGGAAAAAGTAGAGACCCTGGGCCATGCAGGCTGCCGTCAGAATGCCCAGAAGCGTGCTGGTCGCTCTTGCGAAGGGCGTTATGTAGCCGTCGGGAAAACCCGACATGCCGAGATCCATCGACCATTGCAGCGCCAGCATGACACTCAGAGCTGACCAGACAAGGGCCGTCATACGAGTGAACAGCATCTGCTTTGGTTTGTTGCTCGGATCGGCCATCGCGATCACATCGGAATTGCTTGCCGGGATATGCGCAAGTTCTGGGTCAAATCAGTGAGACGTTGCCGCCGGCATGGCGTTCGAGCCGGGCGGCGAGGTCGAGCTCCAGCAGCACCATGAACACTTGGGCGGGATGCAGGCCGGTGTGGCGGATGATCTCGTCCACTGATACCGGCGTCGGGCCGAGCGCTTCGACGACGCGGTCGCGATCGTCCTCGCGCGGCGGCGGTGTTGCCGAAAAGTCGGGCGGCTCTTCAAGCGGCGATGTCCTTGGCGACCAGCCGCCGACCAGCGGCGCTATGGCACTGGTGATATCGGTGGCCTCGGTCACAAGGGTGGCGCCGTCCTTGAGCAGGCCATTGGCGCCGGCGGCGCGCGGATCGAGCGGTGAACCGGGAACGGCGAAAACCAGCCGCCCCATCTCGCCGGCGAGGCGGGCGCTGATCAGCGAGCCGGAGCGCTGTGCGGCCTCGACCACTACCAATCCCAATGCAGCACCGGCGACGAGCCGGTTGCGGCGCGGAAAGTCCTGTGCGCGCGGCTGCCAGCCAAACGGCATTTCGGAAATGATGGCGCCGCCATGCTCGGCGATCTCGTCGCACAGGTCGGCATTTTCGGGCGGGTAGGGCAAATCGAGGCCGCCGGCGAGCACGCCGATCGTGCCGGTCGAAAGGCTGCCCTGGTGCGCGGCTGTATCGATGCCGCGCGCCAGGCCGGAAACAATGCCATAGCCGTCGCGGCCGAGATCCGCCGCCAGCATCCGCGCCATCTTGATGCCTGCCAGCGATGCGTTGCGAGCGCCGACGATAGCGACCGCTGGCAAGCGGAACACCGCGCTGTTGCCCCTGACCGCGAGCAGCGGCGGCGGATGATCCATGCTTTTCATCAGCGGCGGATAATCCGCCTCGCCGATGCCGACGAAGTGGGCGCCGGCCCGCCGGGCCGTCTCCAGCTCCGCCTCGACCTCGGCAATGGACGGGATGCGGACGATTTTTTTGGCGCCACCCGAAATCATCAGCTCGGGCAGCATCGATAATGCTGCTTCGGCCGAACCGAACCGGTTGATCAGGTCGCGAAACGAAGCCGGGCCGACATTCGGCGTGCGGATCAGGCGAAGCCAGCTCAGCCGCTGCCGGTCGCTGAGGCGCGGCCCGGCGTCGGGCTCGCTCACTCTTTGGCCCCGATCTTACCCTCGGTGCCGGCAAGCAGCCGCGCAATGTTGGCGCGGTGCTTTACGATGACGATGAGGCTCATCGCCGCGAAAAGCCCGGCAATCTGCTGGGTGCTCAGGAAATACAGGGCAACGGGCACGACGACCGCTGCCGTCAGTGCCGCAAGCGAGGAGAAGCGGAACAGGAAGGCCACCGCCAGCCAGACGACGGCGAAGATCAGCGCCACTTGCCAGGCAAGGCCGATCAGCACGCCGAGGTAAGTGGCGACACCCTTGCCCCCCTTGAAGCCGAGCCAGACCGGAAAAAGATGACCTGAAAACGCGCCGAATCCGGCCCAAAGTCCGAGCTCGGGCGCAAAGCGGCCTGCGATCAACACCGCCGCGGTGCCCTTCAGCGCATCGAGCAGCAGCGTGGCCGCGGCCAAGCTCTTGTTGCCGGTGCGCAGCACATTGGTGGCACCGATGTTGCCGGAGCCGATGTTGCGCACGTCTCCGAGGCCGGCGGCACGGGTGATCAGCAGGCCAAACGGGATCGAGCCGAGAAGATAGCCGAACACCAATGCCAAGACGGGACTGTAAACCATTGTTCCCCCGAACTTTCCTTGGCTGAGCGAATTTGAAGACGTGACACCCGCTTCGTCCTAGGCCGAAAACACTGTGCGGCCCGCCACCATCGTTTGCAAGACCTCGCCTTGCAGTCGCGCGCCTTCGAAACAGGTGTTTTTCGAGCGTGAGCGGATGCCGCTCTCGGTAACGACCCATGGCTCGTCCAGATCGACGAGCGCAAGGTCGGCCAATGCCCCCGGTTTCAGCGTGCCGCCGGGCAGGCTGAACAATCTTGCCGGCGCGGTCGACAGTGTCTCGATCAGCCGCAGCAGCATCACGTCGCCATTGTGATAGAGCCGCAGCGCTGCGCCTAACAGCGTTTCCAGCCCGATGGCGCCGGCCGCAGCATCGGCAAAGGGCAGGCGCTTGGTGTCGACGTCCTGCGGGTCGTGCGAGGAGACGATGAGGTCGATGGTGCCGTCCTTGATCGCTTCGATCATCGCCAGCCGGTCTTCCTCGGCGCGCAGCGGCGGCGTCAGCCGGAAGAAGGTGCGGTACTCGCCGACATCGTTCTCGTTGAGCGACAGATTGTGGATCGACACGCCTGATGTGACGTTGGCGCCATCGGCTTTTGCGCGCGCCACCCCGTTTGCCGCCATCGCCGTCGAGATCTTGGCCGCGTGATAGGCGCCGCCCGTCAGCCGCGCCAGCGCCAGATCGCGCTCCAGGGGGATGGATTCGGCCTCGCGCGGAATACCGGCAAGGCCGAGCCAACTTGCATATAGGCCTTCATTCATCACGCCTGACGAGGCGAGATCGGCATCCTGGGTTTCGTGGGCGATCACGCCACCGAAATCGCGCGCATAGGTCAGCGCCCGGCGCATCACCAGCGCGCTGGCAACAGAATGCCTGCCGTCGGTGAAGGCGACCGCGCCGGCCTCCCGCAGCAGGCCGAATTCGGTCATCTCGCGGCCTTCCAGCCCCTTGGTGATCGCCGCTGCCGGAAAGATGTTGACGATGGCTGTATCCTTGGCGGTGCGCAGCACGAATTCGACCAGCGCCACATTGTCGATCACCGGGTCGGTATCGGGCATCATCACAATCGAGGTTACGCCGCCGGCCGCTGCCGCCACGCTGGCCGAGGCGATGGTCTCCCGGTGTTCGCCGCCCGGTTCGCCGATGAAGACACGCGCATCGATCAGGCCGGGGATGATCGCCTTGCCGGCGCACTCGATGATCGTGGCGGCTTCGGGCGCGCCCTGGTTCAAGGCCGCCTTGCCAGCGGCAACAATTTTGCGCCCTTCGACGATGACGGTGCCGATCTCGTCGATGCCGCGCGATGGGTCGACGATGCGGGCGCGGCTGAAGACCGTTATGCTCATCGGCCCCGACCCTCGTTTCGACGCGGGTCGAGCAGCGCTTCCATCACCGCCATGCGTACGGCGACGCCCATCTCAACCTGTTCCTGGATGACGCTTTGCGGGCCGTCGGCGATCTCCGAGGCGATCTCGACGCCGCGGTTCATCGGGCCGGGATGCATAACCAGCGCACCGTCCTTGGCCGCCTTCAGCTTCTCGGCGTCGAGGCCGAAATAGCGGAAATATTCGCGTACCGACGGTACGAAGGCGCCTTCCATACGTTCGCGCTGCAGGCGCAGCATCATTACCACGTCGGCGTCCTTCAGACCCTCGGCCATGGAACGGGTGACGATGACGCCCATCTTCTCGATGCCGGCGGGCAAAAGCGTCGAAGGGGCGACGACCCTGACCTGGGCACCAAGCGCGTTGAGCAGGATGATATTGGAGCGGGCCACGCGCGAATGCAGGATGTCGCCGCAGATCGCCACGATCAGCTTCGACAGCGGACCCTTGGCGCGGCGGATGGTCAGTGCGTCGAGCAGCGCCTGGGTAGGATGCTCATGGGCGCCGTCGCCGGCATTGACCACCGAGCAGCCGACTTTTTGGGCAAGAAGTGCTGCCGCGCCGGCCGATTGATGGCGGATGATCAATATGTCGGGACGCATGGCATTCAGCGTCATCGCAGTATCGATCAGCGTCTCGCCCTTTTTCACCGAAGAGCTCGCTACGGACATGTTCATGACGTCGGCGCCGAGCCGTTTGCCGGCCAGCTCGAACGACGATTGCGTACGGGTCGAGGCTTCGTAGAACAGATTGATCTGGGTGCGGCCGCGCAGCGTCGATGTCTTCTTGTCCGATTGCCGCGAGATGGCAACGGCCTGGTCCGCCCGGTCGAGCAGAAGCTCTATGTCGGCGGGGGAAAGATCGCGGATGCCCAGAAGATGGCGGTGGGGATAAAGCGGCAGGGACGATGCGTCGGTCATCTCAAGTCGCTGCTATAGGGGGGAGGCTCCGCGGCTGCAAGCATCGGCTTGGGATTGGATCGGTTCTCCCCGGTATTTTCGTCGCGCGCCGCTGGCCATAGGCTATAAACCGCCTTGGCTTTGGATTCGCAGCCTTCAGGTGATAAGGACGAAGCGTGACTGACGACGTGACCAACCAGCCGCCGCCGCTGGCCGGCGGTAACGCCTGGCGGGGCGATCCGTTGCTGATCCAGCTTGCCGAGCGCTTTTCCGATCCGGTGCGTAAGGACCTCGACGGGCTTGGCCGTTTCGTTCTGACCCATGAGGCGCAGGAACTGGCTCGTCTTGCCAATGTCGAGACGCCGAAGCTCAGGACCCATGATCGCCAGGGCCGGCGCATCGACCAGGTCGAGTTCCATCCCGCCTATCACGCGCTCATGCGCCGCTCTGTTGCCAACGGGCTGCATTCGTCGGTTTGGGAGAATGGCGACGCCGAGATCGGCCGTCGCCACCAGGTGCGCACCGCGCGCTTTTATCTCACGGCTGAGCTCGAGACCGGGCATCTCTGCCCGATCACCATGACCAGCGCTTCGCTGGCAGCGCTGATGGCCAGCCCGAAGCTGTTTCGCGAATGGGCGCCGCGGGTGACGACGCGCAAGTACGATCAAAGCCAAAAGCCGCCGGTCGAAAAAGCAGGGCTGACACTCGGCATGGGCATGACCGAGAAGCAAGGCGGCACCGATGTCCGCTCCAACGTCACCAAGGCGGAGCGCGCCGGCAGCGGGTTTTATCGCCTGACCGGCCACAAATGGTTCATGTCGGCGCCGATGTCGGATGCCTTCCTGGTGCTCGGACAGGTGCCGGAGGGACTGTCGTGCTTTCTCGTGCCCCGCTTGCTCGGCGACGGATCCGGTAACGGCTTCCGTTTTCAACGGCTGAAGGACAAGCTCGGCAACCGCTCCAATGCCTCGTCGGAGGTGGAATTCGTCAATGCCATCGGCGAGATGGTCGGCGAGCCCGGCGCCGGCGTAAAGACGATCATGGATATGGTGACCCTGACGCGGCTCGACTGCGCCGTCGCCTCGTCGGCGATCATGCGGGCCGGACTGGCCGAGGCTGTCCACCACACGCGCCACCGCAAGGTGTTTGGAACCAATCTGATCGAGCAGCCGCTGATGCAGCGTGTGCTGGCCGATATGGCGCTCGACGTTGCCGCCGCTACCGCGCTGTCGTTCCGGCTGGCGCGCTCCTTCGACGAGGCGGCGGGCGACCGCGGCGAGGCGGCCTTCGCCCGCGCCATGACGCCTGTCGTCAAATACTGGGTCTGCAAGATTGCGCCGCCGCTGCTCTATGAAGCGATGGAGTGCCTCGGCGGCAATGGCTATGTCGAGGAGGGGCCGCTCGCCCGCTACTATCGCGAAGCTCCGGTCAACGCGATCTGGGAAGGTTCAGGCAACGTCATGGCGCTCGACGTGTTGCGCGTGCTCGGCCGCGCGCCAGGCCTGTTCGACGACGTGCTGGCCGGCATCGACCGCGATCTAGGCGCCGGCGGACGCGGCACTGTCGGCGTCCTCAAGGCGGCAATGCAGGTCGCGGCAACCGACGAGGGCTCGGCGCGGCTGTTGACCGAGCAATTGGCATTGTCGGCGGCGGCGGCAGAGCTTCGCAGGCTGGGGGCAGGGCGGATCGCCGACGCCTTCGTCGAAACGCGCCTCGCCGGCCAGTGGCGCAATACCTATGGCATGATCGATTCGCGCCATGATGCCCGCATGATCATCGATACGCTCTACCCGCCGATCAACTAGGTGCCGTCGCCAAATTCGCTGCCGCTCTCGCGCCCCTGTGGATGGCCGTTAACCTTAACGAATGGTTTCCGTTGCGGCGGCCGGTGGCAAAGCCCAATGTTATGGTTAAGGCAAGGACTGTTCCGCTTGAGCGGCTTTGCCCTGCGAAGCGGGAGCGTCATGCGGCATATTCTGAGCTCTTTTCTGGCATTGCATTGGGCGGCCGTTTTCGCCCTGCTGGCGTTCATCTGCATCGACGGGAATCGAGGCGTGGCGACGGCCCTTGGCGTACTGGGCGTTCCCGTCCAGAACACTCGATTTGCCGATCTCGAAAACGCCGTCGTCGTGGCACCGCTCGCCGTGGCACTGCTTGTCGTCGCGGTGTTGTTCTGCTGGGCCTTTGTTGAAGCACTGACCAGCCACGCGACCAACCCGGAACCTGCCGACAGCGTCGTGCGGATCGCCTTCATCTCCGCCTTGGGCGTGCTGTCGCTGATAGTCATCGGCGGCGCCGCGCAAGGCATCAATGGGCTGTTCATGGTTGTCGCGGTGCAATTGGCGGCACTTCTGGCGTCCTATGTCGCGATGCTCGCCGAGAGGCGGTCGGCCGTTGCCGCGGCAGTTCCAGGGACCGGCGAAATCCGAGCGGCCGCGCATGTCATGGCCAAGGCAGCGGCGCATAATTCCTCGCTTGCCCGCATTTCCGGCCGGCTGGATTCGAGGGACGACCGCTGATGCGCACCTTGTTCGCGCTTTGGGCGGCTCCGCTCCTCTTGTTTTGGGGCTGGTTCTTTCTGTCGCTCAACGACATCAATTTCGGCTACGTCATGCTGAGCCGTCAATTGCACGATCTCGTCTTCCAGCTCTATGGACAGATGCTCGGCGTCGATCCGGCACTCATTCCGGGCATGGTGGCGAAAGCTTGCGTGTTCGATGGGCTGCTGCTGACGGGGTTCTGGGCATTTCGCCGCCGCAAGGCGATTGGTGGCTGGATCACGGCGATGCGCAACCGCTATTTCGACCAGGCATCGACGCCGAGCACCTGAAGCCGGTCGAGAACGCCTTGGAGGATAAAAGCGGCCGCCGCAGAATCGATCTTGCCGGCGCGTTTCTTGCGGGAAAAATCCATCTCGATCAGTGTCCGCTCGGCCGCCACCGTCGACAGTCTTTCGTCCCAAAAGACGAAGGGCAGATCGGTCAATCCAGCCATATTGCGTACGAAAGCGCGGGATTTTTGGGCGCGCGGGCCTTCCGAGCCGTCCATGTTGATGGGGAGGCCGATCACCACGGCGCCGGCGTTTTCCTTCTGTAGCAGAGCGAGCAGCACTGCGGCATCGAGCGAGAATTTCCTGCGCATGATGACAGCG
The DNA here is from genome assembly GCF_040321535.1 of Mesorhizobium sp. M0340. NCBI lineage: Bacteria > Pseudomonadati > Pseudomonadota > Alphaproteobacteria > Hyphomicrobiales > Phyllobacteriaceae > Mesorhizobium > Mesorhizobium sp. M0340. Next base: position 260,943 of record NZ_JAMYRR010000006.1, on the reverse strand, counting down.
CGCGGGTGGGCGAAGGACAAGCCGCGATCGGAAACCGCCACGCCGATCGTCTTGTCGCCGAGGTCGAGACCGGCCAGGGTCTTGCCGCCGCCGAGCCGGGCCGGCAACTCCTCGATGGTGATGATGCCCAACGGCTTTTCCTTTGACCGCGACGCCGCACGTCTTATACGCGCAAGCGTGCGTCGTACTTTAATTTCGCCGTCGGCGTTCTATCCTCTACCGAAGCAAAAATCGAGGAAAGCATTGATGAAACTGACCTGGTACGGACATTCGGCATTCCGAATCGACATCGAGGGCGCGAAAATCCTCATCGACCCCTATCTGGTCGGTAATCCGTCTTGGACGGGTGGGTGGGAAGGGCCGGCCGAAGGGGTCACGCACGTATTGCTCACCCATGGCCACAGCGACCACATCAGCGGCGCCATCGAAGTGCTCAAGAAGAGCGGCGCGATGGTGGTCGCCAATTTCGAGATTTGCATGTACCTGGTCGGCAAGGGCGTCGGTAACAAGCAGATCAATCCCGGCAATATCGGCGGTACGGTCGATTGCGGCGGCTTCACCACCACCTTCGTTCAGGCTCTGCATTCATCGTCGTTTCCGGGCGAGGGCGGCGAGAATACCTATCTCGGCAATCCGGGCGGGCTTGTCCTGCACTTCCCCGAGGACAAGACGCTTTATCACATGGGCGACACCGACATCTTTTCCGACATGGCCCTGATCAACGAGTTGCATGAACCGAAGATCGGCATCGTGCCGATCGGCGATCGCTTCACCATGGGCGGCGCGGTGGCAGCCCTTGCCTGCCAGCGTTTCTTCAAGTTCGAGACGGTCGTTCCCGCTCATTTCGGCACATTTCCGATGATAGATCAGACCGCCGATAAGTTTGTGGCCGGGCTGGACGGATCGGGTGTGAAAGTGGCGTTGCCGAAGATCGGCGAGACGATTACGCTGTAGCGACAGCGAACCGGAATGACGACATGGATCTGAGAAACTCTCTTTGCATTTCCATGCTGGTTGCCGCGTCGCCGGCGCTGGCCGCCGAGGATTTCATCAACGGGGTCTATCTGCAATCGGAGGATCTCTGCGCGCAGGCCAAAAAGGATACGCTGCAGACGGTGATAGAGGGCGGCAATATCGTGCTGTCGGCAAATGGGCTGGAAAGCATCGAATATAATTGTGAATTCCTGCAGATCACCAAAGCGACACGCTCACCAAGCTGGGCGGTGACCGCTATATGCCAGGAGCCGGGCTACGTCTTTCCCGATGTTCTCTCACTGACACAGATGAGCCCGAAGCAGATCGACCTGGTATCGGTTCGGCCTGCCGCCGACGAAGGCGAGCAGAGCGGTAACGGCGGCAGCTATTTCCTCTGCGACGGCGTCACGATGCCATAGGGCAGTTGTCGGCACGATGCATGTTGCGCGGCACGCGCTGCGCCGCTATAGCGCTGGTTTTCCCCGAGGCACAAACATGTCCGTTGATATAAAAACCGTGAAGCGCGTCGCGCACCTTGCCCGTATTGCGGTGAGCGAGGAGGATGCAGAGCGTATGACCGGCGAATTGAACGCCATTTTGGGCTTTGTCGAGCAGTTGAACGAGGTCGATGTTTCCGGCGTCGAGCCGATGACCTCGGTCACGCCGATGGCAATGAAAAAGCGCCAGGACGTCGTCACCGACGGCGGCAAGGCAGCTGACATTGTCGCCAACGCGCCAGCGACCGAAGAGAATTTCTTCCTTGTGCCGAAGGTCGTGGAGTAGCAGGCCGATGGCAATCGACATCGCCGCTGAGACGCCGCTGCAGGAGGATGTGCGTGGGCTGGTCGAGGAGCTGAACGCCACATTGCTGGAGCTGACGCCGCCGGAGCATTGCTATCATTTGACCGTCGAGCAGATGGCGGACCGCGACACGACCGTCTTCATCGCCCGCGATAACGGCCTTGCCATCGGTTGCGGCGCACTGAAGCGCCACGATGCTGTGGTCGGCGAGGTCAAGCGGATATATACGCGACCTTCGCATCGCGGCCGTAAGATCGGCGCGAAGATTGTCGAGCGTATCGAGGCGCTGGCGCGCCAAGAAGGGCTTAAGCGTCTGGTGCTGGAGACGGGGGACCGTCATCCCGCCGCCTGGACCGTCTACGAACGCGCCGGTTTTTCGCGCTGCGGCCCGGTACTGGATTATCCCGATTCCGAGTGGTCGGTGTTTTACGAAAAGAGCCTTGCCTGATGAGCGACCTGACCCAGCTGACGATTTCGCAGGCCCGCGCCAAACTGCGCTCCAGGGAGATCACCGCCACCGAAATCACCGAGGCCTATCTATCGGCGATCGAGCGAGCCAATCCGGCGCTCAATGCCTATGTCGCGGTCACCGACGACAAGGCCCGCAACATGGCCAAGGCCTCCGACGCGAAATTAGCCAAGGGCGAGGGCGGGTCGCTCGAGGGTATCCCGCTCGGCATCAAGGATTTGTTCGGCACCGAAGGCGTCCACACCCAGGCCTGCAGCCATGTGCTGGACGGCTTCAAGCCGCGCTACGAATCGACGGTCACCGCCAATCTTTGGGCGGATGGTGCCGTCATGCTCGGCAAGCTCAATATGGACGAGTTCGCCATGGGCTCGTCCAACGAGACCTCGTATTACGGGCCGGTCATCAACCCGTGGCGGCGTTCGCGCCTCGACACGGTAGTGATGCCGACGACACATCAGGGCGAGGGCGGCTTCGTTTCGGCGGGCGGCACCAGGACCGCGCGCACGTTGGACAATGCCCAACTGGTGCCGGGCGGTTCGTCCGGTGGCTCGGCATCAGCCGTCTCGGCCTTCCTGTGCGCAGGCGCCACCGCCACCGACACCGGCGGCTCGATCCGCCAGCCCGCCGCCTTCACGGGCACGGTCGGCATCAAGCCGACCTATGGCCGCTGCTCGCGCTGGGGGATCGTAGCGTTCGCCTCGTCGCTCGACCAGGCCGGGCCGATCGCGCGCGACGTCCGCGATGCCGCGATCCTGTTGAAGTCGATGGCTTCGGTCGACCCGAAAGACACGACGTCCGTCGACCTGCCGGTGCCGGATTACGAGGCGGCGATCGGCCGCCCGATCAAAGGCATGAAGGTCGGCATCCCAAAGGAATATCGTGTCGACGACATGCCCGCGGAGATCGAGGCGCTGTGGCAGAAAGGCATTGCCTGGCTGCGGGATGCCGGCGCCGAGATCGTCGATATCTCGCTGCCGCACACCAAATACGCGCTGCCGGCCTATTACATCGTGGCGCCGGCCGAAGCCTCGTCCAACCTCGCCCGTTACGACGGGGTCCGCTATGGGTTGCGCGTGCCCGGCAGGGACATTGCCGACATGTATGAAAAGACCCGCGCCGCCGGCTTCGGGCGCGAGGTCAAGCGCCGCATCATGATCGGCACCTATGTGCTTTCCGCCGGCTACTACGATGCCTACTATCTGCAGGCGCAGAAGGTTCGAACCCTGATCAAGCGCGACTTCGAAAATGTGTTTGCCGCAGGCGTCGACGTCATCCTGACGCCGGCAACGCCTTCCGCCGCCTTCGGCATCGCCGACGAGGACATGGCCGCCGACCCGGTCAAGATGTATCTCAACGACATTTTTACGGTGACAGTGAACATGGCCGGCCTGCCCGGCATAGCGGTTCCGGCTGGGCTCGACGCCAAGGGGCTGCCGCTCGGCCTGCAGCTGATCGGCCGGCCCTTCGACGAGGAAACGCTGTTCCAGACCGCCCATGTCATCGAACGGGCGGCCGGCACATTTCAGCCGGATAAATGGTGGTAGGATCGTTTCTCATCTGAGGGGGTGAGGGATGTTCTTCTATGTCTCCAAGATTCTCTGGTTCTTCGTTCAGCCGTTGAATCTTGCGATCTTCCTGCTGCTGGCGGGGCTGGTCGCGGCGATGTTCGGCCGGCGGCGATTGGCGGCCGTCGGCAGCACTCTTGCCTTCGTCATCCTTGTTGTTGCGACATGGAGCCCGCTCGGCCCCATGATGCTAAATACGCTGGAGGAGCGCTTCCCCAGGCCGCCGCTGCCGGAAAAGGTCGACGGTATCATAGTGCTTGGCGGCAGTCTGGATGGCGCCGTCAATCTGGTGCGTGGCGGCTATGAAATGAACTCCAGTGGCGACCGGATGGTCGAGGCGGCCGTGCTGGCGCGGCGGTTTCCGACAGCGAAAGTCGTTATCTCCGGTGGCAGCATCGAAATCTTCCGCGGCGGCGAAGGCGATGCAGATACCGCACCGCGTCTTTTTGCCGCTCTCGGCGTGGCGGCCGATCGGCTGATCCTCGAGAACAAATCCCGCAACACCTACGAGAATGCTGTTTTTACCAAGCAACTGGTGACGCCGAAACCAGGCGAGACCTGGTTGCTGGTGACCTCGGCCTTCCACATGCCACGCGCCAAGGCGCTGTTCGACAAAGCCGGCTTTTCGACCATTCCGTGGCCAGTCGACTATCGCACCTCCGGTAGGGAAGGCATCGCCACGTTCCCCTATCCCGGCGACTGGCTGGAGGTCACCACTGTTGCGATCCGCGAATGGATAGGGCTCACCGCCTACTGGCTGTCGGGCCGCATTGATCGGCCTTTTCCCGGGCCGGGCGGCTGACCGAGCACCGCTTGCCGCGCCGCCGAGAAAAATTGGCGGCGCACCAGCACCGCCAGCAGCAGCAGCGTCGATAGCACGAAAACGGCGGGATCGACGAACCAGCCAAGATAGCCAATCGAGAAGAACACGCCGCGCAGGCCCGAATTGAAATGCTTCCCGGCCAGCATGTTCATGCGCGCCGCACGCCAGACTGCCGTTTCGGTGACCGGATTGCGCGACGCCTCGCCATGCGGAATCGGCACGGCTCCGATCAGGATCGAGCAATAGTTGAACAGCCGGTAAGCCCAGCCGAACTTGAAGAAGGAAAAGGCCAGGATCAGCACCAGGCCGAACACCTTCGTCTGGAACGCCGCGCGTGAGGACGTAGCGCCAAACGGCAGGTCACTCAGCACGGTCAGAACCTGGTCGGAGGCGCCGAGCAAGGCAAAACAGCCACCGATCGCAATCAGCGAACTGGAGGCAAAGAAGGCGGTTCCCTGCTGCAGCCCGCTCATGATGGCGGTGTCGACGATGCGGATCTCGCGCTCGGCCATGGTCCGCATCCAGGCCTCGCGCTGCGCGTTCATCGCCCTCGTCAGCGACACGCGGCTGACCAGCATTCCGTCCGCGGCGAGCGTATGCAGCACCCACGCGGCAAGGAAGAACCCCAGCGCCGCAAGGTCGGCCATCGATAGATGAAAGGAATCGCTCATGCGTTGCTTTTACCACAGGCGGAGGGGACGCTTCGATGGCCGAAGCTGGAATGTCGCTGCCGGAGCAAACAAGGTCGGCAGGCGCAGCGCCGCAATCTTCAAAACAGCGGAAAACATCATGGGAATTCCTATATGTAGACCTCAACAAGGTCCCAGGAGAAAACGCCCACGTGTTCCTTTCAGTTTTCGACCTGTTCAAGATCGGCATCGGCCCATCGAGTTCGCACACGATGGGGCCGATGACAGCTGCGCGGCGGTTTCTCGACGAGATTGCGGGAGACGACTGGCCGCGCCCGGCCGGCGCCAAGGTCGACCGGATCGCGGCCAGCCTGCATGGCTCGCTCGCCTATACCGGCATCGGCCATGGCTCCGATCGTGCCGTGGTGCTCGGCCTCGCCGGCCAGACGCCGCACACGGTGGATCCCGACCAGGCGGACGGCATCGTCGCTCGCATCGCCGCCGAGAAGCGGATCTCGCCGCCCGGCCATCCGTCCTATCGTTTCGACCCGGCAATGGATCTGGTGCTGGATCGCAAGATGCCGCTGCCGGGTCACGCCAATGGCATGGCCTTCTCTGCCTATGATGCCGGCGACCGGTTGCTGCTGAGGCGCGTCTATTATTCGATCGGCGGCGGCTTCGTAATGTCCGAAGAGGAACTGCAGCGGATGAAAGCAAGGGGCTCGGCGACAACCGAAGGCAAGAAGGTTCCGTATCCGTTCAAGAACGCCGTCGAAATGCTGTCCATGGCAGCGAAAAGCGGGCTTTCCATTGCCGAGATGAAGCGCGTCAACGAGGAGACGCAGATGTCGCGCGAGGAGCTCGACGCCGGCCTCGACGGCATCTGGAGCGCCATGAAGGGCTGCATCGAGCGCGGCCTGTCGCAAGACGGCATCATGCCGGGCGGACTCAAGGTGCGCCGCCGTGCCCGGATGCTGCACGACAAGCTGCAGGAGCAATGGCAGCAGAACCGGCCCAACCCGCTGCTCGCCAACGACTGGCTGTCGATCTATGCGATGGCGGTCAATGAGGAGAACGCCGCCGGCGGCCGTGTCGTCACCGCGCCAACCAATGGGGCGGCCGGCACTCTGCCCGCGGTGCTGCGCTACTGGTTGCATTTCCATCCAGAAGCCGACCAGCCCAGCATCCGCGATTTCCTGCTGACGGCGGCGGCCGTCGGCGGCATCATCAAAACCAATGCTTCGATCTCGGGGGCGGAAGTCGGCTGCCAGGGCGAGGTCGGTTCGGCTTCGGCAATGGCTGCGGCGGGATTGTGCGCCGTCATGGGCGGCACGCCCGAGCAGGTCGAGAACGCTGCCGAGATCGCGTTGGAACATCATCTCGGCATGACCTGCGATCCGGTCGGCGGGCTGGTGCAGGTGCCGTGTATCGAGCGCAACGCGCTTGGTGCCGTCAAGGCGGTGACCGCCGCTTCGCTGGCCATCAAGGGCGACGGCGTTCATTTCGTGCCGCTTGATGCCGCGATCGAGACGATGCGCCAGACCGGCCTCGACATGAACGAAAAGTACAAGGAAACCAGCCTTGGCGGATTGGCAGTGAATGTAGTGGAGTGCTGAGCGCCAATCTGGTGGCCTGGACCACCACTGTGGAGAAGTCGATCAGGCCGTTGACGCGTTCGCGTGCTGGACTAAACCTTAAACGATGTCTCTCAATCTCATAAAGCTTTGCGTCGGCTGTGACAGCGTCGAGGATCTGGAAGAGTGGATTGCCTTCCGTCTCGACGAGCGGCGCCGCGCCGGCGAACCGGCCGAGCACTACCACACCACCCGCATGGTGCCTACACGCGGTGCCGAGATTACCGACGGCGGTTCGCTCTACTGGGTGATCAAGGGCAATGTCCAATGCCGCCAGCTGATCACCGAAATCCGCCCCTTCACCGATGACGAGGGCATCGGCCGTTGCCATCTGATCCTCGATCCCGAGGTCGTGCGCACTGACTGGCAACCGCGCCGCGCATTCCAGGGATGGCGCTACCTGAAGCAGACGGACGCGCCGGCCGATCTCGGCAAGGGCAAAGCCGGGCTGATCGAGATGCCGCCGAAGCTCAGGCGTGAGCTTGCCGATCTCGGCCTGCTCTGACGCCGGGGAACCGCAACGCCAAGACCACCAGCCGAAGTGCTTGTACGCAATTGCCATCATCGGTCCTCCAGGTCGCCTCATCTGGGCTTGCAAGCGGGGGAACAACGCCACATCTTGAATGTCATGAGCGACAAGAAGCAGCCCGTGCCTGCAAGGGCCAATCCTGCACCGGTCGAGTCTCAATCGAGCACCGGCGAGATCGACGCGTTTCTCCGTCAGGCAAGGACGCTCGCTGCATCCGCCACCGGTTCAGGCAGGCTGATCCTGTCCCTCGACGCGACGATGAGCCGCCAGCCGACCTGGGATCTCGCCTGTGCGTTGCAGGCCGAGATGTTCGACGCCGTCGGCAAGGCCGGGGCGCTCAAGGTTCAACTTGTCTATTTTCGCGGCCTTGGCGAGTGCCGCTCCTCCGCATTCGTCACCGATACCGAAGCTCTGAAGCAGCTGATGACGCGCATCGACTGCCGCAGCGGCCATACCCAGATCGGCAAGGTGCTCGCCCATGCCCTGAAACAGACGGCGGCGGCCAAGGTCAACGCGCTGGTCTATATCGGCGACGCGATGGAAGAAAACATAGATGATCTGGCCGAAAAGGCCGGCAGCCTCGGTCTGCACGGCGTTCCTGTCTTCGTCTTTCAGGAGGGCCATGATGCCGCCGCGGAAAAGGCGTTCAAGGAGATTGCGCGGCTGTCGAAAGGGGCCTGGTTCCGCTTCGATCGGCGGGCTGCCGCAACCTTGGCCGGCCTGCTTTCGTCCGTCGCCGTGTTTGCGACCGGCGGGCTGAAAGCACTGGAGGCCCGGGGCAGACCGGCTGACCGGCTGATGATCGAGCATATGCGGGGCGGCGGAAACTGATGAGCGCAATTATCGCTTTTGTAGCGTTGCTTCTAGTGCTTCTCGGCATGCTCACCATCTTCCTGCGCGCCGATGCGGCGAAGCTTGCAGGCGGCATGAGAACGCTTGGACCTGTACTGCTCGGGCTGGTCGGCGTCGCCGTGCTGCTGGTCGGGCGCGAGGGCATCGGCGGCTTGATCCTGTCGGTTGCGCTCGCCTGGTACGGCTCCATGCGCATGAATCGGCCGGCGGCAAAACTGGCACAAGGCAAGCGTTCGACAGTTCGTACCGCGGCGCTTGAAATGGAACTCGATCACGATACCGGCGGCCTCGAAGGCCTCGTGCTGGCCGGACGCCATGAAGGCAAGATGCTTGGCTCGATGGGGCGTGCCGAGTTGCAGCAACTCTATCGCGAACTCTCCGGCGATCCGGAGAGCCGCCAATTGCTAGAGACGTATCTTGACGGCAGATTTCCCATCTGGCGCAAAGACGCTGATGCGAATGACGGCGAAGGGCTGGGTGTTGCGCCAGGTTCTGGCGCCATGACTAAGGAGGAGGCCTACAAGATCCTTGGTCTTGAAGCGGGGGCTGCCGCGGCGGATGTCCGCAAGGCGCACCGCCGCCTGATGCAGCGCCTGCACCCCGATATCGGTGGCACGTCTTTCCTGGCGGCGCGGATCAATGAAGCCAAGGACGTCTTGCTCTCCAATCACAACTAGTCTCCTTCGACGCAGAACTTTCGGGAAAGATATCGTTTCGCGCGCCGCTTACTGCTGGACGGCGTAGCACTCGATCTTCTTCTTTTTCAAAGCGTTGCAGGCCTTCCAGGCAGCGGTCTTCGAACCGAAACCACCGAACCGGGCGCGGTAGTAGGTGACGCCGTCCTTGTCGAAGGCGACGGTGAAACCGGAGGCATCGGCCAGAACGGAGGGTGCCTGCTTCGTCGCCTTGTCGAGGTAAGCCTTCGCTTCGGCCTGTTTTGGCGAAGAGGCGACCTGGATTGCCCAGCCGGATGGCACCGATGCCGTGCTGACCGGATCGACCTCTGCCGCCGGTTCGGCATAGGCTGCGGCGACCCGGGCTGTCGCCACGTCGTCCACCGTCGCCACCGCCGTCGTCTTGACCCTCTTAGCCTGAACGACCGGAGTGGTTTCTTCAACGGCGGGCGCATTTTCCTCGACAAGGGAGGCAACGGCATCGTCGTTCGGCTTACTGTCCGGTGTAGGCGCGTCATGCTTCGGTAGAAACACCTTGGCCAAGGCTGAAATCGGATTGCCACCGCCAGCCTTGGCAATCAGCACGCCGCCGCCGCTCGACGAGGCCTTCGGCATGTAGGCATTGATCAACCCGGCCATCTGGCTGTCGCGGCTGCCGCCGGATCTGCCGCCCATGACCACCGCTACGATCCGCCGATCGCCATCCGAGACCGAGGAGACCAGATTGTAACCGGAGGCGCGGGTGTACCCGGTCTTGATGCCGTCGACGCCCTTGATGCGTCCGAGCAGACGGTTGTGGCCGTTGATGCGCTGCCGCCCATAAAGAAAGGAGCGCTGCGAGAAATAGCCGTAATATTGCGGAAAATGCTCTCTCAGGGCGATGCCGAGCATCGCCATGTCGCGCGCGGTTGTGAACTGGCCGGGATCAGGCAAGCCGTTGGCGTTGCGGAAAACGGTTCCCCTCATGCCCAGCGCCCGCGCCTTGGCGGTCATCATGCGGGCGAAATTGGCTTCATTGCCGCCGAGCATCTCGCCAAGCGCCGTTGCGGAATCGTTTGCCGATTTGGTCACCATCGACAGGATCGCGGTCTCGACCGTGACCGAGCCGCCGCGCTTGACGCCTAGCTTCGTCGGCGGCTCGGCAGCGGCATTGGCCGAGAACACGACCGGGGAATTCTTGCTGATCCTGCCCTTCGCCAATGCCTCGAACGTCAGATAAAGCGTCATCATCTTGGTAAGCGAGGCCGGATAGCGCCGGCCATCGGCATCCGACGAATAAAGCACCTTGCCGGTCTTGGCATCAATGACGATGGCCGCCGACTTGGCCGCCATGGATGAAGCCGCGTCCGCGACGACGAAGCTCATCGCCATAGCGAGGATCATGATCGTTTTGAGGGGGGACGCGGATTTGGAAACGAAGCCCGACAACGCCTTACGCACTGATAGTTCCTTTGAATTTCCGTTGCCTTGGAGGCGGCAAAGGGGTCCTGCCTCACCTTCGGCCACGCTAACGCGGGCAGCGTTACCAATCCGTTTATGGTAACCGCCGCGTTCACCATTTTCTGCGGGATTGAGCTTCTCTTTATTCGAATCTTAGCGATTGCCGGCAGCTCACGATGTGCATTGCCGCGGGAATCTTGACTTTTTGTGCACTGCACAATATATTTACACGCATTGCACAACGCGGCCCGGACAAGGCGCGTCTATCGTCCAAGGCAACCGTTCAAGGGAAAGCGTGAAATGACCCAGACCTATGAAGATTTCAGCAAATACGGCAAGGAATTTGCGGACACCGGATTGAAGAGCTTCGCCTCGCTGTCCAAGGGTGCGCAGGCTATCGCCGCCGAGGCGGGCGAGTACACCAAGAAAAGCTTCGAAGCCGGTAGCGCCGCTGTCGGGAAGCTCCTTTCCGCCAAGTCGCTGGACAAGGCGCTCGAGATCCAGTCCGACTATGCCAAGCAGTCCTATGAGAGCTTCGTCACCGAGGCCACCAAGCTTGGCGATCTCTATGCCGAACTCGCCAAGGAAGCTTACAAGCCGTTCGAATCGATCGTCGCCAAGGCGAAGTAAATTCGACGAACATTCCGAGCCGGCCCCTGGGCTTGCAAAGACAGACCCGGTCGCGAACGCGCGGCCGGGTTTTTTAATGCCAGCTCGAAATCGGGGGCCTACGGTCTTCACGATTTGAAAAATCGGTCAAGTTTGGCCACCTAGCCATATTGTCAGCTAAACAGAAGGGCTTAAAATCGTCCATCGAACACCTACATGTCGAGCATGCATGAGGATTCGAAAAAGGCAGGACTACGTGACTACAGGTTTGACTGCCACGAGCTACGTGGTGCGAATGCAGAACGGCAGCAACGGCAATGAGGCCGGTCGCGGCACGGCCGTCATCACGCGCACAAAAACCAAGACCAAGAAGCCCAGTCTGTATCGGGTCCTCATTCTTAACGACGACTACACACCCATGGAATTCGTGGTCCACGTGCTGGAGCGCTTTTTCCAGAAGGACCGCGAAGCCGCCACACGCATAATGCTTCATGTTCACAATCATGGGGTGGGCGAGTGCGGGGTCTATACATTCGAGGTGGCCGAGACCAAAGTGTCTCAGGTCATGGATTTCGCCCGACAGAATCAGCATCCGCTGCAATGCGTGATGGAGAAGAAGTGAGGTAACATGCCGGCTTTCTCCCAAGGCCTGGAAAAGGCGCTGCACCAAGCGCTGACGCTCGCCAATGAGCGGCACCATGAATATGCAACCCTTGAGCATTTGCTGCTCGCCCTGATCGACGACACCGAGGCGGCGGCCGTCATGCGTGCCTGCAACGTCGATCTCGACGAGTTGAAGCATACGGTTCTGACCTATATCGACACCGAGCTCGACAATCTCGTCACCGGCTACGATGAAGATTCCAAGCCGACTGCCGGTTTCCAGCGCGTCATCCAGCGCGCGGTGATCCATGTGCAGTCGTCAGGCCGCGAGGAAGTGTCCGGCGCCAACGTGCTCGTCGCCATCTTCGCTGAGCGTGAGAGCCACGCCGCTTACTTCCTGCAGGAACAGCAGATGACCCGCTACGACGCGGTCAACTACATCTCGCATGGCATCGCCAAGCGCCCCGGCGCTTCCGAGACGCGTACCCCGCGCGGCGCCGACGACGAGCAAGGCAGCCAGAGCGGAGCCGAGCCGCAAGACGAAGGCGGCAAGAAGAAGCAGCAGCAGGACGCGCTGACTGCCTATTGCGTCAACCTGAACAACAAGGCCAAGGCCGGCAAGATCGATCCATTGATCGGTCGCGAGAGCGAGATCAACCGGACCATCCAGGTGCTGTGCCGCCGCTCCAAGAACAACCCGCTCTATGTCGGTGATCCCGGCGTCGGCAAGACGGCTATCGCCGAAGGCCTCGCCAAGCGCATCGTCGAGGGCGACGTTCCCGAAGTGTTGCACAATGCCACCATCTTCGCGCTCGACATGGGCACGCTGCTGGCCGGCACCCGCTATCGCGGCGATTTCGAGGAGCGGCTGAAGCAGGTCGTCAAGGAGCTCGAGGATTATCCCGGCGCCGTGCTGTTCATCGATGAAATCCACACCGTGATCGGGGCAGGGGCCACCTCCGGCGGCGCCATGGATGCATCGAACCTGTTAAAACCCGCACTGTCGTCCGGCGCCATCCGCTGCATCGGCTCGACCACCTACAAGGAGTTCCGCCAGTTCTTCGAGAAGGACCGCGCGCTGGTGCGGCGCTTCCAGAAGATCGACGTCAACGAGCCGACGGTCGAGGACGCCATCGAGATTATGAAGGGCCTCAAGCCTTATTTCGAGGAGTTCCACAAGGTCCGCTACACGAGCGAGGCGATCAAGGCTTCGGTCGAACTCTCGGCGCGTTACATCAACGACCGCAAGCTGCCGGACAAGGCGATCGACGTGATCGACGAGACAGGTGCCTCGCAAATGCTGGTGCCGGAAGCCAAGCGCAAGAAGACCATCGGCATCAAGGAGATCGAAGCGACGATCGCCACGATGGCGCGCATCCCGCCGAAGACGGTTTCCGCCGACGACGAGAAGGTGCTGCAAGGCCTCGACATTGAGTTGAAGCGTGTCGTTTACGGCCAGGACACCGCGATCACAGCGCTGACCTCGGCCATCAAGCTGGCGCGGGCCGGCCTGCGGGAACCGGAAAAGCCGATCGGCTCGTACCTGTTCTCGGGCCCGACCGGTGTCGGCAAGACGGAAGTGGCCAAGCAGCTCGCCGCCTCGCTCGGCGTGGAGCTGATCCGCTTCGACATGTCGGAATATATGGAACGCCACACCGTTTCGCGGTTGATCGGCGCGCCTCCCGGCTATGTCGGCTTCGACCAGGGCGGCCTTCTGACCGACGGCGTCGACCAGCATCCGCATTGCGTGCTGTTGCTCGACGAAGTCGAGAAGGCGCATCCGGACCTGTTCAACATCCTGTTGCAGGTCATGGACCACGGCAAGCTGACCGACCATAACGGCAAGCAGATCGACTTCCGCAATGTCATCCTGATCATGACCACCAATGCGGGCGCATCCGATGCGCAGCGCGCGGCGATCGGTTTCGGTTCGACCAAGCGCGAAGGCGACGATGTCGAGGCGATCAACCGGCTGTTCACGCCGGAGTTCCGCAACCGTCTCGATGCGATCATTCCGTTCGGCTCGCTGCCGGTGCCGGTCATCCATCAGGTGGTGCAGAAGTTCGTCATGCAGCTGGAAGCGCAGCTTTCCGAGCGTGGCGTGACCTTCGACTTGTCGCAGGATGCAATCGCATGGCTGGCCGACAAGGGCTATGACGAGCGCATGGGCGCCCGGCCGCTCGGCCGTGTCATCCAGGAGCACATCAAGAAGCCGCTGGCCGACGAGGTGCTGTTCGGCAAGCTCAAGAAGGGCGGCACGGTGCGTGTCACCGTCGAGAAGAAGGAAACCGGCGAGACCGGCCTGAAGCTCGAATCGCTCGCCGACGAGGCGCCGGTGAAGCCGAAGAAGGAAGAGCCGGACGACGTGCCGAAAGCCAAGAAGGCGGTGGCAAAGAAGCCCGCCGCGAAAAAGGCGGTGGCGCAGAAGCCGGAGCCCAAAGGTAAGGACGGCGGCAAGCGCAGTCTCGTGCCGCAACTGCCTCGTAAGAACTGACGAACCAGCCAGTAAAAAAGGCCCCGGAAACGGGGCTTTTTTTGTGACACCCTCCGGTTAAGCACCCGGCGCCCGCCGGAGCGGTTTGCGCCGGTTCAGTTTGCCAGCGCCATCCGTATCTTGCCGGCGTTCTGGGCCAGGATTTCAGGCTTTTCCATCTGTCCGCTGTGCGGTTTCAGGGGAATCCCCTCGAAGCGCGGAATGACATGGACGTGAAGGTGAAAGACAGTCTGCCCCGAAGCTGGTTCGTTGAACTGCATAACCGTGACGCCATCGGCATCGAAGGCCTTCTTTACGGCCCGCGCAACTTTCTGGACGTGAGCAAAGAGCGGGCCAAGCACCGCCGGATCTGCGTCAAGCAGGTTGCGCGACGGCGCTTTCGGCACCACCAGCGTGTGACCCTGTCCTTGCGGCATCACATCCATGAAGACAATGACCGCTTCATCCTCGTAGACGCGGTGCGAAGGGATTTCTCCGCGCAGGATTCTGGCGAAGATGTTGCTGCTGTCGTAGGTTGCTTCGGCCATGGCGCGCGCTCCGGTTCTTGGGTCGCTGTCTCGTGTAGCGAAGCTGTTCCGGGCGGGCAAGACGATCGATCGACATCGGCCGTGCGGGCCCGCGCGGCTGAGCGATTGGGCTCGCTACCCTACTCCGCCATGTCCTTGCGGAACGGGGTGTGCTCTTCCAGATATTCGCTCATCCGCTCGACTTCGCGCCGCTCGCGCTGGAGGTAGTCGGCCACTGCATTGCGCAAACCTGGATGGGCGATATAGTGCGCCGAATGCATTGTCACGGGCCGGTAGCCGCGCGCCAGCTTGTGCTCGCCCTGCGCACCGGCTTCAACCACCTTCAGCTTGCGCGAGATGGCGAAATCGATTGCCTGATGGTAGCAGACCTCGAAATGCAGGAATGGGTGGTCCTCGATGCAGCCCCAATTGCGGCCGTAGAGCGCGTCTGAGCCGATGAAGTTGATGGCGCCCGCTATGTAGCGTCCGTTGCGTTTGGCCATGACCAGCAGGATGTCGTCGGCCATGCGCTCGCCGATTAGGGAGAAGAAATCGCGGTTGAGGTAGGGCCGGCCCCACTTCCTGCTGCCGGTATCCATGTAGAACGCGAAAAAGTCGTCCCAGGCCTTTTCGGTCAGATCCTTGCCGGTCAGCCAGTCGATCGAGATGCCGTCGGCGAGCGCCTCGCGCCGCTCTTTCTTCATTGCCTTGCGCTTGCGCGACGCTAACGTCGCGAGAAAATCGTCATAGCTCGAAAAACCTTCGTTGAAGAAGTGAAACTGCTGGTCGGTGCGATGCAGGAAACCGGCCGCCGCCAATATCTGGACATCGTCCTCCGGCGCGAAGGTGACATGGGCGGAAGACACGCCGAGCTTATCCGTCACCGCCTTCAGGCCGGCCGCAAGACCGGCCTTGACGGAGGGACTGTCCTCGCCCTTGCCGACCAGCAGGCGAGGGCCGGTGACGGGCGTGAACGGCACCGCGCATTGCAGCTTCGGATAGTAGCGCCCGCCGGCGCGTTCGAATGCGTCCGACCAGCCATGGTCGAATACATATTCGCCCTGGCTGTGCGACTTCAGATAGCAGGGGACCGCCCCGAGCAGCTTGCCTCGGGCGGTTTCCAGCCTGAGGTGATGGCCTTGCCAGCCGGTGCGCCGAACAGCGCAGCCGGAATCTTCCAGCGCGCTCAAAAAGGCAAATGAAACAAGTGGGTTGTAGCCGTTTTCTGCATCGCCGCGTGTAGTGCCGCCGAGGCTGTCCCATTCAGCGTTGGTAAAGGCCCCGATGCCCGCTGCGATGCGGATCGACAGCTTCGCGTTCGCCGTTTGTCTTTCGCAGTCGTCCCCTTGATCCATGAGGCTTACTTAAGCTCGCTGTGGACCCATACAAGCCCGCTCAAGCAAGCCGTACCAGATCTGGCTCGAATCCTTCGAACGTCATCTGGTCGGCATATTTGAAGGTCAGCTCGACGGCAGGCTGGTCATGCACGGTCCAGGTGATCACCGGCATGCCGAGTTTTTCTCGCACGAAGGAGACGAACCGGTTCGGCAGGTCGCCGGCGGCGTAGGAGGTGAAGGCGATGTCATGCGCCAGCATGGCGAAATGCGCCTCGATCAGGTGGTTGTCGTTGCCGTAGGCGGTCAAACCGCCGGGTATGCCGGGAGCATATTTCGGGAACTCACGGATCAGCCAATGGTCGAACGACATGATCGCAGCCTTGCCGTTGTATTGCTTGAGCATCTTGCCGACGCTTTCGACCAGGCCTTCGTCGTGCCCGGCAGCTCCTTTCAGTTCGACAACCATCGGCACACGGCCGTCGACCAGATCAAGCGCCTGCTGCAGCGTCGGCAGATGGTCAGCGGTGCCGCCGACCTTCAGCGCGGTGATCTCGGCAGCCGTACGCTGCCAGACGAAGCCGTTTTCGCCGGTCAGCCGCCGCAGATCGCCATCGTGGATGATGACGGGGACGCCGTCGGAAGACAGGTGCACGTCGCATTCGATCGCGTAGCCGCGCTCGGCCGCCGCGGCGAAGGCGGAAAGGGTGTTCTCCCAGCGCGTCTTGTTCATGTCGTGGAGGCCGCGATGGGCGACGGGCCGGGCGGTCAGCCAGGAAAGATCGGTCATGGTTGCAGTCCCGGTCATTCGACTTCGAAGATCGCTTCGATTTCCACTGCGGCATTAAGCGGCAGGGAGGCGGTGCCGACGGCGGAGCGAGCGTGCTTGCCGCGATCGCCGAGCACCGCGGCGAGAAAATCCGAGGCACCGTTGGCAACCAGATGCTGTTCGACAAAATCCGGTGCCGAGGCGACGAAGACGGTGATCTTCACCAAGCGACGGATTTTCTCGAGATCGCCAAGTGCTGCCTGGGCTTGCGCCAATATGTTGATTGCACAGTATTTTGCGGCTTCCTTGCCGGTCGCGGTGTCAACATCGCGGCCAAGTAGTCCGCTCGCCTGGAGCTTGCCGTCCTTGAGCGGCAACTGCCCGGCGGTGAACAGCAGATTGCCGGTCCTGCAATAG
The DNA here is from genome assembly GCF_040321535.1 of Mesorhizobium sp. M0340. Taxonomy (NCBI): domain Bacteria; kingdom Pseudomonadati; phylum Pseudomonadota; class Alphaproteobacteria; order Hyphomicrobiales; family Phyllobacteriaceae; genus Mesorhizobium; species Mesorhizobium sp. M0340. The sequence goes on along the minus strand of NZ_JAMYRR010000006.1, from coordinate 243,820 downwards.
GGCACGTAATTGGCGGCGGGCGCGGCGGCGGCCGGCAGCGTCACGCCGAGATCGCTCAGCCGCTTTTCGATTGTTTCGCTCATGCTATTTCCCTATTGCTTGAAGGTGCCGCGCAGGCCGGGCCGAAATTGCTATTTTTGCCTCGCTTCCGCCACGACTTTTTTTAAGCTGGACCATCTTTCCATGCGGCCTGCCATTAGCCGCGATGATCGGAGCACCCCATGCGCGCAACGCGCCTCGCATTCAACGCCGTTCTCTTGACAGCGGCTTCCTGGGCGGCTCCCGCTTTTGCGGTGCCGGCGCTGCAGGCGCACCGCGCCGTTTACGACATTTCACTCGACAAAGCCTCCGACCGCTCCGGCATCACCGGCATCACCGGCCGCATGGTCTACGAGTTCAACGGCTCGCCTTGCGAGGGCTATACGGTAAAGTTCCGTTTGGTGACCCAGATCGTAACCAGCGACAACACCAGGCTGACCGATCAGCAGATGACCACCTTCGAGGACGCCGAGGGCAAGACCTTCTCCTTCGTGAACAAATCCTTTGTCGACCAGAACCTCGACAAGGAGGTCAAGGGTACGGCAACGAAGGAGGCCAACGGTCTCAAGGTCGATATCGACAAGCCCGAGAAGAACAGCCTGGAACTCGCGCTGACCCAGTTCCCGACCCAGCAAATGGTCGAAATGATCGGCAAGGCGGAAAAGGGCGAGCGCTTCTACGAAACCAACCTGTTCGACGGCTCTGAGGATGCCAACAAGGTGGTGACCACCACCGTCGTCGTCGGCAAGCAAGCCGATGCCGACAACGCCGATCCGGAAGCGCCGGCGCTGGCCAAGCTCGCCACCGACAAATACTGGCCGGTCGACATCGCCTATTTCGATGATGCCGACAAAGGCGGCGAGGAGGTGCCGGAATACCGGATCAGCTTCAAGCTGCACAAGAACGGCATCACGCGCGATCTCGTCATGGACTATGGCGAGTTCTCGATGACCGGCAAACTGGTCAATCTGTCGCTGTTCGATCAGCCAAAGACCTGCCCGTCGAAATAGGCTCGAACCAACGACAAGCCGCCGCCGCTATCCGGGATAGTAGCGCTTGACCTTGCGGGGATGTCGCATCGACTTGAGCATGCCGCAATTGCCTATCAACGTCTTACGACGGTGAGCGCCGCGGGGGAGCAGGTTGAGCAGAATCGACGTTTTTGTGGCGCCGCGGCCTAATGCGACGCTGATCAAGGCCATGACATTCGTCAACCGAATTGTCATGCTGCACGGCATTCCAGGGTTTCGCGACCTGTTGCCGTTCAACCGTCTGGCCGGTTTGCGCGGCGTCGCCAATGTCCGCCACATCGATTTTCCGGAGGATGACCGGCAAAGGCTGAAGGCTTGTTGCGGCGCGGGCAAGGCGACGTTCCTCACGCCCAACCATCCCGAGTTCTTTACCGACTGGATGATCGACAAGGAGGTCGTCTCGCGGGTAAGCCCGCTGGCGGCATCCTGGGCCACGCACGGCGTCGTCAACGGGCTTGGCCGGCTGATGCAGAAATTCTGGTTGGCCAACAATCTGATCGCGCAAATCCCGGGCAACAGCGCGGCCGCCAAGGAACATTCGGTGACCTGGGCGCTGAAGGGGCACGGCGTGCTCCTGCATCCCGAAGGCGGTGTCGGCTGGCATGCCAACATCGTTGCCCCGCTGCTGCCGGGGGCGGTCGAAATGGGGTTCGAGGCGCTGAAGCGCGGCCGCCTGACCGATCCGGATTTCAAGGTTTGGATCGCGCCCGTGATCTGGAAGCTTGCTTTCACGGGGAATGTCGAGACAGCGCTGGCAAAGGAATGCGCCTATGTCGAGAACAGCCTGAAGATCGAACGCCGTGCCGCCGATTCGCTGCCGGAGCGCATCCATCATATCTATGCGACGTTGCTGTCGCGCGATGAGGCTGCATATGGCCTGCGGTCCGATGAGCGGGTTTCGTATGACGCACGTCAAAAGGACCTGCTCGCGGAACTCGGCCGTCGCCTTGCTGAACTTGTCTCGGTCGACGCCGACACGCTCGACACTGCCGAGCTTTTGCGGCGCTCGCGGCGCTGGCTGCGGGAGAACATAGACGGCACCGAAAACCAGGCGCAGGTCCGAACGCTGGCAGATACGATCCAGCGCCTGCAGCGTGTCGGGCCGTGGGCCTCAGCCAATCCGCGCATCACGCAGGAGGAGATCGCTGAACATTTGAAGCGGATCCGCAACGACTATTGCAAAGATACGCTGCGCGATACGATCAACCGTTTCGTGCCGCAGCCGGCAGGCCCACGCCGCGCCTATGTTCGGGTACCGGAGCCGCTAGGCTTGCACGCCTATCAAGGCTCCGTCGAGGAGGCACTCGCCGAACTGCACGACCGGATGCAAGAGACCGTCACCAGGACGATGACGCAACTCGAGGCCGGCGGCGCCTTCATTTTCTATGCCAATCCCTTCTATCATCGTTAGCGGCGTGCTGGTCGGCGCAAGATGAAGGAGTGCGGCAAACCTCATGGCGGTCTATGTCGATGCGGCGATCTGGAAATGGGTCGGCCACCGCTGGTGTCATCTGCTGGCAGACGATACTGACGAGCTGCATCGCTTCGCCGCGCAGCTCGGCGTCAAGCGCTCGTCCTATCAAGGGCCGCCCAAGACATCGGCGCCGCATTATGACATAACCGGGCTGGAGCGTGACCGCGCAGTGCGGTTAGGCGCCATCGAATGCAGCCGCGAGGAGATCGTCGCTGTTTTCCGGCGTGTGCGGGTGCGGAAGGGGAAGATGCGACAATGACACCGGTGCGCTGATCGCCGCACGCTGAGCCGCAAGACGCCACAGCGCTTGCGTTTGTCGTGCTTCCCCTCTATATGCGCGCTCATTCCACACACGGACTTTGGTGTCTGCCCGGGAGAAATCCGGCTGAAACCTCCGGTGGCGTTTGAGGACAAAGTCCAAAAATGCCTGTGTCCGTGGAGGCTAACCGGAAAGGAAATAAGAATGGCTCTGCCTGATTTCAGCATGCGCCAGCTATTGGAAGCTGGCATTCACTTCGGCCACCAGACCCACCGCTGGAACCCGAAAATGGCGCCCTATATCTACGGCGCCCGCAACAACATCCACATCATCGACCTCTCGCAGACGGTGCCCCTGCTGCACCAGGCGCTGAAGCAGGTTTCCGACACTGTTGCCAAGGGCGGCCGCGTGCTGTTCGTCGGCACCAAGCGCCAAGCCTCCGACATTGTCGCCGATGCCGCGCAGCGCTCGGCCCAGTACTATGTCAATTCGCGCTGGCTCGGCGGCATGCTGACCAACTGGAAGACGATCTCGAATTCCATCCAGCGCCTGCGCAAGCTCGACGAGATGCTGGCCGGCGAGGCTCAGGGCCTAACCAAGAAGGAGCGCCTCAACCTCGATCGCGAGCGTGAAAAGCTCGACAAGGCGCTGGGCGGCATCAAGGATATGGGTTCGACGCCCGATTTGATGTTCGTGATCGACACCAACAAGGAAGCGATCGCCATTCTCGAGGCCAAGCGTCTCGGCATCCCGGTCGTTGCCATCATCGATTCCAACTGCGACCCGGACAAGATCGACTTCCCGATCCCCGGCAATGACGACGCGGCCCGCGCCATCCAGCTGTATTGCGATCTGATCGCCAAGGCAGCTATCGACGGCATCGCCCGTCAGCAGGGCGCGCTCGGTGTCGATATCGGCGCATCGGTCGAGGCTCCGGTCGAGCCGGCGCTCGAGCAGACCCCGGCCGCCGAGAGCCCGGCAGCCCAGACCCCGGAAGCATAGTAGCGAAGGCCGGCTGCGGCCTTCATCTTTCCAATATGTTGGCGCGGTAAGCGCTACCGGCACCAGGCGCATCATCGAAAATCGATGGTGCGTCAGTGCATTTAGACAAAGAGGCGACAATGAGCATTTCGGCTGCACAGGTCAAAGAACTCCGCGACTTGACCGGCGCGGGCATGATGGACTGCAAGGCGGCGTTGAACGAGACCAACGGCAATATGGAAGAAGCCATCGACTGGCTGCGCAAGAAGGGCATTTCCAAGGCCGACAAGAAGGCTGGCCGTACCGCTGCCGAAGGCCTGATCGGCGTCGATTCGGGCGTCCGCGAGGCAGCGATCGTCGAGGTCAATTCCGAGACGGACTTCGTTGCCCGCAATGCTGCGTTCCAGGAGATCGTCGCCAAGGTCGCGAAGGTCGCGCTTGCCTATGGCGGCAAGACCGAGGCCGTTGCCGCTGCTCCCTATCCGGGCTCGGGCAAGTCGGTCGCCGAGACCATCAAGGACGCCGTCGGCACCATCGGCGAGAATCTGGGCTTCCGCCGCTCGGCCAAGCTCACGGTCGAGCACGGCGCTGTCGCAACCTACGTTCACAATGCGGTCGCCGACGGCCTCGGCAAGCTCGGCGTGCTGGTGGCCATCGAGACGACAGGCAACGCGCATGCCGCGAACGCCTTCGCCCGTCAGGTTGCCATGCATGTCGCTGCCACCAATCCGATGGCCTTGACCACTGAAGAGCTCGATCCGGCCGCGGTGGAGCGCGAGAAGGCGATCTTCGCCGACCAGGCACGCCAGTCCGGCAAGTCAGAAGCGATTATCGAGAAGATGGTCGAGGGCCGTTTGCGCAAGTTCTACGAAGAGGTCGTGCTGCTCAAGCAGGCTTTCGTGCTCAATCCCGACATCACCGTCGAGAAGGCGCTGAAGGATGCCGAAAGCGAGATCGGCGCGCCAGCCAAAATCGCTGCCTACCTGCGCTTCGCGCTCGGTGAGGGCATCGAGAAGGAAGAGACCGATTTCGCGGCAGAAGTCGCGGCAGCGGTCAAGAAGTAAACTATTCGTTTAAAAGGCTTTTTCGGCCGGGTGTCCGCGAGGATGCCCGGCCGATTTCTTGCGCGGTGTAGGATCAACTCAAGGACAACCTCGGCGCGCTCGATTTCGACATTGCGCAGGTGCGGTGAGCCGGTCATTCACACCCTTTTTCGTATTCGTTCTTCGGCTCGGAAATACAGGGTGGCCTTACCGGAGGTCAGACAGTCGGTGACAAGCCGGCGGGCTACATGCCGAACCTGTTCATGCAAGGTGCTTTTGCCGTGTAAGCTGAAGCTGGAAGAGAGTTTTCCGGCTCGGGCGCCGCGTGACATCGTGGCGCCCTTCGTGTATCGGAACGCCCAGTGTTTCGGGGCGTGCCGAAACGCGTCACACGCACGATGACGAGGACCAGATGACGGTGAAGCCCCTCTACCGACGTGTCTTGCTGAAAGCATCGGGCGAAGCGTTGATGGGCGAGCAGCATTTTGGCATCGACGTATCGGTGGTCGACCGCATCGCCGCCGACATCGCCGAGGCCCGCGCATTGGGCATCGAAGTCGGTGTCGTCATAGGGGGCGGCAACATCTTCCGTGGCGTCGCAGTCGCGTCAAAAGGCGGAGACCGCGTCACCGGCGACCATATGGGCATGCTTGCCACCGTCATCAATTCGCTGGCGCTGCGGACCTCGCTCAACAAGATCGGCGTCGACGCCGTGGTGCTGTCGGCGATCGCCATGCCCGAGCTTTGCGAAAGTTTTTCGCAGCGTCAGGCGACCGCCTACATGAACCAGGGCAAGGTCGTTATCTTCGCCGGCGGCACCGGCAATCCGTTCTTCACCACCGATTCGGCTGCAGCCCTTCGCGCCGCCGAGATCGGAGCCGATGCTCTGTTCAAGGGCACCCAGGTCGATGGTGTCTATTCGGCTGATCCCAAGAAGGACCCGCACGCGACACGTTTCGAGCGGATCAGCCATGACGAAGTCATCAAACGCGGGCTTTCGATCATGGATACGGCGGCGATTGCACTTGCGCGCGAAAACAACATTCCGATAATCGTCTATTCGATCCACGAGAAGGGTGGTTTCGGCGATATCCTGAGGGGTGGCGGCCGTTGCACGGTCGTCGCAGACGATTGACCGGACCATGAACCCGAAAGGGATCGGATGCGGATGAGGCTCGAACAGGGCTTACCCTAAGCAGTGAACCCGGGTTAACGGGTCGAGGAGACGATGATGAGTGGCGAATACGACGATCTCAAACGGCGCATGGACGGGGCGATCGCCGCGTTCAAGCATGATCTGGCTTCGCTGCGCACCGGCCGCGCGTCGAGCAACCTGCTCGATGCCGTCCAGGTGCAGGCCTATGGCACCACCATGCCGATCAACCAGGTGGCAACAGTGTCGGTTCCGGAACCGCGCATGATTTCGGTTTCGGTGTGGGACAAGTCGATGGTCAGCGCGGTCGACCGTGCCATCCGTGAAGCCAATCTCGGGTTCAATCCTATCGTCGACGGTACCAATCTAAGGATTCCGCTGCCCGAGCTCAACGAACAGCGCCGCAAGGAGCTGGTCAAGATCTCGCACGGTTATGCCGAGAATGCCCGCGTCGCCGCACGACACGTTCGCCGGGACGGCATGGACTTTCTGAAAAAGGCGGAAAAGGACGGCGACATCAGTGAGGACGACCATCGCAAACGGGCCGACCAGGTTCAGAAACTGACCGACGAGACAATCAGCACCATCGACCACCTGCTTTCCGACAAGGAAGCGGAAATCATGCAGGTCTAGGGTCTGGCCACGGCTGGCCCGGAAGTGAGAACATGGCAACGCCCGCGCATGTCGCGATCATCATGGACGGAAACGGACGCTGGGCCAAGGCGCGCGGCTTGCCTCGGCTGGCTGGTCACCGCGCCGGCGTCGAGGCGCTGCGCAAGACAGTGCGCGCCGCCCCCGGCCTCGGCATCTCCTTCCTGACCGTCTACGCTTTTTCGTCGGAAAACTGGTCACGACCGAAATCCGAAGTCAGCGACCTCATGGGCCTGCTGAAGCTTTTCATCCGACGTGACCTCGCCGAGCTGCACCAGAGTGGGGTGCGGATCAGGGTCATCGGTGACAGGGCAGGGCTGCAGCCCGACATAAGGGGGCTGCTCGAGGAAGCCGAAACGCTCACCCTTAGCAACGAGGCGCTGACACTGGTCATTGCCTTCAATTACGGCGGCCGCGACGAGATCGTGCGCACCGCGCGCAAGCTCGCAGCTGCGGTGGCGCGCGGTGAGATCGACAGCGAGGCGATCACGGCCGAGTCCTTTGCCAGCTCGCTCGATACAGAGGGCATTCCGGACCCGGAACTGGTCATCCGCACCAGCGGCGAGCTTCGGCTGTCCAACTTCCTGTTATGGCAGGCCGCCTATAGCGAACTCGTTTTCCTGCCTTGCTACTGGCCCGACTTCAGTCGCGAGCACCTGTCCGATGCACTGCGCGATTTCGCCGGCCGCGAGCGCCGCTTCGGCGGACTTGCCGCCCAAGATGTCGCCTCAGGCTGAGGAATGAGCAACCTCCAACTCCGGGTCATTTCGGCCGTCGTGCTTGCCATCGTGACGCTTGGCCTGACCTGGCTCGGCGGACTGCCCTTCCGGTTGCTTTGCGCTGCCATGGCGGCGGTGATCTTCTACGAGTGGACGCGGATGAGCCGCCCCGTTGCCCCGGCAGGTGCTGGTGCTATGGCAGGTCTCGGCTTTCTGCCCGAGGCGCTGATCGTGGTCTTTATTGGTGCTCTCGTCGCCGGCTTGCCTGCGTCTTTGCTGCTGCCGCTCGTGGCGGCTCTGGTTGCTGTCACTGCCATCGCGGCGTCGATGCGCAAGGCAGGACCGTGGGAAGCATCCGGCCTTGCCTATGCGGCCGTGTCGGGCTTGTCGCTGGCCTTCTTGCGTGATGGCGACCATTCAGGGCTGCTGGCCATTCTGTTCCTATTCGCCGTGGTTTGGGCGACCGATATTTTTGCTTATTTCGTCGGCCGCTCCGTCGGTGGCCCAAGGCTGGCGCCGTCGATCTCGCCGGGCAAGACGCGGAGCGGGGCGCTCGGTGGGGTGGTCGGCGGCGTAGTGGCCGGTCTGCTTCTGGCCGCAGTAGCCGGAACGGGCAACCTCGCCGTGCTTGGCGTGGTCGCACTGGTGCTTTCGATCGTCGCGCAAGCCGGCGACCTGTTCGAATCATGGGTCAAGCGACGCCACGGCCGTAAAGATTCCGGCACGCTGATACCCGGCCATGGCGGCATCATGGATCGGGTCGATGGGCTTGTCGCGGCGGCTTTCGCCCTATACGTCATCGGCTGGATTTCCGCGACCGCCGACCATCCGGCACAGGGGCTGTTTCCGGTTTGAACGGCATCGTCGGTGGGCCGGCGCGAGGCTGCGTCATGGATTCGCCTGGATTGATGTCACAGTCGCGGCGTGATCTGCGCCGTGGATGAATTTGAGGGCATGAATTGAACGAGATTCTTCACGCGGTTTTCAGCACGGACGGCCTTGTCCTCGGCACGCTGGTGCCTTTCCTGTTCGTGCTGACCGTGGTCGTGTTCGTCCACGAAATGGGCCATTACCTCGTCGGCCGCTGGTGCGGTATCGGCGCAAAAGCCTTTTCGATCGGTTTCGGCCCTGAGATCATCGGCTTCAACGACAGCCGCGGCACCCGCTGGAAGCTTTGCGCCATACCGCTCGGCGGCTACGTCAAGTTCGTCGGCGATATGAACGCGACGTCGAGCCAACCCAGCTCGGAGGAGGTCGAGGCGCTGAGCGACGACGAACGCAAGGTTGCCTTCCACACGCAGCCGATCTGGAAGCGGGCGGCGACCGTCGTGGCGGGGCCGCTGTTCAACTTCCTGCTGACGATCGCCGTCTTTGCCGTGCTGTTTTCCATATATGGTCGGCCGGTATACGAGCCGATGGTGGCTGAAGTCACCGAAGGCAGTCCGGCAGCGGCGGCCGGCATCATGCCCGGTGACCGATTCGTCAGCGTCGACGGCAGCAAGGTCGAGACCTTTGCCGACGTCCAGCGTCTGGTTTCGGGCCGCGCCGGCGACAGCATCACCTTCGTTATGTTACGCGGCGGCAAGGAAATCACCGTCACGGCGACGCCGCGTTTGATGGAACAACAAGACGCATTGGGCAACAAAGCCCAGGTGGCCGTGATCGGCGTCATCAACAACAAGGAACTCGGCCAGCCGCGGCTGATCACCTACAGCCCGGCCGGGGCAGTCGGGGCGGCCATCCAGGAAACCGGACACGTCATCCAGCGCACCGGCCAGTTCCTGCAGCGTTTCGTTGTTGGCCGCGAGGACAAGTGCCAGCTGGGCGGGCCCATCAAGATCGCCAAGATGTCGGGCCAGGCGGCAAAGCTCGGCTTCGAATTGCTCGTCCAGCTTGTTGCATATCTGTCAGTCGGGATAGGAATTCTCAATCTTCTGCCGATTCCCCCCCTCGACGGAGGGCATCTTCTGTTCTACGGCGTGGAAGCTGTCATCCGACGGCCGGTGTCCGAACGGATGATGGAAATGGCTTATCGGAGCGGCCTCATCCTGGTGCTCGGCTTCATGGGTTTTGTTTTCTGGAACGATCTGTTTGGGTGCTGAAATCATGAAGAAATTTGGCTTCAGCGCGACCAATGTTGAGACGCCGTTTACCATGCGTGGGGATATGCGTGACGCGAAAGCCACGCCACAGGGTTAAGTAAATACAAATTAACCAGAAGCCTTGCGTGTAGGGAAAATCCGGTTAATACGGTAGGGGAAATTACCGCACGTCCGGTTTTCTCGCCGTGGGGACTTCGAGAAAAGGTACAAAAGCCCGATGAAGGCAGCATCCAAGTTTCTGAGCGCCGCGTCCGCGGTGGCTATGTCCGCTGCTCTGGTTGTACCAGGCGCGCTCGCAGTGCAGTTCGTTGCCACATCGGCCGCCGAGGCGGCTGTCGTCTCCAGAGTCGAAGTCACCGGCAATCAGCGTGTCGACGCGGACACCATCCGCAATTACGTGACAATCAAGCCCGGCAAGGCGTTTTCCAGCTCCGACATCGACGATGCGGTCAAGGCGCTGTTTGGCACCGGGCTGTTTTCGGACGTGCAGATCAACCAGGTCGGATCGACGCTGGTCATCAAGGTTTCCGAATACCAGGTCGTCAACCAGGTGCTGTTCCAGGGCAACAAGAAGCTCAAGGACAACGCGCTTGCAGCCGCGGTGCAATTGAAGCCGCGCGGCACCTTCTCGCAACAACAGCTCGACGCCGATGTCGAGGCGGTCAAGGCCGCATACCGGCGTATCGGCCGCGACGATGCCGCCGTGACCACCCAGATCATGGATCTCGGCGACAACCGGGTAAACGTGGTCTTCAACATCAACGAAGGCGGCCGCACCCAGATTGCGGCAATCAATTTCGTCGGCAACAGCGCCTATTCGAGCCGCCGTCTGTCGGACATCATCTCCACCAAGCGCTCGTCCTTCCTGTCGTTCGTGCTGCGCGACGATGTTTATGACGAGGACAAGCTGCGCGCCGACCAGGAGCTGCTGCGCCGCTTCTATTATAATCACGGCTATGCCGACTTCCAGGTCGTCTCGGCTGTCGGCGAACTCGACGACACAACCAACAAATACACCGTTACCATCACGGTGCAGGAGGGCGAGCGGTATACGTTTGGGGACGTCAGCGTCGAAAGCACGATCCCCGAGGTCGACAGCAAGTCGCTTGAATCGGTGGTCGAGACCCACAAGGGCGATGTCTATAACGCCAAGGATGTCGAGGACACGATCATCGCGCTGACCGAAAAGGTCGCCGGTTCTGGTTATGCCTTTGCCCAGGTGACGCCGCGCGGTGACCGCAACTTCGAAAACCACACCATCTCTGTCGTTTATACGATCGACCAGGGCACCAAGGCCTATATCGAGCGCATCGAGATCCGCGGCAACGATCGGACTCGCGACTACGTCATTCGCCGCGAGTTCGATGTCAGCGAAGGCGACGCTTTCAATCAGGTTCTCATCCAGCGCGCGAAGAGGCGGCTGGAAGCGCTTGATTATTTCGAGAAAGTCGAGATTTCCACCGTTCCGGGCTCTGAGCCTGATCAAGTCGTACTGGTGGTCGACGTGGTCGAGAAATCGACCGGTGAGTTCTCGGTCGGTGCCGGTTATTCGACTGGTGGCGAGACGGCTGGTCCGTCCGTCGAAGGTTCAATCAGTGAGCGCAACTTCCTCGGCCGCGGCCAATTCATCAAGGTGGCGGCTGGCGGCGGCAAGAACTCGCGCGACTACAGCTTCTCGTTTACCGAACCGTACTTCCTTGGTCGCCGTATCGCTGCCGGATTCGACATCTACAAGCAGACTCGAAACTATGACCATTACGATAGCGACACGACGGGCGCGACAGTGCGCTTCGGTCTGCCGATTACCGACAACATCTCGACTCAGCTCGCGTATAATATCGCTCAGGAGAAGTATGAGTTCGACGAGAACTGCGACCCTGCCACCTGCGATGTCTCCCAGGCGATTATAAACGGTGTCGAAGAGAGTCCGTGGCTCAAATCGTCGGTTAGTCTCGGCCTAGTTTACAATACTATTGACGACATGAAGAATCCCCATGAAGGCATTTTTGCCAACGTCGGCACGGAAGTGGCTGGCTTGGGCGGCGACGCCAAGTTCATCAAGGTGACAGCGCGCGGCAGCATTTATCAGACGTTGTCCGAACAATTGGATCTGGTAGGCCTCATTTCTGGCGGTGCCGGCCATGTCCAGGGATATGGCAGCGGCGACCTGCGTGTCTTCGACCATTTCCAGAGCAGCGATCGCATGATCCGCGGTTTCGAATATGGCGGCATCGGTCCGGTTGCCTCGGACAACAGCAATGACCATCTCGGCGGCACCACTTACTTCAATGCCTCGGCGGAAGCGCAGTTCCCGCTGCCGGTCATCCCGGAAAGCTTCGGTTTGCGCGGCGCGGTATTCGCCGATGCGGCAACGCTCTACGGCAGCAAGATTGCCTCCAACCTCGTCAATCAGTCGACGACCGGCATGGAATGGCGCGCTTCTGTCGGCGTCGGCTTGATGTGGGCATCGCCTTTCGGCCCGATTCGCATCGACTATGCGATCCCGGTCAAGAAGGAAAAGACCGACGACGTGCAGGAATTCAACTTCGGCATATCGACCCGCTTCTGATGTGCGGGTAACGATGCTTCCGGCTCGTTTGGATCGGGATGTCAGTGATCCGACACTACAGCGCAGTGCGTCCTATCGGACGCTCAAAGAACGTTGTAGCAACTTGATTTGCGCATGATCCTTTCCGAGGATCGATTTCCGATTTCGGGGTCATGCGCTAGCTGGATATTGCTTCTGGAATGACCGATCCGGTGTTCTTCGCGCCCTCACGCCGGTATACGGCCGGCGAAGTCGCGAATCTGACCGGCTCGATGCTTGTCGATTCCGCTCTCTCCGATGTTTCGATCGACGCTCTGGCTCCCGCCAACGAAGGCGGCGAGAACGCCCTTGTCTTCGTCGATGGCAGGCGCAATTTCGCCCTGATGCAGTCACTGCGGGCGGCAGCGGTTCTCTGCCCTGCCGAATTTGCCGCCAAGGCGCCGGCGGGCATCGCGGTTCTGGTGCATCCGCGCCCGCAGCAGGCTTTCGCAATGGTCGGGCGCCTGCTTTTCCCGGCGGCTGCAACGCCTGGGCCGATGACCGGCGAAACCGGTATCTCGCCGCACGCCCATATCGATGCGACCGCCCATGTCGAGCCCGGTGCGATCATCGAAGCGGGCGCGGTCATCGGACCGCGCGCTGCCATCGGCAGCGGAACCGTCATTGCCCCTCATGCGGTTATCGGTCCTTCCTCCCAGATTGGCCGCGACGGCTATGTCGGTCCAGGCGCCAGCGTGCAATATGCATTGATCGGCAATCGCGTCATCATTCATGGCGGCGCCAGGATCGGCCAGGATGGCTTCGGCTTCGTGGCCGGCGCCAAGGGTCCGGAGCGGGTTCCGCAGATCGGCCGCGTCATCATCCAGGACGACGTCGAGATCGGGTCGAATACGACCGTCGATCGCGGCGCCATGTCCGACACGATCATCGGCCAGGGTACCAAGATCGACAATCTGGTGCAGATCGCGCACAACGTTCGCATCGGCCGCAATTGCATAATAGCCGGGCTTTCGGGTATTTCCGGTTCTGTGACGGTAGGCGACAACGTCACCATGGGTGGCGGCGTCGGCCTTGCGGATCATTTGACCATAGGGTCCGGCGCCAAGCTTGCGGCAAGAAGCGGGTTTATGAGCAATGTGCCTGCCGGTGAGATTTGGGGAGGATATCCGGCGCAGCCGATGGCGGAAGCTATGCGCGAGATAGCGGCCTTGCGCAGACTTGCACGGACGCGCAAACAGGGTGAGGGGGGAAATGGCTGACATCGCAGCGGCGACGCTCGAAGCGGTTGACATAATGCGGCTGATGAAGCTCCTGCCGCACCGCTATCCGTTCTTGATGATCGACCGTATTGTCGACATAGATGGCGACGAATCCGCAATCGGCATCAAGAACGTCACCATAAACGAGCCGCATTTCCAAGGTCATTTCCCCGACCAGCCGGTCATGCCCGGCGTACTGATCATCGAGGCGATGGCGCAGACGGCCGGCGCCATCTGCATCCGCAGCCTTGGTACGGAAAAGCCGTCGCTGGTTTATTTCCTGACCATCGACAATGCCAAGTTCCGCAAGCCGGTCGTTCCAGGCGACCAGCTGAAAATTCATGTGAAGAAAATCAAGAAACGCGGCAATCTTCTCAAATTCGCTTGCGAGGCCCTCGTCGATGGCGCCAAGGCGGCGGAAGCCGAGATCTCGGCGATGATGGTCGCAAGCGGCTGACAAACGAATGCTAATGAAAATCCAGACAGTCATCCATCCATCGTCGGTCATCGAGGCAGGCGCCCAAATCGGCGAAGGCGCCCGCATCGGGCCCTTCTGTCACGTCGGCCCCGATGCCGTGATCGGCGACCGCGTCGAACTGGTCAGCCATGTCTCGGTGATTGGCGCGACCACCATCGGTGCATCGACCAAGGTTTATCCGATGGCGATACTGGGTGGACCACCGCAGAACACCAAGCACAAGGGCGGCCGTACCACGCTGGTGATCGGCGAGAACTGCACGATCCGCGAAGGCGTCACCATGCATGTCGGCACCGATTCCAGCCGCGGCGAGACGACGATCGGCGACAACGGCAATTTCCTTGCCTATGCCCACATTGCCCATGACTGCGTGGTCGGCAAGAACGCCACCTTCGCCAATCAAGCGACGTTAGGCGGGCATTGCGAAGTCGGTGACAATGTCTACATCGGCGGCCTGACCGCGGTTCATCAGTTTGTCCGCATCGGCGATAACGCCTTTCTCGGCGGCTGCTCGGCGATCGTCGGCGACGTCATTCCCTACGCCATCGCCGTTGGCAACCGTGCCAGCCTTCGCGGCCTCAACATCATTGGGCTGAAGCGCGCCGGCCTGCCACGTTCGGAGATCCATTTGCTGCGCAAAGCCTATAAGACGATCTTCGATCGCTCCCGGACCGTCGGCGAAAACATCGAATTCGCCAAGGCGGAGTTCGCCTCGTCGCCGACTGCCATGAAGATCGTCGATTTCATCGCCGGTCGCGGCAAGCGGCACTATGCCGTGCCGTCGCTCAAGGGTGGCGACGGCGACGATGCCGATGATGAAGACTGAGAGCAGATGACGAAGATTGAGGCTGCCGGAAAGGGCCTTGATCTCGCGCCAGATGCCAAGGTCGGTATCATCGCCGGCGGCGGCAGCCTCCCGGTCGAAATTGCCCGAGCGCTCGCCCGGCAAGGCAAATTGCCCTTCGTCGTGATGGCGGCGGGCGAGGTCGACCGCATAGCCGATTTCGAGCCCTATGAGCAGGCAACCTTGAGGCTGGAAGACGTCGGCTCGCTGCTGCCGATCCTCAAGCGGCATCACGTTACGCATCTCGTAACCGCGGGTCATATCACGCGCCGCCCCAGGCTGAGCGCCATGCGCCTCAATTTGGGCCTGCTCGCCTGGCTGCCCAGCCTCTTCGTCGGTGTAACCCGGGGAGACGATACGGTGCTGAAATTGTTCGTGCGCAGGATCGAGCGCAGCGGCATCAAAGTCGTCGGCGCTCACGAGATCGTGCCGGAGCTGGTCGCCGCCGAAGGCCTGCTGACCAAGGCGGCGCCACACAAATCCGACTGGCGCGACATCGAGGCGGCGCACGCGGCGGCAAAAGCCATCGGCGCGCTGGATATCGGCCAAGCGGCTGTTGCGGTCGGCGGCCGCGCCATTGCGCTGGAAGGCGTCGAAGGGACTGACGGGCTGCTCGAGCGGACAAGGGAATTGCGCGGGCACGGCAGGCTGGCGGGCAGGACGCGCGGTGTCCTGGTCAAATGCGCCAAGCCCGGTCAGGAACTGCGTGCCGATCTGCCCTCCATTGGCCCGCTGACCGTCGAGGCGGCGCATGCCGCCGGACTGGCCGGCATTGCCGTAGAAGCCGGCCGCTCGCTGGTGCTCGAAGGTCCCGCCACCATCGGGCGTGCCAATGCGCTCGGCCTGTTCGTGATCGGGCTGCCTGCTGCGGAGCCGGCGCATGCCGAATGAGCGGCCGTTGAAGATAGCCGTCGTCGCCGGCGAGGAGTCCGGTGACCTGCTTGGCGCCGATCTTGTGCAGGCGTTAAAGCGCATGACCGGGCGCGACGTTCGGCTTGTCGGCATCGGCGGCCGCCATTTGCAGGCGCTCGGCCTGGCGCCATTGTTCGACGGCAGCGAGATCGCGCTGATGGGGCTTAGCGCTATCCTGCGCGACCTGCCGCGCCTGATGCGGCGGATCGGCCAGACGGCAAACGCGATTCCCTGTGAAAAGCCCGAGTGCCTTATCACCATCGACAGTCCGGATTTCTCGCTGCGCGTCGCCAAAAAGGTGCGTGCCGCCGATCCGACTATCCCGATCGTCCACTATGTCTGCCCGAGCGTGTGGGCTTGGCGGCCGGGCAGGGCGGCGGCGATGAAACCGTATGTCGATCACATTCTTTGCATCCTGCCGTTCGAGGTGAAGGAACTCGCTCGCCTGGGCGGGCCGCCCGGCACCTATGTCGGGCATCGCCTTGCACACGATCCGGGCATAGTCAGTGCCGCCAGGGCGCAGGCGCAGCCGCGTGACCTGTCCGCCGATCACGTCAAAACGTTGCTTATATTGCCCGGTTCGCGTCGCGGCGAGGTGCGACGCCTGGTCGGGCCGTTCGGCGAGACGGTGTCGATCCTGCGGGCGCGGGGGCACCGCTTGCGCCTGCTGTTGCCGACGGTCCCGCACGTCGCCGACCTCGTCAGGACCTCGGTTGCGAGCTGGGACGAGAAGCCGGAGATCATCCTTGATGCCGAACGCAAATGGCAGGCCTTCGGCAAGGCGGATGCGGCGCTGATCGCGTCGGGGACGGTGTCGCTGGAACTTGCACTGGCAGGTGTGCCGATGATCTCCTGCTACCGGCTCGATCCGGTCATGCGCATGGCGCAGCCGCTGATCAAAGTATGGAGCGCAGCCTTGCCCAATCTCATTGCCGACCGGCCGATTGTGCCGGAACACTACAATCAATATGTGCGGCCGCATTATCTGGCGCGGCAACTGGAAGCGCTGTTCTCCGATACCGCCTACCGCACCTGGCAGAAGCACGGTTTTGCCGACATTGCCGGGCGTATGGCAACCGCCAAGCCGTCAGGCGAGATTGCTGCGGGGGTGGTGACGGGGATGGTGAGGAAGTGGGTGAATAGTGAATAGTGAGTAGGAAATGGTGCTGGCGGTAACGGCCAAGCTGCTTCAGCTACTACTCGCTACTCGCTACTCGCTACTCGCTACCTTCACCGCTTCGCGATCGGCACGTAATCCCGTTCCGGCGCGCCAGTATAGAGCTGGCGTGGGCGACCGATCTTCTGGTGCGGATCCTCGATCATCTCCTTCCACTGCGCGATCCAGCCGACGGTGCGGGCGACCGCGAACAGTACGGTGAACATGGTGGTGGGGAAGCCCAGCGCCTTAAGGGTGATGCCGGAATAAAAATCGACGTTGGGGTAGAGCTTCTTCTCGATGAAATAGGAATCGGTCAGTGCGATCTTCTCCAGCTCCATGGCGATGTCGAGCAGCGGATCGTCCTTGATGCCGAGCTCGCCCAGGACTTCGTGCGCGGTTTTCTGCATGATCTTGGCGCGCGGATCGTAGTTCTTGTAAACGCGATGGCCAAAGCCCATCAATCGGAACGGATCGTTCTTATCCTTGGCGCGCGCAATGAATTCCGGGATGTGATCGACATGGCCGATCTCGCCCAGCATGTTCAGGGCTGCCTCGTTGGCGCCGCCATGTGCGGGACCCCACAGGCAGGCGATGCCGGCAGCGATACAGGCAAAAGGATTGGCGCCCGACGAGCCGGCCAGGCGGACGGTCGAAGTCGAGGCGTTCTGTTCGTGATCGGCGTGCAGGATGAAGATGCGCTCCATCGCGCGCGCCAGCACCGGATTGATCTTGTATTCCTCGCAAGGCACGGCGAAGCACATATGCAGGAAGTTGGCTGCGAAATTCAGCTCGTTCTTCGGATAAATGAACGGCTGACCGATGTGGTATTTGTACGCCATCGCCGCGATTGTCGGCATCTTGGCGATCAGCCGCATTGAGGCGACCATGCGTTGATACGGATCCGAGATGTCGGTGGAATCGTGATAGAAGGCCGACAGCGCGCCGACCACGCCGCACATCACCGCCATCGGATGCGCATCACGGCGGAAGCCGGTGAAAAAGCGCGACATCTGCTCATGCACCATGGTGTGGCGCGTCACCCGGTAGTCGAAATCGTCCTTCTGCGCCTTGGTCGGCAGTTCACCATAGAGCAAGAGATAGCAGACTTCGAGGAAGTCGCCGTGCTCGGCCAATTGGTCGATCGGGTAGCCGCGGTGCAAAAGAATGCCGGCATCGCCATCGATGAAGGTGATTTCCGATTCGCAGCTCGCCGTCGACGTAAAGCCGGGATCGTAGGTAAAGACGCCGGCGGTGTTGTAGAGCGAACCGATATCGATGACGTCAGGTCCTACCGAACCACTTCGGATCTTGAATTCATGGGTTTTGCCGCCGAGCTCCAGCTTTGCCGTCGATGCCTGGGTTTTGCCGCCAAATTCCATTTTCGTCGCAGGTTCGGTCATAGCAAACTCCTTTTTGTTTCCTCAGGCCGGCAAAGGCAAAATATCTGAACCCAACACGTCAAAAGCATCGGAATATGCATATTTGTGCCCGCAATTGTATCTGCGCGCCAGATTAGGCCAAGGCCCAATGTTGCACTGCGAAACGCACCTTTCAATGCCAATCTTCTTGGGCCAGTTCGCTAATCGATTTGATCAGCGATCCGCGCCAGGCTTTCCTCGCGGCCCAGCACGGCAAGCACATCAAAGACACCTGGCGAGGTACTTTTGCCGGTGAGCGCGGCGCGCAAGGGTTGGGCCACGGCGCCGAGTTTATGGCCGCCGGCCTGCGCGTAGTCGCGGATCGCGGCTTCCGCCGAGGCGGCAGACCAGTCCGAAACCGTGGCCAGTGCCGCATGAGCGCCCCGCAGGATCGCGCGCGCCTCACCGCTGAGCAGCGCCGCCGCCTTCTCGTCGACCGGCAGCGGCCGCTCGACGAACAGGAATGCAGCCCCTTCAACGAGTTCGACCAGCGTCTTGGCGCGCTCCTTCAGGCCGGGCAAAGCGGCAAGCAGTTGCGCCTTGCGTCTGTCGTCGAGGCGGGCGGCGATTGACGGGCCGCCTTCGAGATAGGGCAGAGTGGCGATGAAGATGTCGAGCAGCGCCGCGTCGTTCATCCGGCGCATATGCACGCCGTTGAGCGCCTCGAGTTTGGCGAAGTCGAAACGGGCGGCGCCCTTGTTGACATCGCCAATGTCGAACCATGCGATCATGTCGGCAATCGACATGATCTCATCGTCGCCGTGGCTCCAGCCAAGCCTCGCCAGATAGTTGAGCAGCGCCTCCGGCAGGTAGCCCATGGCGCGATAGGCCTCGACGCCAAGCGCACCGTGCCGCTTCGACAGCTTGGCGCCGTCGGCACCGTGGATCAGCGGGATATGCGACATCGACGGCACCTCCCAGCCCATGGCCTGGTAGATTACGGTCTGGCGTGCGGCGTTGGTCAAATGATCGTCGCCGCGGATGATGTGGGTGATGCCCATGTCGTGATCGTCGACGACGACGGCATGCATGTAGGTCGGATTGCCATCCGAGCGCAGAATAATGAAATCGTCGAGATCCTTGTTGGGAAAACGCACGTCGCCCTGGACGCGGTCATGCACCACCGTCTCGCCGTCTGTCGGCGCCTTGATGCGGATCGCCCCCTTGGCGCCGGGCGGCGCCTCCGACGGGTCGCGGTCGCGCCAGCGTCCGTCATAGCGGGGAGGCAGCCCCTTGGCCCGTGCGCTCTCGCGCATTGCTTCCAGCTCGGCAGGCGTCGCATAACAATAATAGGCCTTGCCCATGCGAACGAGCTCCTCGGCCACCTCGCGATGGCGCGGCGCACGCTCGAACTGCGACACCGGCTCGCCGTCCCATGTCAGGCCAAGCCAGGAAAGCCCGTCGAGAATGGCCGCGGTTGCCGCATCGGTGGAGCGCTCGCGGTCGGTGTCTTCGATGCGCAGCAGCATCGTGCCGCCTGTGTGCTTGGCATACAGCCAGTTGAACAGCGCCGTGCGCGCGCCGCCAATATGCAGATAACCGGTGGGCGAGGGGGCAAAACGGGTGACGACCTTATCGGGCATGGAACTCTCAGGCGGGTCAAGGAAGTGGGTTTGCGGACTTTCGCGCGTTGCGCGTTCATGTAGCATAGGAGGTCGAGGGCGCAAGGGGCAGACCCAATGGCTGGACGGGGCCGCGGTGCGGGTGAGGGCGACGACGCAGTCGGCATGCCGCAGGTCCCGGTAGGTCTGTGGGCCATCCGTCGGGCAGGGAGCCCCGACGCATTAAACTTCGGCTTTTGCCTTAAACTTCAAACTCGACAGTGCCGTATGCTAAAATACGGCGATGATATTAAGCACGTCGAGTCATGATGCTCTGATCCCCAGAAACGCGCCCTGTCCGTGCAACAGCGGACGGCGATATAAGCAGTGCCATGGTCGGCTGAGCACCTCGCCTAACGTCGATAAAGAAACCGCCCGACGAATTGACGAACTTTTGCGGATGCAAGAGGCGAAGGAAATGCTTCGGAAACGTCAGCAGGGCTATGGCAGGCCTATGCTGACAGGCTTTGTCGCGGGCAAGCGGGCGATGGTCGTTGGCAAACGGAGGGTGTTTTCGTCGCGCTGGGAATTCTTCGGCGATTTTCTGCTCGACAACATGAAGACAGTGATGGGCCGTGAATGGGGGGCGGCTGCCTCGCTTGCTATGCCCGATCATGCACTGTTTCGGTGGCTCCGGCGGACCGAAGAAGCACGAAAGAGAGATCCAGTTAGCGTCTCCCTCCCGATCAGAGGATATTCTTCGGCACTGAGCCGCCTCTGTTACGCGCTCTACCTCATCGAACACAATGACAAGCCACCGAAGAGTCTGATCAAGAGGCTTCGACACCCAACCAACTTTGCTCTGGCGCTTTACGAGGCAATTGTCGCCTCGGCCTTCGCTTTGGCCGGCGCGAAAATCGATGGGGCCGAGGACACGAAAGGCAATCAGCCGAAGCCTGAATTCTTCGCCACTTTTCCCGGCCGTGAGCCCTATGCCGTTGAAGCGAAGCGAAAGCAGAGTTGGAAGGCAGAGTTCAACCTAGAAAGCGAAAGTTTTGTCGCCGAGTTGACAGGATGGCTCCGCGATAAGCTGCATGCCTCGTCCAAGAAGAAGCTCACGAACCCGATTTACTGGTTTGAACTCGGCATAGCTGATGGCGTTACTGAGCAGCACGCGAAAGGGCTTCGCCAGCTTATTAACGCCGCCGTCACCAGTGCGGAGACGATGACAGTCAACGGCCAGCGGCCACCGCCTGCCTATGTTTTCATTACAAATAATCCCGATCTCGCAAATGACGATGCGACACACTTGAATTTCTACGGATTGCTAATGGGATTCGCGATGGACAATTTCCGGGAGGAAACGGTCGACGTGGAGACCGCGATGGATCGGCACGACAAACATCGCCCCGTTCGATGGGTGCATGACTGTCTCTCATTGGTTCAGCAAGTGCCGGCTAGTTTTGAAGGCGTACCCGACGAATTGCTGGATGAGCGAGGTCAGCCGATAAACACGCTGAAGATTGGCAGCTTGATTGGATACGCCGGCAAAGATGGTGATGAGAGAGTTGGCTGGATCGAGGAAGTCGCATCGCTCCATAAGGAGGCTTACGTGATCGTCAAGGACCGTTCTACCGCTGAAAGAGCGTCCATCAGGATACCGCTGACAGACCAGGAAGCCAAAGCAGCTAAGAAATTTGGCAATGCCATATTCGGAAAGCCGGAGGCGCCCCAAGAACCTATCGACGACCCACTGAGATGGTACGACCGGATGCTTGAAATCTATGCCGACTATCCCCGGAAATCCCTCCTGCTGCAAATTAAGGGGCACCCTCGACTGGAGGAATTCCGGGCGCTGAGCACGGAAGACCTGTTTGTTCGCGTTGCAAGAGAGCACACGAAGTCGATGGTCTTCAAGACCGTCCAAGCGGAGTTAGGTTGCTATCAGGATCAGTCCCGCACTGGTGCAGTCCCGGTTCCTTCGCTAACGGAATACCGCAAATCAACCTCGTCCATGGAGAACCAGCGAGAGCCGCGCGGCTCTCGGGCACGTCGTTGATTGAGAGTACGAACCGACCCTCTCCGCAGCCAATCGGCGATGGCCTCGAAACTGGTCGCGGCCGAACAACTCCTTGCTGTAGTCACCCTCACTGCCGAAATATGGTGGGTTAGGTAAAACAGCGTGCCCGACCTGGCATAGCGGTTGATGAAGGCCAAACAATCGAGCTGCTCAATGACCACGCCAGCAAGCCGTTTATGGACGGCCGCTAGGTGAGGCTCCAGCGTCATCAGATTGAAGCCGGCCGACGGTCGCGGATCGGCGCCAAAGTTGCGCCCGGCCACTTCCCCGAAACGCCAGGCGCTGGGGATAGAGGAAGCGACTCAGTCAGGCGCTGAGCGGATTTGGATGCGCGGACCTTTCGCGCGTTGCGCGTTCATGTAGCATAGGAGGTCGAGGGCGCAAGGGGCAGACCCAATGGCTGTGCGAAGCCGTGGTGCGGGCGAGGGCGAGGACGCTGGTAGCGGCGTCAGCGAACGCTTGCTGTTTGCCGCTCCCCCGCCTGCCCTGCCGGTATCGGCATTGCTGCCCGCTCCGCTCTTCGATGCTCCGTCGCTGCCGGCCAGCGACCCAGCAACGGATCTCGTGCCCGCGGGCGAGCCCATCGTGCGCCTACGCCGTCGTTTCCGCCTCCCGTCACCGTCCCGTATCCGCAACGGCGTAACCTCGGCAGCCGGCCTGGAACTCGACCGTGGGGTCGCCTTCCTGCTGGTGCCGGTGTTCCTCGCATGCGGGGTGGTCGTATATTTCGCGCTGTCGGTGGAGCCAGCCTTTCCGCAGCCGATCGCAATCGTGCTCCTCGCGGCACTTTGTGCCGTCATGTCGCGGTCATGGCCCAGAACCCGCCTGTGCTTCATGGTGGCGCTGCTCTGCGCGCTTGGCGTGCTTGCCGCCAAGTTCGAGACCTGGCGTGTCGGGACGCAGATGCTCGGTTCCGAAATCTCGACGCGGCTGACGGGTCGTGTCGTATCGTACGAGCCCATGGCGAGCGGCCGCATCAGGCTGACGATCGATGTGATCTCAACCGCCAGGCCGACGCTGCGCTACATGCCGGAACGGGTCCGCATTTCGGCGATGAAGATACCGGCTGAGCTGGCCGCTGGTTCCGAGATCGCCGGCTATGTGCGGTTGCTGCCGCCGACCGGCCCGGTGCGGCCCGACAGCTATGATTTCTCCTTCGACAGCTATTTCGCGGGCATCGGCGGCAGCGGCTTCTTTCTCGGCAATCCGAAAGTCGTGGCTTCGGGCAGCATGCCGCTTGCCGCGCGGCTTTCTTCCGCGATCGAAGACGCGCGCGAATCCATCGCCGACCATATCCGCAGCCGCATCGGCGGCGCCGAGGGCGAGATTGCTGCTGCGCTGATCGTTGGCGTGCGCGCCGGCATTCCCGAGGAGATCAACGAAGCGATGCGGCGTACAGGCATCTACCACATCATCTCCATCTCGGGGCTGCATATGGCGTTGGTCGCCGGCACCATCATGGCGCTGCTGCGCGGCGCCTTTGCGCTGTTTCCAGACTTCTCATCGCGACGGCCGGTCAAGAAATATGCCGCAGCCGCCGCGCTTTTTTCGATTGCGGCGTACCTCGTCTTTTCCGGCGTTGTGGTGGCGGCCGAACGCAGCTTCATCATGCTGGCGGTGATGCTCATCGCCGTGCTGTTCGACCGGGCCGCGCTCACCATGCGCAATCTGGCGATCTCGGCCATCGCGGTCATCGTAGTGTCGCCGCACGAGGTGGTCGGTCCGAGCTTCCAGATGTCCTTCGCCGCGACGGCGGCCCTTGTCGGCGCCTATGCCGGCTGGTCCGATTACCGCACCGGCAGGGCCACCACGCCGCCGCCCCGGCGATCGCCGCTACGCTTGGCCACTCGAAAGGTCCTGCTGGGCATGGGCGGCCTGGCGATGACCTCGATCATTGCAGGGAGCGCCACGGCGCTTTTCGCCATATGGCATTTCCAGCGCGTAGCGCCGCTCAGCCTGTTCGCCAATCTGGCCATCATGCCTATCGTCTCACTGGTCGTCATGCCCTTCGCCGTGCTCAGCGCGCTGGCGATGCCGTTCGGCGCGGATGGGCCTTTCCTCTACGTGATGGGCAAGGGGCTGACGGCGATGATCGCCCTGTCCGGGTGGATCTCCGAGCGCTCGCCGATCGATGCGGTCGGACTGATTTCGCTGAGATCTGTCCTTTTGGTGACGATCGCCCTCGTCATTGCCAACATGGCGACGACCTGGTTGCGGCTCGCGGCAATTCCTTTTGCGCTCGCCGGCTTGCTAACGACAACGCAGACGCGCGTACCCGACGTATTGATCTCGGAGGACGCACGGCTGGTCGCGCTGCCGATCGGCAGCGGTGAACTCGCGGTCAACCGGGCACGCCCGAATGAGTTCACCATCGACAACTGGAAACGCGCGCTCACATCAGAGGCTATCGTCGCGCCGGAAACACCTGGAAAGAACGATCCGCAATTCGACATTGCCGATCCGGCCGACCTACCGCCGGGCAGGCCGTTCATTTGCACGGACGGTCTCTGCCTCGCCAGGCATCCATCCGGCGCGATCATTGCGCAAGCCAAGGACCGCGATACCGCACGGCCAGCCTGCGCCTTCGCCAGCTTGATCGTCATCGACGACGCCACCGCCCATAATCCCTGCTACTACGACCGGCTGGTCCTCGTCGTCACCAAACGGCAACTTGCGCGCGCGGGAAGTGCGGCCGTCTATTTCGATCCACAAGCGGCAACACGCGCCGAAATCCGCTTCGCCGTCGAAAAATCATACCGGCCCTGGCACGTGCAGCGGAAATTTTCACGCGCGGCGCGCGGCCTGCCGCCATACCGCAGGGCCGACAATCCAAAAGCCGGCACCAAGGGCGCAACTCAGTAGCGGCGGATCAGCCCAACGAGCTTGCCCTGCACCTTGACCCTGTCTGGTCCGAAGATGCGCGTCTCGTAGGCCGGATTGGCGGCCTCCAGGGCGATCGAGGCGCCCTTGCGGCGGAACCGCTTCAGCGTCGCTTCCTCCTCGTCGACCAAGGCCACCACGATCTCACCGGGGCTCGCCGTATCGGCGTTGCGGATGATCACCGTGTCGCCGTCGAAAATGCCAGCCTCGATCATCGAATCGCCTTTGACCTCGAGCGCATAATGCTCGCCGCCCATGATCATATCCGGCGGCACCGAAATCGAATGCGTCTGGTGCTGGATAGCATCGATCGGCACACCAGCGGCGATGCGGCCCATTACCGGGATCGAAACGGCGGCGACGACATCGTCGTCATTGCCGGCTGCAGGGACGCGCGACGATGTCGGCTTGCCCTGCCGAGGGGCGCCTTGCCCAAGACTGCCCTGGATGACACTCGGCGAGAACTTGCGTGCCGCATTGAGGCCGGGGGCGATCGAGTCAGGCAGGCGTAGCACCTCCAGCGCACGGGCCCGGTTGGGCAAACGGCGAATGAAGCCGCGCTCCTCCAGCGCCGTAATCAGTCGGTGGATTCCGGATTTCGAAGCCAGGTCGAGCGCTTCCTTCATCTCGTCGAATGAAGGCGGGATACCGCTTTCCTTCAACCTTTCGTGGATGAACATAAGCAGTTCGTGTTGTTTGCGTGTCAGCATAGCGACCCCCAACAGAATCAGAAAACAAACCCAGAACAGACACTATCTGTTCCAGTTGTGTTCCGCAACTGTTTAAAGTTTAATGAATGCGTTAAGGCTCGGGAAACAAACGACGTCCCCTACCGGCGTACCGTATTTTCACCGCCGCGAGCCTCATCGCCTTGATTCTGCTTTCGTTTGCGCTCTTCTGGCGTCTCGGAAGGGCGCATTGGCATCGGCCGTCGGTCGGCAAAGGGCACGGAAGTGAACCCCTATCGAATGTGCGGTTTGGTCAATGCACCGTGAACGAAACGAACTCAAAACGCCAACCTCGGGTTAACTCTTGGTTTCCACCGCCTGGTCAGGCTGCTTCTCGCCGGTGGAGCCTTGCTACGCGCTACCCGGTAATGGAAGAACAGTTGATGCGTGTCCGGCGTTGCGTTGGATTTTTTGGGGGAGCAGGCAAATCATGACGGGAATTCCCGATCTCGTGGCCGTAAAGGCGATGGATGCCGCGGATCCGCTGCGCGCGATGCGCCGCCGCTTTGTGTTGCCGCAAGGAGTGATCTATCTCGACGGCAATTCGCTAGGAGCTGCTTCACGTGCCGCTTTCGATGAACTGTACAAGGCCGCGACCGAAGAATGGTCGCATGATCTCATCCGCGCATGGAACACGGCCGGCTGGTTCAACATGCCGCTTGAACTTGGCGACCAGCTCGGGCGCCTGATCGGCGCCGCGGCCGGCCAGACGGTGGTCTGCGACACGACGTCGGTCAACATCTACAAGCTGTTGCACGCAGCCATGGCCATGCGACCGGAGCGGCAGGCCATCGTCGCCGAGGGCGATAGTTTTCCGACAGACCTCTACATGGCGGAGGGTGTGGTTTCGACGCGAAAAGATACGCTGCTGCGCCTCTCGGGGGTCGACGCGCCGACCATCGAGGAGCTGATCGACGATCGCACCGCCGTGGTGCTGGTCAACCACGTCAACTACAAATCGGGCGAACTGCGCGACATGCCGGCTCTGACGCGCAGGGCCCAGGAAGCCGGGGCGATGATCGTCTGGGATCTCTGCCACACCGCTGGCGCGATGCCAGTCGAGCTCGACAAAGCAAACGCCGATTTTGCCGTTGGCTGCACCTATAAATATCTGAATGGCGGCCCGGGCGCGCCTGCCTTCATCTATGCGGCTGAGCGGCATCTTGCCGACATTCAGCAGCCGCTCACCGGCTGGTGGGGCCATGCACGGCCCTTCGCCTTCGAGCCAGGCTATGCGGCCGGCACCGGCATCCGCCGGTTTCTGTGCGGCACCCAGCCGATCCTTTCGATGCGCACGCTGAAGGGCGCGCTCGACATCTGGGACGATGTCGACATGACTGCGGTGCGCAAGAAGAGCATCGCACTGGCCGATCTGTTCATCGAGCTTGTCGAGGCAAAGTGCGGCACTTACGGTCTCACGCTGGAAAGCACGCGCGATGGGGAAAAACGCGGCAGCCAGATTTCATTCATGCATGAGCATGGCTACCAGATCATGCGCGCGCTGATCGAACGTGGTGTGATCGGCGATTTTCGCGCGCCATCGACCATGCGCTTCGGCTTCACCCCGCTCTATGTCGGCTATGCCGATGTCTGGCAGGCCGTCGAAGTGCTTGAGGACATCCTGCGCACCGGTGCGTGGAAGGATGCGCGCTTCGCCATCAAGGCGGCTGTCACTTGAGATTGATGCGAGAGCTGGAATCGTGAGGCTGGCGATGATGCGCCGCGCGATGCTCGCGGCTAGGTTGCAAGGCCATATTGCAAGGGAGGGCGCAGGGTGTTCGAACGTCATATTGCCGATTGGGACAACGCCTATGCCAACGGCGCCAACATAGCCGGCAGCGATCGCTGGCCGGCGGCCTGGGTCGAGCCCGCGCAGGTTTTCCGCGAGGCGCTTTCGACCGAGGGCAGGGCGCGGCTCGACCTGGCCTATGGCGATAACCCACGCAACCGGTTCGATCTTTTCCTGCCGGCCACCAAGCCGAAGGGGGTCGTGGTGTTCGTCCATGGCGGCTACTGGATGGCATTCGACAAGAGTTTCTGGTCACATCTTGCCGCGGGCGCTGTTGATCGCGGCTATGCAGTTGCCATGCCGTCCTACACGCTCTGTCCGCAGATACGCATTGGCAGCATCGTCAAGGAAGTCGGCGCGGCGATAGGCAAGGCGGCGGCGATGGTCGCAGGGCCGCTGATGCTGACCGGGCACTCGGCCGGCGGCCATCTTGTTAGCCGGATGGTTACCAGGACGACGCCGCTGGCGCCCGAAGTGGTCCGGCGCGTTCGTCACGTGGTGTCGATCTCGGGGGTGCATGATTTGCGCCCGATCATGCGCACCGGCATGAACGAGACGCTGGCGATCGATGAGGCCGAGGCGCAGGCCGAAAGTCCGGTGCTGCTGCGCCCGATGGAAAAGGCCCGCCTGACCTGCTGGGCCGGCGGCGGCGAGCGCGCCGAATTCCTGCGCCAGAGCGCGTTGCTGGCCAACATCTGGATCGGCCTGGGTGCCGCGATCAGCTCCGTAGTCGAGCCCGACCGGCATCATTTCAACATCATCGACGGTTTGGCCGATCCAGACCATCCGCTGACCCGGACCTTGATCTCGGAGTGAGGCAGGTTCAGCGTAGCATCAGCACGTCGCAGGGGGAGCCCGCCGCCGCAGCAGGCGCGAACGGCGCGCGGACGATCAGCCCGTTGGCATCGGCCAGCATTTTCAGCATCGAGGAGTCCTGGATGCCGAACGGCGTCGCCACGAGCGCACCAGCGTCGTCTGTGACAACAGCCCGCACATAATCTTGCCTGAGATCGTTGGCCGGCATGGCAGCACCGAGCCGTGCCCGACGGATATCCTGCTGAAAGGCGCGGCCGCCGAGCCGCGCCAGCAGCGGCTTCAGGAAGAGCTGAGCGCAGACCAGGCTCGCCACGGGGTTGCCGGGCAGGCCGATGCAGCGAATGTCGCCCAGCCGCCCGAACATCAGCGGCTTGCCCGGTCGCATGGCGATCTTCCAGAAATCGAGCGTCATGCCTTGCCCGATCAGCACGTCATGGACGAAGTCGTGGTCGCCGACCGAGGCACCGCCCAGCGTGACGATGACGTTCGCGCCAGCCTTCACGGCCTTTTCAACCAATGCCGCGATCGCCTCCCTGCGGTCCGGCGCGATACCGAGGTCGAGCGCCCGCGCACCGACCGACTGTGCGGCGGCAGCGACACCATAGGCGTTAGAGGAGATGATCTGGTCGGGGCCAAGCTCGCTGCCCGGCGGCAGCAATTCGTCGCCGGTGGCGATGATGGCGACCAGCGGCCGTTTGACCACGCCGACCTCGGGGTGATTGGCCGATGCCGCCAGCGACAAGGCGGCCGAATCGAGCAGGCGGCCTTTGGGCAGCAGGACATCGCCCTTGGCGAAATCGAGCCCAAGGCGGCGGATGTTGCGCCCCTGCACCGTCGGCTCTGTCACTTCGACGCTGCCGCCGCCGAGGTCGCGGACGTTCTCCTGGATGACGATAGTGTCGGTGCCTTCGGGAAGCGGCGCGCCGGTAAAGATGCGCACGGCCTGCCGCTGCTGCACCGTTCCGGCAAAGCCGCGTCCGGCCGGCGCTATGCCGATCACCGAAAGCCTTGCCGGTAGGGACGCGATGTCAGCCGCCCGCACGGCATAGCCGTCCATGGCGGAGGCGTTGAACGGCGGCTGGGTGCGGAGCGCCACAACCGGCTCCGCCAGCACGCGGTCGGCGGCATCCAGCAGCGCGACACGTTCGCCCGGCAGCGCAACTGCTCCGTCCAGCAGGCGCTCGAGCGCCTCGGCAACTGGGACCAGCGCCATTAGCGGCCTGCCTCGGTGGCCCCGGTGATCTTGTAGTCGCCGGATTTACCGCCGGTCTTTTCAACCAGCCTGATGCCGGAGATGACCATGGCGCGGTCGACCGCCTTGGCCATGTCGTAGATGGTCAGGCAAGCGACCGAGACGGCACTCAAGGCCTCCATTTCAACGCCGGTCTTGCCAGTGACGCGGGTCAATGCCGTCACCTTCAGGCCGGGCAGTGCGGCGTCCGGCTCGATATCGACAGATATCCTGGTTAGCAGCAGCGGATGGCAAAGCGGGATCAGTTCATGCGTCTTCTTGGCCGCCATGATGCCGGCAATGCGGGCGGTGCCCAGCACATCGCCTTTCTTGGCGTCGCTGGCGAGGATCATGTCCAGCGTCTCGGGCCGCATCGCGACAAAACCTTCCGCGACTGCCGTGCGCACCGTCTCAGCCTTGTCGCCGACATCGACCATGTTGGCTTCGCCCTGCGCGCCAAGATGGGTGAGGGCGGCCGCCATCTCAGATCGCCTCTGCCGGCGCCTTGCCCGTCAACAGCAGGCGCGTTGCCGCAGCCACGTCCTGCTGACGCATCAGGCTCTCGCCGACCAGAAAAGTGGCGATGCCGCTCCGCTCCAGCCGGAGGCAATCGTCATGCGAAAAGATACCGCTCTCGCTGACCAGAAGGCGGTCGGCCGGCACCATCGCTGCCAGCCGTTCCGAGGTCTCAAGGCTGGTTTCGAAGGTCCGAAGATTGCGGTTGTTGATACCGATCAGCCGCGACGACAGCTGCAGCGCGCGTTCCATTTCAACCTCGTCATGCACTTCGACCAGCGCGTCCATGCCGAGCCCGAAAGCTGTCGCTTCGAGTTCTCTTGCCAGCGCGTCGTCGACGCTGGCCATAATGATCAGGATGGCATCGGCGCCCAATGCCCTGGCCTCGTAGACCTGATAGGGGTCGAACAGGAAATCCTTGCGCAAAGCCGGCAATTCGACGGCAGCACGCGCAGTGGTGAGGAATTCGGGTGCGCCCTGGAAGGAGGGTGCGTCGGTCAGCACCGAAAGGCAGGCGGCACCGCCTTTCGCATAGGCCCTGGCCAGCGCCGGCGGATCGAAATCGGCGCGGATCAGGCCTTTGGATGGGCTAGCCTTCTTGATTTCGGCAATCAGCGCGAACCCGCCGGATTTGCGCCTGGTCTCAAGGGCGGAAAGAAAGCCGCGCGGCGCGTCGGCATCCGTCGCCCGTGCCTTGATCTCGGCCAATGGCACGCGTGCTTTAGCCGCCGCGATCTCGTCGCGCTTGTAAGCCTCGATCTTGCGCAGGATGTCGGACATGGTTTTAACCGTTCGAAATCTCGACCAGCCTGTCGAGCACTTTCAGCGCGCGGCCGCTGTCGATGGCCTGCGCCGCCGTTACCATGCCGTCGGCAAGCGTCGTCGCCTTGCCGGCTACCACCAGCCCGGCGCCGGCATTCATCAGCACCGTATCGCGAAAGGCGCCAGCGGCGCCGCCCAGCATGTCGCGCAGTGCCTGGGCGTTGTGGGCGGCGTCGCCGCCGCGCAACTCGTCCTTGGTGTGACGCGTCAGCCCGACTGCTTCCGGGGTCAGCACAAAGCTGCGTATCTCGCCGCCGGCCAATTCGGCGACCTGCGTTTCGCCGGTGGTGGTGATCTCGTCATAGCCGTCGCCATGGACGACCCAGGCGTGGTCGGCGCCAAGCTCCTTCAACGTTTCTGCCACCGGCATGATCCATTCGGGCAGGAACACGCCGATCATCTGCCGTCTGACACTGGCGGGATTGGAAAGCGGGCCCAGTAGGTTGAAGATGGTGCGGGTGCCGAGCTCGACCCGGGTCGGGCCGACATGCTTCATCGCCGGGTGATGCGCCGGAGCGAACATGAAGCCAACGCCGGCCTCGTGAATACAGCGGCCGATCGTCTCCGGAGGGATGTCGATCTTGACGCCCAATGCGATCAGCACATCGGCGGCGCCGGTCAGCGAGGACAGTCCGCGATTGCCGTGCTTGGCGACGGGCACGCCGCTGCCGGCGATGACGAAGGCGGATGCGGTCGAAATGTTGACGCTGTGCGAATTGTCGCCGCCGGTGCCGACAATGTCGATGGCGCCCTCGGGGGCTTCGACGCGCAGCATCTTGGCGCGCATGGTGGCGACGGCGCCGGCGATCTCGCTGACGGTCTCGCCGCGCACGCGCAATGCCATCAGGAAGCCGCCTATCTGGCCCGGAGTAGCATCGCCCGACATGATAATGTCGAAGGCCTCGCGCGCCTCCTCGAAAGAAAGAGCGCTGCCGGCGGCGACCTTGGCGATGTGGATCTTCAGTGCGCTCATCTGGCCAGGGCTTGGGTTACGGCCGTCTGATCGATGCGGACGTCATATTGCGTCTGCAACTGCGCTACCAACTGGTCGAGCAGGTCGTCGGACATGCCGGATGTGAAGGATTTCTGTGCGTCCTGGGGTACTGAGCTGGCGTCGGCCCCGGCCGGCTCGAATACCTCGGCAACCTTGAACAAGATCTGTCCGTCGCCGGTGGGCGAGGGGATCAGCCCGGTGCCGCCTTCGCCGACGCCGAACATCGCGGCGGCCCCTTCCTTGCCGAAATCGACGTCGTCAGCATCGCGCTTGACGCCGCGCTTGGTCTGTTTTTCGAGCTTGAGCTCACCGGCGATCACCTCGAGCGTCGCGCCGGCCTTGAGACGCTTCTCGAGCTCTTGCGCTTTTGCGGTGAGCCGTTTGGTGGTCTCCGCCGCGGTCCAGTCGGCCACGACCTTCTGGCGGACTTCGTCCAATGTGCGGTCACGGGCCGGCGTGATCGCGCTCACGTCGTAGAAGACGAAGCCGTTATCGGCGGTGGTGAGACCTTCATTGTCGGTTCCGGGTTCGGATTCGAACACTGCCTTGATGAGCGCCGGCGATTCCGGCAGGTCTTTGACGATGTTTCCATCCGGCCGTTGGCCGGTGCGGTCGATGGCGTCGATGGTGACGACCTTCAGCTTCAATTTGGCGGCTGCCTCGGCGAGCGAACTGCCCGAGGCGCGCGTATCCTCGTAATTGTCGTGCACGTCCAGCAAGATGCGGCTTGCCTCACCCAGTGCCAGGTCCTTGCGGATCTGCTCGGATACTTCGGCCAGCGGCTTCACCACTTCCGGCTTGATCTCGGTGACGCGCAGCAGAACGGGACCAAATGCGCCTTGTACGACCGGGCTGACCTCATTGACGTTGAGCTTGAAGGCAGCGTCGGCGACCGCCTTGTCGGCGATCTTGTCCTTGGCCAGCGTGCCGAGCAGCGTGTCGGCCGGGGTCTTGCCCTCGGCGGCGACGATCTTGTCGAAGGTCGCGCCGGTCCTGAGCGAATCGAGCGCCGCCTTCGCGGCATCAGGCGTCTTGAATACAAGCTGCTCGATGGTGCGCATCTCCGGCGTGGTGTAGCGCGCCTTGTTCTTGTTGTAGTCGTCGCTGACCTGTTGGTCGGTCACCGCGCTCAAATCCATGATGTCTTCCGGCTCGAGCCTGACATAGGAGAACTTGCGGTATTCGGGAGCGGCGTAGGTTTTCTTGTTTTCCTCGAAATAGGCCGAAAGCACGCTGTCGGACGGCGCTTCTATCGGCTCGACAAGCGATTTCGGCAAGGTCAGGTAGTCGATGGTGCGATCTTCGCCGCGATAGAGCGCGACCGCCTTGAAGAATGTATCAGGGGCCTTGAGGCCATCCGAAACCGCCTCGACGATCTGCTGGCGGACCGCGACCTGGGCGCGGTTCTTCAAATAGTCTTCCGGCCGCATGCCGATCTGCCGAAGCAGGTACTCGAACGTTCTCCTGTCGAAGGTTCCGGCAGGCCCTTTGAACGCCGGGTCTTCACGCGTCAGTTCGGCGAGCCGGTCCTTGGACAGGCCGAGGCCGAGCTTGCGGGCCTGTTCGTCGAGGACGGCACCCGATACGAGTTGCGCCAGCACCTGGTTGTCGATGCCGAGCGCCGTCGCCTGCTCACGGCTGATGCGCTGGCCGAATTGCTGCGACATGACGCTGAGCTGGCGATCGTAGGCGAGGCGGTATTCGTTGATAGAGACCTTGGTGGCTCCGGCCGTGATCACGGCGTCATGGCCGGCAAGACCGCCCATCAGCCGTCCCGAGATACCCCAGACGGCGAAGCTCAACACCAACAATGACAGCAGCAGTTTCGCGACCCAGGTCCCCGCCGCACTTCTCAACATACCAAGCATGAGTACTTCCGATTTTTGCGCATTTCGCATGCGCCGAGTCTGAAACAAGCGCAATAGCGCCCTTCCTGCTCACTGTCGATTGCTTTGTGGCCTGATTTTGATAGTGAGGGCCAGCTGGAAATTGCCCGGAGAAACAATCCCATGACGCCTAGAATCCGCCCGCTCGTCGCTGGCAACTGGAAAATGAACGGTACCAGCGCCTCGCTCAACGAGCTCAGGATGATCGGCAACGGCTTCATGAGCGGGCTCGACGCCGAGACCGAAGCGGTGCTCTGCGTGCCGGC
Organism: Mesorhizobium sp. M0340; assembly: GCF_040321535.1. Taxonomy (NCBI): domain Bacteria; kingdom Pseudomonadati; phylum Pseudomonadota; class Alphaproteobacteria; order Hyphomicrobiales; family Phyllobacteriaceae; genus Mesorhizobium; species Mesorhizobium sp. M0340. Next base: position 210,201 of record NZ_JAMYRR010000006.1, on the reverse strand, counting down.
GACCTTACTTGCGCACGCCGCCGAGATTCTGTCGCGCACACCGGTGCGGGCCGGCGGAGAGGATTGCCACACCGAGGAAAGCGGCGCCTATACCGGCTGCATTTCGGCCGAGATGCTGAAGGATGCAGGAGCCAGCCATGTCATTGTCGGCCATTCCGAATGCCGCGCCGATCGCAAGGAGGACGATGCCTTAGTGCAGGCCAAGGCCTCCGCCGCATGGCGTGCCGGGCTGGTGGCCATCATCTGCATTGGTGAGACAAGAGCCGAACGCGAAGCAGGAGCCACGCTCGACGTGCTGTCGCGCCAGGTCGCTGGCTCGGTCCCGCCAAACGCCACGGCTTCCAACACCGTCATTGCCTATGAGCCAATATGGGCGATCGGCACCGGCTTGACCCCGACCGCCGCCGACGTCGCCGAGGCGCATGCGCATATCCGCGACGAGCTGGCGCGGAAGCTTGGCAATACGGCGGCCAAGATGCGCATTCTCTACGGCGGCTCGGTCAAGCCGTCCAATGCCGTCGAGTTGCTCGGCGTCAGGAATGTTGATGGCGCGCTGGTCGGCGGCGCCAGCCTAAAGGCGGCGGACTTCCTCGGCATCGCGGAAGCCTATCGAAACATCGCTTGATACAAGGGCTGCTTGCTGCATTTGAGCGGACGGCCGGCGCCGAAATCGTTGCAAAGGACGCATTGCTTCCCATATTCCGGCCACGGGCTTGGAAATGCCGTCAAAGCATTGTATTGAGCCGCCTCCAAATCAGCGGCCGCACCAGGCCTTGCCAGGATAAATTATGGAAACCGTACTGATCGTCGTCCACCTCATGGTCGTGCTCGCGCTTGTCGGCGTGGTGCTGCTGCAGCGCTCCGAAGGCGGCGGCCTCGGCATCGGCGGCGGATCGGGTTTCATGACCGCGCGTGGCGCCGCCAATGCGCTGACGCGGGCGACGGCGATCCTGGCCGCGGCTTTCTTCGTCACTTCGCTGACACTGTCGATCGTAGCGCGCTATGGCGAGAAGCCGATCGACATTCTCGATCGCGTGCCGGCGACCTCGGACGGGGCAGGCAAGGGCGTACTCAACCAATTGCCCGGAACCACGACGCCGACGCCGCCTTCGGGCACCACGGCGCCGACCCCGCCGTCCGGCAATGGCGCGGCAACGACGCCGCCGGCAACCGCTCCGGCGACGCCGCCAGCGACAAACGGCGCCACCGCGCCGGCCACGCCGCAGGTCCCCAACCAGTAATCGGGCATCTTATGCCGCGATCTGTTGTCGTTTGAACACAGTCGCGGCAAATGCCGCACGATCACGAAGATTCGACCGCACCGCGCGCTTGAGGCGCTTCCGGCTAATCGATTATAGGTTGCACGCGGCATTCTCGGCGTCCTTGGGGGGCGCCGGGCGACGCCGTGGGCAACAAGCATTGAACGATCGGATCTTCCCCATGCAGCTTCGCAGCTTCATTTTTGCCGGCCTTTGTGCCGTGCTCAGCCTAGGTGCGCCCGCTTTCGCGGCCATGCCGACGGCAAACTCGGCCCATAAAGCCGCAGCAACAACCGACGTCGTCAACGTCGCTGCCAAAAGCGATGCGGCGCAATTGAAGCTTCTCAAGAAGAAGAAAGATCCGACGCCGGACGACCTTGCGCAGATCCGCAAGATCGAAGCCAAGATCGCAGCCGACAAGGAAGCCGCTCGCGCCAAAGCACTCGAAGCCAGGAAGCTGGCGATGCGGGAGGCGGCGAAAGCCAAAGCCGATGCGGAACGGCAGGCATTCCTTGCCAAGAAGAGCCAGCCGCTCGCGGCGGCGAAGGTGGCTGACGCTACGCCAGCCAAGAAGAAGAAGACCCTCAACATCATCGAACCGATTGCGCCCATTGCGCCGATCCAGTCGGCCGAGCCGATCCCGGCCGAGGCCATGAACGTTGCCCTGACCGGCAACAATGGCGAGTTGCGCAGCGAACCGGTGGGGCAGAAGCCGCAGAGCGTCGGGCTGTTCGCGGGACTGTTCGGCGGCACATCTTCTTCGTCAATGTCGCTGCTTCCGGAAACACGCGCGCTCGACGCCGCGCTCGAAAGGAAGCAGGCCAAGCGGCAGTTCAAGGTCAAGCCGGAATTCGTGCCGCAGGAGGTCGAATTCACTGGCTACAACCCGGGCACCATCGTCATCGATACCAGCGCTCGCCGTCTCTACCTCGTCGAATCATCGTCAACCGCCCGCCGTTATGCCATCGCGGTCGGCCGGGAAGGCCTGCAGTTCAAGGGTACGGTTGCCGTCGGCGACAAGCAGGAATGGCCGCGCTGGATTCCGACGCTGGATATGCAAAAGCGCGAACCCAAGCACTATGGCCAATACAAGGACGGTATGCCCGGCGGCGGCGACAATCCGCTCGGTGCGCGCGCCATCTATCTTTACGACGGCAGGAAGGATACCCACCTGCGCATTCACGGCACCATCGCGCCGCAGTCGATCGGAACCAGCGCCTCCAATGGCTGCTTCCGCATGATCAACGAGCACGTCATGGATCTCTACCGCCGGGTGAAAGTAGGCACCAAAGTCGTCATCATCTGACGCTTTGACAGATCGTGCCAAAAGGGCCGGCCTCGCCGGCCCTTTTGTTTTGATAAGCCAACGACCAGAGCGCCTTCTTGGGAAAAAGCCTTCGCGGCGGTTTTTTCTCTGGCGGAATCAATTCGGCCGCGTTAAGCGATGACTCCCATGGCGCGATATGTATTCATCACAGGCGGCGTGGTTTCCTCACTTGGAAAAGGCATTGCTGCGGCGGCCCTTGGGGCTCTCTTGCAGGCGCGGGGCTATCGCGCACGCATCAAAAAGCTCGATCCCTATCTCAATGTCGATCCCGGCACGATGTCGCCCTATCAGCACGGCGAAGTCTTCGTGACCGATGATGGGGCCGAGACCGATCTCGATCTTGGCCATTATGAGCGCTTCACCGGCCGCTCGGCCAACCAGCAAGACAACATCACCACCGGCCGGATCTATAAGAATATCATCGAGCGCGAGCGGCGCGGCGACTATCTCGGCGCCACCGTGCAGGTCATTCCGCACGTCACCGACGAGATCAAGAACTTCGTCCTCGACGGCAATGACGATTACGATTTCGTGCTGTGCGAGATCGGCGGCACAGTCGGCGACATCGAAGCGATGCCGTTCCTGGAGGCGATCCGCCAGCTCGGCAACGACCTGCCGCGCAACAACGCCGTCTACGTCCACCTGACCTTGATGCCTTACATTCCGACCGCGGGCGAACTGAAGACCAAGCCGACGCAGCATTCGGTCAAGGAGTTGCGCGGCATCGGTATTGCACCCGACATACTGCTGGTCCGCGCCGACCGACCGATCCCCAAGGAAGAGCGCAGAAAGCTGTCGTTGTTCTGCAATGTCCGCGAAAGCGCCGTCATCCAGGCGCTCGACGTCCCGCACATCTACGACGTGCCGATGGCCTATCACAATGAAGGGCTCGACTCGGAAGTGCTGGCCGCCTTCGGCATCGATCCGGCGCCGAAGCCACGCATGGAACGGTGGCAAGCGGTGTCCAACCGCATCCACAATCCGGAAGGCGAAGTGACCATCGCCGTCGTCGGCAAATATACCGGCCTCAAAGACGCCTACAAATCGCTGATCGAGGCGCTGTCGCATGGTGGCCTCGCCAACCGGGTGAAGGTCAAGCTCGACTGGATCGAAAGCGAGATATTCGAGAAGGAAGACCCGGCGCCGTGGCTGGAGAAGGTCCATGGCATTCTCGTTCCCGGCGGTTTTGGCGAGCGCGGCTCGGAGGGCAAGATCCTGGCGGCGAAGTTCGCGCGCGAGCGCAAGGTGCCGTATTTCGGCATCTGCTTCGGCATGCAGATGGCCTGTATCGAGGCGGCGCGTTCGCTGGCCGGCGTCGAGCACGCATCATCGACCGAGTTCGGCCCGACCGAGGAGCCGGTCGTCGGCTTGATGACCGAATGGCTGAAGGGCAACATGCTGGAAAAGCGCAGGGAAACCGGCGATCTTGGCGGGACCATGCGGCTCGGTGCCTACCAGGCCGACCTCGCCAAGGGATCGAAGATCGCTGAGATCTATGGCGATACCCAGATTTCCGAACGCCATCGTCACCGCTACGAGGTCAATGTCGACTACAAGGAGCGGCTCGAGAATTGCGGCCTGGTGTTTGCCGGCATGTCGCCGGACGGCGTGCTGCCGGAAACGGTCGAATATCCCGACCACCCCTGGTTCATCGGCGTGCAGTACCATCCCGAGCTGAAAAGCCGGCCGCTCGATCCACACCCGCTGTTTGCCAGCTTCATCGAGGCGGCGGTAGAGCAGTCGCGTCTGGTCTAGACTGGCCGCCCATGCAAACTTACGTCGCGCTGCTCTACAGCGTTGTCCTGGGCGAGGGGCGGCGGGTCGTCATGTCCGATCTGAAGGCGATGGCCGAAGGCCTGGGCCTGAATAACCCGCGCACGCTGGTGGCGACCGGCAATCTTGTTTTCGAGGTGCAAGAAACAGAACTTGCGGCGTTGGAGCAGCGGCTGGAGGCGGTGTTCGCAAAGACTTTCGGCCGCCACGTCGACATAATCGTGCGCCGCGCCGACGGCTGGCTGAGGCTGGCGGCCGGCAATCCGTTCCCAGCCGAATCGGCTGAGGCCGCGGACCAGGTGGCGGTGCGCGTGATGCGGGCGCCCGTTCGCGACGAGGCCGCCGCGGCGCTTGAGGCCTATGCCGGCAAGGGCGAGAAGCTGCGGATTGTCGGCGGCGATATCTGGATCGTCTTTTCGCGCGAGACGCCGAGTTCGCGGCTGCTTGCAGCGGTCAGTCACAAACGCCTGGGCATCGGCACCTCGCGCAACTGGAACACCGTACGCCGCCTGGCCGAGATGGTCGCAGAATGAACGGGGCGGCTTGCGCCGCCCCGAATCGCTCAAGCCTTGGCTATCCTGGCTCCGGCACCGAGTGCCATCGTGCGCAGCACGTAATAGATGACGCTGGCAATTGCCACGCCGAAGAACCAGCCATAGACACCCCACCATGACGGCAGCAGGCTGGTGAAGTTGGGCAGGATCGAGGAGAAGACCGCGCCGATGCCGGCGGCGATGAAGGCATTGACATGCCAGCCGCCCTGGAAGCGGAATTCGCCATTCTCCCTGTAGAGCGCCTCGACGTCGACCTCGCCCTTCCGGATCAGGTAATAGTCGACCATCATCACGCCGAAGATCGGCCCCATCGTCGCGCCAATGATGTTGACGAAGGAGGCAGCACTGCCTTCCCAGGGCGCGAAGGGATAAAGCACAAGCGCTATCAACGCCGCGATGTAACCGCCCTTCTTGAAGTCGATCTGGCGTGGAAAGACGTTGGAGAAGTCGAAGGCCGGCGACACGAAGTTCGCCACCACATTGATGCCGAGCGTCGCCACCGCAAAAGTCAGCGCTGCGAGCGCCGCCAGGAACCAGCTGTCGAACTTCGCCGAGATCTGGTCGGGATGCAGCAGCACTTCGCCATAAACGTCGAAGGCGGCAATCGTCGTGACGCCGGCGACAAGCGAGAACAGGATGAGATTGACCGGCAGGCCCCAGATGTTGCCCTTGCGCAGCGATGCCTTGTCCGGCGCATAGCGGGCGAAATCGCAGAAGTTGAGATAGAGGGCGGAGAAATAGGTCACCCAGATAGCCGCCACCGCAAACAGCGAGGTCCAGGAGCCCGGCGTGCCCGGCACGCCCGCGTCCTTCGTCTTTTCCAGCAGCACATCCATCGGGATGTCGCTGGTGAAGGCGAAGGTGCCTGCCTTGATGCAAAGATAGATGGCCAGGATCAGCATCATCACCCACACCGCCGGTCCGGCCCAATCCTGGAAGCGGCGCACCGTTTCCATGCCCTTCTGGATGATCAGGAGCTGCAGCGCCCAGATGACGGCGAAGCAGATCACCTCGAGCCCGGAGTGGCCGAGGAAATGTGTGCTCTGGTTGAAGTCGGCGAACCACTGCGAGCGGATCAGCAGAGCTACGATCGCGCCTGAGGCAGCCGCCGTCTGCGCGCCGTACCAAAAGCAGGCGACTATGGCGCGCACCAGCGCCGGTATGTTGGCGCCCCAGATGCCGAAGGAGGCACGCGCCAGGACAGGGTAGGGCACCCCGGTCTTCACGCCGGCATAGCCGACCATGTTCATCAATGCATAGATGATCAGCGAACCGATACCGATGGCGATGATGAAGTTGACGAAGCCGCCGCAAAACAGGAACAGGCTGGCCGCCAGATAGTAGCCCCACAGGCTGTGGACATCCGACGTCCAGACGTTGAAGATCGAGAACGGTCCCCAGTTTCGAACCTTCGCCGGGGCGAGATCGTCATTGTACAGGTCCGGTGATGCGCCTTGTATGGTCATTGCTATGTCCTCCCCTCGTTATGGCACGCGCCTCCACGCATGGGAGCAGGTTAAGCCTGACGCAGGGGAACCGGCAAGCAGACGATTTGCCGGCTTTGGCCTTAAAGACATTCAATGAGAACCGCGCTTATCGGCCGGACGATGCCGTGGCTGCGATGTTGATCTTCGCCCTTGATTCGGTCTCTGCCTGCTTGTCGGCCGGTAGAGCACCGGAGACCGCCGATGTCTCGAAACTGGCCTTGAGCCAGGCTATTGCGCCGGTCACGTCGTCGAGGGCATAGTTTGCGGCCGTCGGCCCGTTCGGCTTCACGCGGATGGAGATGCCGCCAATTTCATTGATCGCCTCGAAACCGTGTTCGTCCGATGTATCGTCTCCGAGGAATATCGGCCGCCGGCCGACAAAGGGCGGAATGTCCATAAAACGCCGGATGGCTGCACCTTTGACGGCTTCCAGGGGCATGAGCTCGACGCCGGCGTTTCCCGGAAGCACCCGATAACCCTTCGGAAGCCGGGCCAATGCCTGTTCGACGAGCTGGATTGCGGGCGCAAGCAGTTGCGGTGCTGCTCTTGTATGAACGGCAAGGACCGGCCCCTTGCGCTCGACATAGACCTTGCCGCTGCCCAGTTCGGCCTCGATCTCGTCGGCAAGGGCGGCGATGTCGGCCGGCGCGTCGGCGGCATCGATGGGACCCGTCGGCGTCAGCCGGTGCTCCAGCCCATACAGTCCGGCGATCCGCAGCTTCAGCGGATGGAACAGCTTGTCCACGGCGGAGATCGATCGGCCGGTGATGAAAGCGACCGCACCATCCAGCCCCTGCTCGATGCGTCCAAGCAGATTGCGCAATTCCTCGCCGACGAACACCGCGTCGGGATGGGCAGCGTGTTCCAGCAAGGTTCCGTCGATGTCGAGGAAGAGCGCCCATTGCCCTTCCGGCAGGTTCAAAGCCGGCGGTTGTTCAAAGCTTTTCACGATGCTGCCTTCCGTGCCCGCTCGAACATTGAGATGACGTTGTTGGTGTTCGATGGCGGGCGCTCGCCGGTTCCGGTCACCCTGTCGAGATCGCCGCGTTTGCGCAGGCGCGCGGCGTCCAGCAGCATGCTGCCGGCCCAGCGGTAGACATTGTTATCGCGGACCATCTCGCGCATCGGCCGCAAACGTTCGCGCTGCTCTTCCGGCGTCATCGTCAGCGCCTGCAACAGCGCCTCGCTCATCATGGCCGCATCGTAGGGGTTAACGATCAGTGCTTCCAGCAGTTCGCGCGAGGCACCGGCGAAGGTGCTGAGCAAAAGCACGCCCTGTTCGTCGTCGCGCGCTGCGACGAATTCCTTGGCGACAAGGTTCATGCCGTCATGCAGGCTGGTGACCATGCAGATGTCGGCGGCGCGGTAGACCTCGTAGACCTGCTCCTGCCGATGATGTTCGGCGACCATCAGGATAGGACTGTATGTCTCGCTGCCATAGCGTCGGTTGAGCTCGTCGGCATAGCGGCGGCATTCGTCGTGGAGTTGCTGGTAGGCGGGCAATGTCCCCCGGCTCGGCGCCGCGATCTGCAGGAAAACCACCTTGCCTATCCATTCGGGATATTTCGTGAACAATTCGTCCAAGGCATGGAAGCGATCGAGAATGCCTTTCGTGTAGTCGAGGCGCTCGACTCCGATGCACAGTTTGGTATCCGCTGACAGGCCGAATCTGTCGCGGACACGGGCGCGGCACTCCTCCACAGACGGCAGTTTTGCCAGCAATTGGGCCGGCCATTCTATGGAAATGGGATAGGCGTGGACCAATGTGGTCTGCCCACCATAGGAGATTGCCGCGTCTGCCCGTTCGATCCGGCTCTCCAGAAAGCGGTCGACACTTTCGGTGAAGTTGTTGGCATGGAATTGGGTATGAAAGCCGATGATCGAACTGCCGAGCAGTCCCTCCAGGATCCGCTCACGCCACGGACAGATGCTGAACACTTCCGAATTGGGCCAGGGGATATGCCAGAAGGTGATGACTATCGCGTCCGGCAGGCGCTGGCGAATCATGCGCGGCAGCAGCGCAAAATGGTAGTCCTGCACCAGCACGATCGGCCGTTCGTTGCGGGCTTCGGCAACCACCGTATCGGCGAATTTGCGGTTGACGGCCTCGTAGGCGTCCCAGTCCGAGGCGCGAAACACGGGGCGGGTGAAGGCGATATGGCAAAGCGGCCATAGCCCCTCATTGGCGAAACCCAGATAATAGCCCTGATATTCCTCCTCCGTCAGCCAGACCCTGCGCAGCGTGTAGGACGGATTGCCTGGCGGCACCTGCACCCGGTCGTCCTTGTCGACGGTGAGGCGGTCTGCCGTGCCGCCGCCATAGGCGATCCAGGTGCCGGCACAGGCGCGGGTGATGGGCTCGAGTGCCGAAACCAGCCCGCTGGCCGGCACTAAAAGTTGCACGCCGTCATCCTTGATGTTGTGGATGTAGGGTTCGCGGTTGGACACCACGATGACCTGTGCGTCCGGCAGGTCGTCGGCCAGGATCTTGCGCAAGGTGTCGGGCGACCACGTGACGAGTGCCGCATCGGCCGATTGGCCGTTCTTTTCGAACTCGCGCAGCACCTTGCGTGCCGCTTCCGACGCGACATCCTCGCTCGGCGTGTATGCGGCCGCCGTTGCGCGGCCGCGGCGCTGGCGGGATATCGATAGGAGAATGGCAAAAGCGGAAAAGCCAAAACTTGCAATCAGCAAAACCCAGAGCAGGTTTACAGTATAATCTGACATCGAATGTGATCTCGCCTCCGGCCGGCCGATAGCCGTTTTTATTTGTTTTTCTGGTTCGCTGCCGTGTGACGACGACAGCATCCCCCGCTGCCCATTTTTGCAACGCACAAAGAGGCTATCGGTTCCGGACGATTGCAGTGCCGGGTGTCATTTTCGATGCGCCGCAGCGCGGCGGCGTCAAGTGCGCACGATGAGCGGCACCATCCCCTCATACCGATCGGCGAGAAAGGCGACGACGCGGTCGCCGACACGCTGGAATGTGAGGTCGACCACCGTCGAGCCGACACCCAGATGCCGCAATGTCAGCGTGTCGATGCCGATCGGCAGCCTTGGGCGGGTGACCCGGATTTCGCTCTTCCAGCCGTCGATCTCGAGGCCAAGGCAGGCCTGCATCAGCATGAAGGCCGATCCCGCCGACCAGGCCTGCGGCAGGCACGCGACGGGATAGGCGATCGGCGCTTCGCCCGGCGACCGGGTAAAGCCGCAGAACAGTTCCGGCAGCCGCATGTTGAAATGGACAGCCGATTCGAACGTGCCGCTCATCAGCCGGACCACGCTGTCGCGCACGCCGTAACGTGCCAGGCCGGCACCGCACATGGCGGTGTCGTGCGGCCAGATCGAACCATTGTGGTAGGACATGGGATTGAAGAATATCGCATCGTCGGCCAGCGTCCTCACTCCCCAACCAGAGTGGAACGACGCGGAGAGCAGCTGATCGGCGACCATCTGCGCCCGTTCCGGCTCGGGCAGCCCGACATAGAGAAGATGGCCGGCATTCGACGTCCGTACCTTGCAGAGCTCGCCTGCACCATCGATCGCCAGTGCATAGAAATTGAGATCGTCCATCCAGAAATGGCGTTCCACCGCGGCGCGCATGGTTTCGGCGCGTTCCTCCCAATGATCGGCCTTGTCGTCCTCGCCGCGGCGGCGGGCGAGCGCTGCCAGCCCACGGAACGCAGCAAAGACGTAGCCTTGCACCTCGACCAGGGCGATCGGCCCCTTGGGCATGCGGCCATCGGCATGGAAGACGGAATCGAAACTGTCCTTCCAGCCCTGGTTGGCGAGGCCGGTCTCGGCGCCGCGCTGGTAGGTAACGAAGCCGGTCGCGCGGCTTGTCTCTTCCGTCCATTCGGCCGCTGCACAAAGCGATGGCCACAGGCTGTCGACGAACGCCATGTCGCCGGTACGATCCGCATAGGCGCAAGCGAGATGAATGTAGAGCGGCGTGGTATCGACACCGCCGTAATAGCGGCCGAACGGGAGCTCCCGCAGCGCCGCCATCTCGCCCTTGCGGGTCTCGTGCATGATCTTGCCCGGCTGCGAATCGCTGAACGGCGACGTTTCGGTTGCCTGATGCTGGGCGAGAAAGGCAAGTACGCCGCGCGCCAGCCCAGGATTCAACCACAGCATCTGCAGTGCGGAAATCACCCCGTCACGGCCAAACGCCGTCGAGAACCAGGGTATGCCGGCATAGGGGTAAGGTCCGGTTGCAAGCTCGGTGGTCAGCAACGCCACGTCCGCGCGCGCGCGTTCGATCCAGTCGTTGAAGACGCGGCCTGAGCTGTGCACCGTCGCGCCGTGGCGGCGTTTGGCGCGCATGCCGAAGCGAGCGCGGGCGGCGGCAGCCCGAAAACGGTCGCGGTCGGGTGTCTCCGCCACTTCCGGGCCGACCTCGATATAGAGGACCTCGCTGCTGCGCTTCGTCACCGCAACCAGGAAATCCGCGCGGCTGGCGGTCAAATTATCCGGCGCCTGCGAGAACGAGATCGCCGACAGGCGCACGAGCTGGTCCAGCCCGTCATATCGAAGCACCACGGATGTCGGACTGGTCTCGGCGGCGTGGGCTATTCCGCGCTTGAGCCGGGTCGAACCGCGCACCTCGAACATGTCGCGGAAATCTGCTGCGAAATGCAAGGAAACCCGAATGGCCGACGATTCCTGGCTGTAGTTCGAAAGGGTGATGCGCTCGAACAGCCGGTCCTGCCAAAGCAGCCTGACGCGTTCTATGTGGATCGCCCCCTGCGGAATGTCGCGGCCACCGACACTCTGGATCGGCAGATTGGTCAGGTTCGAGGTGAAAAGCACATTGTCCTGGCTGAGCGATGCGCCCAGCAGCGACATTTGCCGGCCACCGATCGTCAGCCGGAATTCCGAAAGCACACGCGTGTCGTCTCGGAAAAAGCCGTCGCCGGCGCCGCGGATATCGCCATAAGCGTCGGCCACCGCGAAGCAGTCGCCTTGCTTGAGGGCGAACAGTCGGTGCGGCTCCCGGGGCGCAACCTCGTCGAGCGAGGCGAGGGCTACGGCGGGATCAAGCTTACGCTCGTCGAGTTGATTCATACGTCACAAGCTCTGTCGTTTCGTTTCCAACGTCCACAATGACGCCGATCAGGACGCTCTCGCTTCACCGGGAGTGCCGATCAGGCGCGCATAGGCAGTCACATAGTCGTGGGCCATTCTCGTGGCAGAAAAACGGTTTTCGAATACGGCTCTCACCTGTCGCCTGTCGAGGCGCAGCAATTCCGGTATCGAGGCGACAGCAGCATCGACTGAATCGACAAGGAAACCGGTGACGCCGTGGTCGATGATCTCCGGCAGGGCACCGCATTTCCAGGCGATCACCGGCGTGCCGCAGGCCATAGCCTCTATCGCGGCAAGACCGAACGGCTCCGGCCAATCGATCGGAAACAGCAGGCCGGCCGCCTTGCCGAGGAATTCCGCTTTTCTGTCCTCTTCGATCTCGCCGATGTAGTCGACACGGTCGCCGTCGATCAGCGGCTCGACCGTGCCGTGGAAAAAAGCGCGGTCGTCGTCGCCGATCTTTGCCGCAACCTTCAGTTTCAACCCGGAGCGCAAGGCGATCTCAATGGCACGGTCCGGGCGCTTGTCGCGCGACAGCCGGCCCAGAAAGGCCAGATACGGCTCGTCCGCATCCGTCTCGAAAGTCGGCTCGTAGATATTGATCGGCAGCCCGTGATGGATGGTCGCCAGCCAATTGGCCATGGGTAGCCCGGTTCTCTGGCTGCGCGAAATCGAGATCATCGGAAAGCGCGGAAAACGTTCGTAGGCCGGGGCCAGGTCGACATAGTCGAGCCTGCCGTGCGGTGTCGTCACCGTCCGGTCAGGCATGTGTTCGAAGAAAGGAAAATGCAGGAAGTGGCTGAGATGGAAATGGATGATGTCGAACTGTTGCGCCCGGTTCCTCACCTCGGCGAGCATCGCGAGATGCGCCGCGGTTTCGGATTTGTGCGGGCGCGGATCGAGACGGAGCGCGCGCTCGCGACACGCCACCAATTTTGCCGATGTCTTGGTATCGCCGCTGGCGAACAGGGTCACGTCATGGCCAAGCTCGACCAATCCTTCGGTCAGATAGGAGACGATGCGCTCCGTCCCTCCATAGAACCGGGGTGGCACGGATTCATGGAGCGGCGCCACATGGGCTATTCTCATGTTTTGGCATTTCCCTCAAAAAAGACTGCTCGTGGCATCGAAATGCATCAGCCGCGCTAACGTTCCCGTACCATAGCAAGATGTCATCCAATTGGGGCAAGATGTCATCCGATAGGGGCTGCGGGGCGTTTCCACCGCTGCTCGTCTGGTCCGCCAACATTTTCCAAGCCAAGCCCTCTTTGCCGGGAACCAAAGCCCGGTTCGCGAGTTTAGTGGGGTTCGATCGCACGCATCCGGTCGACGGGGAGGAAATGATGGACCGCTTGCAATTCTTTTCACCCGTGCGGATTTTGCGCGGACAGGGACAGCCCGTGGAGGAGATCGACAGCGTTGCCGAAGCAATGGCATTCTTGCGAAAATGGCCGGCCGGGCGGCGCGGGCCGGTTTACCAGTGCGCCGTGAATTGCTGCGCTGCGGCCATGGCCGGCCGGATGTCGGCCGAGGAAGCGCGAAAGGCTTTTACCGGCTTCGCACGGATCACCCGCCTGCTCGAAGGCGATCGGCCGTTGCCGATGAGCGGCGAGGATCGGCATCGCGATCACGCGTTGAGGCGATAGGCGCCAACTGCCGCTGATCGTCAGAGCACGGCATTCAGCCGGAGCGCTCGATCGGCGACCGATGCGCTTTGCGAACAGACGCGTTCATGGCCTGCAAATGCACAGGCCAGCTTCTGTCGACGAGCATCGCGACAGCCAGCGCAAGACCAAGCAATCCTGCGAGGCCGGTGAGGGGCGCGGTCGCCGATTTCGGTTGGAGCGTCAAGCTACTACTCCCGTTGTTATGAGGGATTGATTGCCGTTGGCGGCCGCCAGGTCGCCGGCATGGTCAAGTAGAGTGGCCACCGCCGCTGGTACCGCCTGTTCCGCTGGTTGCGGTTGTCGTGGCCGCCACCGCCATGATCGAGAACCGGAGTAAATTCCGAAAATTTTGCATAGATATCTCGCTTTCTGACGCCTCGCTTCTCGGGCTAGCGCCCAAAGCTTCCCCGCTGTCGAGTGGGTGTTTGCAACAGGGCCGCATACGGAGCGCTTACGCCTCAGCGGTCGTGCTCAGGGGCGGCATAGAAAGTTGGACGAAGGGCAGACAATGGTGCCGCATTGCGGTATTTCGACCGGAAAAGGCCAGAGATGCACTTTTGGGGGAATGGATAATGTCGAAACGGCTTAGATTGGTCCTGGGGACTGCCGGCGCAATCGCCGTCGCCATCGTCTGGGGGATCGTCGCGACGTTGATGGGGGTGCCATCGATTCTGATCACCGTAGGAGCGGTCGCTATCGGCGCAGGCATCTACAGCTATCAAAGCCGGAGCTGATCCGGTATCCGGCGACGGCAGCTTAGCCGAAAAATCGCACAGTCGCGGACTGCCTGCGGCAATGTTCAGTGTACGAATATTACCAACGGCAGCGTTCTGTGGAACGAGTGGCCTCTCGAAGCTATTGTGTGACGGTCCGAGACCCCCGCCTCGGGCTATCGGGTCACCCAGCCGAGTGGTCCGCTGCTACCCAATGGCAGCGGACCTTTCACCCGGAAGACGGACATTGTGCCGAATCGAGGGAGAACGATGGTCGTCGACGAGATTGCAGCGCGGCGCCTGAAAATTCTGATCGAGCAATATATCGAGACCAGGAAGAGGCGCCACGATGAGGTTTCCACCGCAGCGGCTGAGATGGCGATCACGGCTGTCATGCCGAATTGCCCGGTCTCAGGAAAAGCCCTGGACGACATGATTGCGGCATGTGCGTTCGAGCATGGGCTGGGGGTGCTGTTCGATCGACCTGACGCATGAAGGCCTGAATGCCATGAATCCCGATGTCAAAATCGTACAGTGCTGTCCTGTACGAATCCAACGCTGTTTCTGAGACCGCTCGCGACGACATAACCCACCAGCCGGAGCAGGCATGCGAGATATTTTTTCTTTTCCGAAACAATGACGGCCGTTTGACGGAAAATTTCGAGGGGGAGCTGGATGGCCTGTCTGCCGCCCAGGACAACGCCATGGCTTCGGCCAAGGAAATCCTGGTCGAGGGTCTGCTCAGCGGCAGCCCAGTCCTGACAGGCCTTTCCTTCGAAATCTGCGACGAGAACCGGAAGCTGCTTTTCCGATTTCCCTTCTCGGAAGCTGCCGAAAAGGCTGGCGCTCGACCTTGATCGCCCAAGACCCCGCAATGCGGGCGAGCTTTGATCGAGCCTGGCTGAAAAACCGCATCTCGCGGCAAGACGGTCGTTGGTGCAAATCAGCACCATAGGCAAATTAGTAGCATAGCTGCCGGCACAAAGCAAGAACAAACATGGCTTGCCTTGCCGAAAGGGCGTACGTTTCAGGAACTCGAGGGCAGGCCCGGGTAGGGGGCGCCAAGCGACATTGCGGTTTCCAACCGATGTGTCGATCTGTCGAGCTGGTGTTCGTCAGCTTCCCGAAACGTCTTCGCAGGATGCTGTGATCAGGAGTTCCTTTCTCCCGCGGTTGCGTTTACAGGACGTTCTGGACAGTGTCGTTTGCGCGCCAGCAACTGGTCCGGGGCCAAGGCCCAGCGCACAGTCGTCCTCCGTCAAGGAAACCAGTCCGGCGCCGCTTTTGGAGAACAATGATTTGTGGTGGTCAAATAAGCAAAAGAGATTCAAGGGAACGTGGGACGACCGACTGGACGGCCTATTCTCAGCAGAGGTCGACTACGCCGGGAAGTCCATTCTCGATGTTGGCTGCAACATGGGTGTTGTCGCCTATGAGATATCCAAGCTAGGACCGAGTTCGATCCATGGGATCGACATTCTCAAGCCGCATATCGAGACGGCCAGGATGATCTTCCTGGGTTGTCCGGTTCAAAGCCGGTTCGATTGTCTCGATCTTGGCAGCCGGAAGCTGCAAAATGTTCTCCAACCGCAGTATGACATCGTCATGCTGCTGGCGGTCTACCATCACATGCAGTGGAGCCTCGGCGCGGATAAGGCGCGACGCGTGCTGTGCGATATCGCCAGGCGTGCTCAAACGATCGTTGCCCGCGTTCCTCCTGGCAAGGATAGAGAGATGATCGCGGTGCTTTCGGATGTGGGCTTTTCAATCAAAAGCAATCACACCTCGCCTCTTGGAAGCCATCTCATGGTCCTCGGGAAACACTGACCGGGCATAGCGCCGCCGACGGCGAATGGCGCAAGAGCCGCGTGGCTGGGTCCGCTATGCTCGTACGCGAGGAACCGACGGTCGCAAGCCGATGACGTGCAAGGATCCGGTTCGGCATTGACTGCGGTCGGGAACGAAGCCACAGACAGGTGATCGAAACCGTTTCGCGCTTCAAGACAACACGAAGACCGGACGGGATCGCAACGGGCGGCGACGAGATGATTGCAAAGAAACGAGTGTCAACGGGCCCAGCATATCCGCTGATCAAGCGTCTGATTGGCGAAAATCTGCCGCCGCACAAGATGCTGTATGTGACAGGTTTGCTGTGCTCGATCGCTGCTGCTGCGGCGACCGGGGCAGCGGCCTGGATCATGAAAGTCATGATCAACACCATCTATGTCGAGCGAGACGCTGCCGCTGTATCGGGTATCAGCGTCGTCATCATCGGCATTTTCCTGGTCAAGGGCATAGCTGCCTACTGCCAGACCATCACCACGGGGAAGATTCGCCGGGCTATCGTTTCAGACCTTCAAAACCGTCAATTTTCCCGAATGGTGTATTTCGACATCAGCCGTTTCGCGAACCAGCATCCGGCAAAATTTATCTCCAAAATCATGTTCAACGCGCGCGCCGGGGCGACCGTTATTCTCACCCTCACGAGCAGCGCCGTCTCTGATCTGCTGACCCTGATTGCCTTGGCCAGCGTCATGGTCAAGCAGGACCCGGTAATGTCGCTAATATCCGTGGCGGTTCTGCCGATGCTGTTCCTGTCAGTCGGCGCGATAACCAGGAAGCTCAAGGCGCTGGCGAGGGGCGAGACGGAATTGGCCGCACAGGTCCAGTCGATCGGCACGGAAGCCGTCGAAGGCATCCGCACCATCAAGTCCTTCCAGCTCGAGGACAAGGCGGTTGCCAGCTTTGCAAAGGCCGTCCGCAAGATGGAAAGACGTGGCATCCAGATCAACCGGACGTCAGCATTGATGAGCCCATTGATGGAGACCGGCGGCGGCGTGATCATCGGGCTTTTCGTTATGTACGCCAGCTGGCAGACCCTCGGCAACGGCAAGACGCCCGGCGAATTCATGGCCTTCATTACCGCGTTCCTGCTTGCCTATGAGCCTGCCAAGCGGTTGGCCCGGGTCAATGTCGACATCCAGAAGCAAATGGTCGCCGTCGAGCAGATGTATGATTTGATCGACACGCCCGAGCAGCGGCGACTCGCAATCGCGGGCGAGCGCCTGGCTGACGTCGATGGTGGTATCCGGTTTGAAGATGTGGCCTTTTCCTATGACGGCAACAGCCCCGCGCTCGAGGGTGTTTCCTTCGACGTGCGACCTCGTGAGAAGCTGGCGATCGTCGGCCGCTCCGGCGCCGGCAAGACCACCATCGTCAATCTGATCCTGCGCCTGATGGAGCCGGACAAGGGCAGGATCCTGATCGACGGAAAGGACATTTCGAAGATCAGCCTGGCCGACGTTCGCGACAATATCGCACTGGTGTCACAGGACGTCTTCCTGTTCGAAGGCTCGATCCGCGACAACATTCGCGACGGCCGCCCGAACGCCACGGATCAGGAAATCGAGTCCGCTGCGAACCTCGCCCGGGTCACCAGCTTTGCTTCGGCGCTCGAAAACGGGCTCGACACGCTTGTCGGGCCGAGCGGCACCAATCTGTCGGGCGGGCAGAAACAGCGCGTCGCCATCGCACGCGCCCTGCTCAAGAATGCTGCGGTAATCGTCTATGATGAAGCGACATCGGCGCTTGACGGTGAAAACGAACGGGCAGTCATGGAGGCAGCCTTCGACAACACATTTCAGCGCACAGTGATCTGCATTGCGCACAGGCTGTCTACAATCAAGGCGGCCGATCGTATTCTCGTGTTTGACGCCGGACAGCTTGTCGATGCTGGAACGCGTGACCAGCTTGCCAAGCACAGCGAGATATATCGTTCGATATTCCACCTGGAGGCGCCCGATCCGATGGTCGAAAGCGGCAAAAAGCTGCGGCAGAGCGTATTGCGCTGAAGGCCGATGACCAGCTTTTATCACGGTTCCTATGTTCGGTATGTGATTGGTGGACTGGGCCTTCAGGTGCGCCGGTACAAAAAGGCGGTGCGCAGGTTGTTTTCCGGCCCCAAGCAGCCGCGGTCCATTCTTGAGCTGCAAGCCAAGGTTGAGGCCCTGATCGTTCGCAGGGACTGGAAAGGCCTTGAAGCCGGTACCAATGAGATAGCTGTCGCGGCCGATCATAATCGCGACCCGGAGCTGATGCAGAAGGCGGGCCAGGCATTCGAACGGCTTGGCAACTTTGCGCGGGCAGCTGAGCTTCGGCTTTCCGCTCGCCGGCTGCGGAAAGGGAAAAGCGCGAACGAGTGGACCGGCGAGAATCTCGGATCGGATACACTGCTGATCGACCTTGTGGAGGATGACCCGCGCAGCCTTGGCCGGGTTATCCGCCACGCGCGACTGGCCGGCGCTGCCGCTGCCTATGCGCAAAGCGCAACAATCCGGGTCGAGCCGCGCCTGGTACCAATTCTGCAGCGAACGTTCCCGAAGGCGACCGTGGTCCCGGCGCAGCGGGATGTGGTCGCCAACAAACGTGCGACTTTCGAAGATCTCGCCTGGGTGTTCGGACGCGATGCCGAAAAGCTTGCTGCCGACTTCGTGCCGCTGCGGGCAGATCCTGAACACGTCGAGACATTCCGCAAGCGCTATCGGGCGATGACGGATCTGCCGCTGGTCGGCCTCTCCTGGGGCAGCAAATCCCACACCAAGGACGTGCCTGATTTTCCTGAATGGGCACGGTTCATCGCCCAGACACAAGCGACCTTCGTTTCGCTCCAGTACGGACAGATCAAGCCGGCGTTGCGGCGCCTTCGCAACGGCAATGACGCGCGTCTGATCTTTGACGACGGCGTCGACCAGATGGTCGACATGGACCGTTTCGCGGCACAGGTCGCCGCACTCGATGCTGTCGTGACGATCAGCAATACGGCGGCCCATCTTGCCGGAGCCCTTGGCGTGCCGACTGTTTTCCTCATCGACGATAATTTTCAGACGGCATGGCCGGTGACCGGCGACCGGACACCCTGGTATCCGAAGGGCATTGTCATTCGCAAGGAGGGGCGCCCTTGGTCGCTGGTGCTCGACGAGGCCGGCCGGCGGCTCTCGTCGATCCTGACGACGCTTTCCGACGCTCCCCCAGGACGATAGAACATCGCCGTGCAGAACAGACGAACCATCCTTCAGAAAGCAAAAACCGCCGATCTGCGCCCGCAAGGCGCCGTCGGCAAGCGGCTGCAGAAGGTTCTCGAGCGGGCAAAGGAACTTCTTAGACGTCCCTCGCGCCACGCCGACGAAAGTGCCGAAAGGCATATGAGGCTGATGGAGGAAAGCGTGCAGCGTGGTGACTGGCAAACTGCTCGCGACCATGCACTGGCGCTTGGCGCGCTTGGTGAGCAGCTTGGCGATCTCGGCCTGATCAAGAAAGCGGGGCGCGGACTGAGGCGTCTCGACGGAGGAAATCGCATCTGGCAGTTGATGGCGGCGAGCAAGCAGCGCGGCAGGCCAGATTGGGATGGCAGTGATCTTGCGGGTCGCACGCTTCTCGTCGATCGTCGCGAAGGCGACCTGGCGATCTTTTTCCAGTTCGCGTCTTTGCTTGGCCCAGTGGTCGCGGCTGCCGG
This sequence comes from Mesorhizobium sp. M0340, assembly GCF_040321535.1. NCBI lineage: Bacteria > Pseudomonadati > Pseudomonadota > Alphaproteobacteria > Hyphomicrobiales > Phyllobacteriaceae > Mesorhizobium > Mesorhizobium sp. M0340. Next base: position 190,821 of record NZ_JAMYRR010000006.1, on the reverse strand, counting down.
TCGATGCATCGTCTTCGTCGAGCCGCGACTGGCACCGCTTTATCGCAGAACATATCCCGGGCTCGATGTCAGGATTGAAGGGGAAGAGGACATGGCGGCGGTGGACGCCGATGTCGTTGCCGGTTTCGAGACACTCGCAAAGCATTTCTGGCCGGACGACCCGGCGGCACGCGCGCCCTTCGTTCCGCTGGAGCCGGACCGCCGACTGGTTGCCGAGCTGCGCGGCACCTATCTCGATGGCGGCCCGGGTCCCCTGATCGGATTTGCCTGGGGAAGCCTGAACAAGAGCAAGGATCTGCCGGCTCTGGACGATTGGCGGACGCTGTTCGGCAGCCTGCCGGGGCGCCTCGTCAGCTTGCAATATGGCGATGTCGGGCCGGCTCTCTCCGAGTTCGAGCGCCACGCGCCGGGCCGCATCATCCATGACGCTTCCGTCGACCAGTTGACGGACATGGACCGCTTTGCCGCCCAAATCGCGGCGCTCGACGCGGTGGTGACGATCAGCAATACCGGTGCCAACCTGGCCGGAGCGCTCGGCGTGCCGACGGTTGTCATGCTCGACGACGGGTTTCGACTGTCCTGGCCTGCCTTCGGCGAGACCGTCGCCGCATATCCGAGCGTTCGACTGGTCCGAAAAGGCGGCCGAGCCTGGGCGTCGGCAGTGCAGGAGGCAGGCGGACGGGTCATGCAAATCATCGGCGGAGCTGGCGATGGAAGGTAGCCTACTTCTCGGCCGGTTGCGCCGCGCTGTCGCGCTTGCAGGCTACAAATACAAGGTCTGGTTCCGACGTCACCGGCGGCAGCTCTTCCTTCGCTGGCGTGACGGCGACATTGCCGATCAGATGGCGGATTATCGGCGGAGCGTCGAGTCCCGCGATTGGCCGGCGGCACTGCCGAAAGCCCTGGCTCTTGGATCCATTGCAAAATCGAGGGGCGAGGTCCACCTGCTCGACGAGCTCAGCAAGGCGCTGATGCGGATGGGCGCCTATGGCGCAGCCGCCGAACTCAGGATTGCACGACGCCACATCGTCAACGGCCGCGTCGATGGCGAGTGGCTGGGCCAGGATATTTCTGGCCAGACACTGCTGATCGATCTGATGGAAACCGAAAAGCAGGGTCTGGCCACCGCGATCCATCATGCGAGCTCCGTCGGCTGTGCCCTGGCGCGCGCCGCCCATTCGATCGTCCTCGTCGAGCGCCGCCTGGTACCGCTCTTTCAGCGCACTTTTCCGACTGCCGATGTGCGGCCGGTCGGCGCTGGCGGCAAGGCCGTCTATGCCGAAGCGCAGGCCTTCGCCGGCGTCCAGCATCTGACTGCCGTTTTCGAGACCGACGAGGCAACGATCCGCGAGCACTTCGTGCCCCTTAAGCCGGATCCGGCCCGGGTCGCTGAACTTCGCGCCCGCTACCAGAAGGAAGGGCGGCCGTTGGTCGGTATCGCATGGGGCAGCTCCAATCCCGGCAAAGACCTGCCGCCGCTTGCCGCCTGGCGAAACCTGATCGGCCGCCCGGACCTCCGGTTCGTCTCGCTGCAGTACGGCCAGATCGAGACCGATCTGAAGATCCTGACCGACGGTGAGCCGGAGCGCATTCTTCATGACAGATCGGTCGATCAGCTCGTCGACATGGACCTTTTCGCCGCGCAGGTTGCCGCGATGGACGCCGTGGTGACCATCAGCAATACCGGTGCGCATCTGGCGGGCGCGCTCGGCATCCCCTCGGTTTTCATTCTGGGCGACGGCTTTAAGCGCTCCTGGCCGGTCGAGGGCGACCGCACGCCCTACTATCCATCGGCCGTGCTGGTCTCGAAACTGGAACGCCCCTGGTCCGTGGTGATGAGCGAGGCCGAGGCCATCCTGGCTCCATGGATCACAAAAGTGAGTGGCTAATGCATGTCGTCCGAAAGCGGGTCACTGAATACGCATCGACGCGATCCGCATTAAGCGTTCGGCCGACGGATCGCTGAATGGAGCGCCCGTGTCGAACACTCGTCGCAACAGGCCAAAAAACATAAGGCATTCCGAACCGGGATATAGTAAAGGCCAATTCGCCCCGCAGAGGATCGCAATTCTTGCCGGCATTTCTGCCTTGTGTTCGAATCAGCCGTAGGCTTAGGCGCCCAGTAATGGGGTTGGTCTGGCCGGCAGCGGTTCGGGCGCCAGCTCTGATAATCTAAAGGAGGTCTCTCCCATGTCCTTTCTAAAATTTTTCCAGGCCAAAGCGCCGGCTCTTCCTCTTATCGTATCCTTTCCAAAATCAGGGCGCACGTGGCTGCGTGTCATGCTGGACGATCTCGGGGTTGAAGTTCAATACATTCACGACGGAACCGACCACAAGTTACTTCGACCAAAATCGAGCCTCAAGGAGAATAAATCTCGCTACAAGAAGAGAAGAACAATAATGCTTGTTCGCGACCCAAGAGATACGGTGGTCTCAGGGTACTTTCAGGTTCAGAAGCGCCACATGCTTCCAGCCGGATCGTTCAGTGATTTTATCAGAAGCGACAATCATGGGATTGAAAAGATCATCAGGTTCAATCTGCAATGGTTCGCAGCCATGCCCCGGATGCGCGAAATCCGGTATCTTCAATATGAAGATATGCATCGGGATACGGCTGGTGTCCTTCGCGCGATCCTTGGATTCCTGAACCGGCAGGCTGACGATCAGACGCTTGTCGAGGTGGCGAACAACCGAACCTTCGACAAGATGAAAGTGAGTGAATCGACCGGTGATCTGTCCGATCGATACGGCAAGATATTACAGCCGCGCGATGCGAATGATCCCGAAAGCTTCAAGGTGCGCAAGGGTAAGATAGGCGGTTACGGCGAATATCTTTCCGAGAACGACGTGGCCTATTGTGACGAGCAGTTGGCCAAGTTCGAATATTGGGAGAAGCTGGACAAGGTCTTTAGCACGAACGGCTTGTGCTATGCTCGCGTCGATAACCGCGCCCGGGTCGCTTTGGGTTAGGGGGCATTGCCGACATGGTGATGCGGACCGGATTCATTTGCGGCTGCGGCCATAGCGGGACGACGTTGATAGCGACGATCCTTGCGTCGCATCCTGACGTCTACCTGCCGCTTCAGGAAACCAACATTTTCTTCAAGTGGACGCCACTGGCCATGTTCCGCTTCTGGAAACTGAAGCGGGCGGCGCGCGAGGCTGGAAAGAACGTGCTGCTTGAAAAGACACCGCGGCATATCCGCCGTGTGGCCCGCATTCGTCGGCTCGTGCCCGGCGCGCGTTTCATCATGCCGGTGCGAGATGGGCGCGACGTCGTGGCGTCGCTGACCAGACGACTTGACGACCCAAAGGAGGCTCTCGACCGCTGGATCAACGACAATGCGCTGGTTCTCGCGGAACGGGGAAAGCCGGATGTGCTGATCTATCGCTATGAGGATCTGGTCGAGAATCCGGCCAAAGTCGTCGAGCAGATATGCGGCTTTCTTGATGTGACCTTCAGCCCGGATCTCCTCGACTACCACAAGAACCCGCAGCAATGGTTCAAGCCGACCGACGCCAGCGTCGAGACGCCACACGAGGTGCTCCGGAACCAACAGGTCAATCAGCCGATCTATGACGGGAGCGGGAGATGGCGCTCCGAACTTGGAAACGCCGAGTTACAGGACCTGGTACAAGGACGAGGTGCCCAGCTCATGAAAGCGTTCGGTTATGCATGATGTTGGTTCGGCATCTGCTGGAGTGCCGTCTACCAATCAATTTTGTCGATCAAACCCGTTTGGAATAGGCTGTGAGCGCCTTCGTACAGCATTGACTGTTCGCTCATCGCGCTGAGAGCGGCTTTACCGCTCGATACCTCATGATACTGGCGATATTTGGAAGCGCCGTTCCAATACTGACCTTCCGCCACCGCGACCTGCGCCTTGTCGTTGAAATCGGCGAAGAACTTGAAATGAAGCAGGCCGGCCAATCCCTTTATATAGTTTCGCCAGTAGGGCAGCGGTGCGTGAATCGACGTAAAAATCGTCTGGCGATCAACATATATCAGAGGAAACTTGGTCAACTTGTGCTGCCTGGCGAAAAGCCGGGTCCTCGGGCCGCCTGTGATCTTGAGATGCCGGGGGCTCCTCGTCACCTCATAGCCGCTGCCGTCGAAATGGTCCGCAACCTGCCATGGGGGCACGATGGGATCGAAGGGTACGTCCCAGATGTTTCCGCTCGGATACATGTCGATCATCGGCGCCAGCAGGCGTGTCATTCCGCGCCGCTTGAGCCAGGCGGCCATCGCGCCGAGCGGATTCTGATCCATGCCGTCATAGACAAGATATTCGTCCGCATCGACGGTCAGATACCAGCGAGGCTGACCATAAATCTGCACAAGACGCTGCCGCCAAAGGTTTCCCAGGTCCGACTGAGAATAGGTGAGCGGCGAGCTGAATAGATCGACATCTGGCTGCTCGGCCAGAAGCTCAGCTGTTCCGTCGGTCGAGCGATCATCAAGGACGGCGAATCTGGTGACGCCGAGCTCGCGATAGTGCTTCAGGAACGGGCGTAGCCTGTCCGCCTCGTTGCGGATGACGAGGATCAAAGGCAGGTCATTCACTTTGAGGGGCGTTATCGGCCGCAGCGATGACACTTCTGCCCGCCTTCCGAAGGTGCGTCTCAGCCGATATATGGCGGTGTCGGTAATCGTCCGGCGGACAATGGCGGGCCAGGTTGCTTTGCTCAAGCCGTCGATTCCCCCTCATAGCGGTCACTACCCGGCTGGAGCTGGCGCTGATCCGCTGTTTGCAGTTAATTTCTACATGCAGCACCGTCAGGCAAATCGCAAGCAGTCGCGGACAATGGACACAGGCCTGTTCTGAGTTCCGCGAGTGAGCTTTCCAACTGTTGCCGATGCGCGCTGGCCTCTATAGACATCGTCAGATGGCAACAAGGCCGGAGCCCTGACCCCATGCATGCCGGCATTCGTGGCATCGAAAATCAATTCGACAGGCCGATCCTGTTCGTGCGCCAGCGTTATGCGCCCTTTGGCGGCGGCGAGATCATGCTGGAAAACATCATGGCTGCATTTGCCGCGCGTCAGCGGTCGGTGGCCGTGCTCTCCGGCGACTGGCCGCGCTATGAAGGCATAGAATTCATCCGTTGCGCCGGCCGCCGCTTTCCGCGTTCGCTGCGGGCGGCGTCCTTTGCTCAAGCCGCCTGCCGCAAGATCGCCGAGATGCCACCGGCGCTGGTGCAGAGCAACGATCGCCTCCCGTGCTGCGATGTTTTCCGGGCCGGGGAGGGCGTTCATGCCGCCTATCTTGCCGAACGGCGGCGTTTCGAGACGCGGCTTGGCAGGGCGGCAATGGCGCTGAGCCCCTTTCACCGCCACACGCTGCGCCTCGAGCGCGCAACCTATGCCAGCCCACGGCTCAAAGCTGTCATAGCGATTTCGAAGATGGTCGCCGAGGACATTGTCCGTCACTATGATTATCCGGCCGAAAATGTGCACCATATTCCCAACGGGGTGGACCTCGACCGCTTCAATCCGCAACTGCGCCAACAGCATCGGGCCGCGGTCCGCGCGCGGCTCGACGTCGACGAAAACAGGCCGGTCGTCCTGTTTGTCGGCTCGGGCTTTGCGCGAAAAGGACTGCTTGCACTGATGAAGGCTGTCGCCACGCTCGATGGCGAGCCGGAATTGTGGGTCATCGGCCATGATTCGCGCGCCAACGCCTTCAGGCAGGCCGGTAACAGGCTCGGTCTCGGCGCACGGCTCAAGATGCTGGGGCCGCAGAAAGACATGCTGCCGTGGTACGGCGCGGCCGATATTGCCGTGCTGCCTTCCATCTATGATCCTTTCGGCACAGTGGTCATCGAAGCGATGGCGAGCGGCTTACCCGTCGTGGTAAGCACCGGCTGTGGAGCGCGCGAGCTTGTCGAGCGGTTCGAGCCGACGCTCGTTTGCGATGCGGCCAGCGAAAGTGACCTCGCAGCAGCGCTCGCCCACGCGCTGCAGTTGGCGTCACGACCTGAAACCGGAACCCGGGTGAGAGCGGCGGCCGAACATTATGATTTCAATGTCATGATCAAACGAATGATGGCGCTGTATGAAAGCCTTGATCTGAAATGATCTTCGACTTTGTTGAATTAGGTTAGTACCCTCAGTGTGCTAGCGGGCCGGGAGCCGATGCTGCAGATGCAATCGAATGACAGTGGCAGCTTTGATGCCGGAACCTTCTGACCGTGCCGGCGCTCTCGGTCATTATCATCACCCGCAACGAGGAGGCGTCCATCGCGCGCTGCCTTCGCTCGGTGGATTTTGCAGACGAAATCATCGTTCTCGACAATGACAGCAGCGACAGCACCAGGGAGATTGCCGGTGACTTGGGGGCCAAGGTTTTGATGACCCTTGATTGGCCCGGTTTCGGCGCGCAAAAAAACCGTGCGCTGGCCGCGGCAACGGGGGATTGGATCCTCTCGCTGGATGCCGATGAGTGGGTGGAGGCGCCGCTCGGCGCGGAAATCAGGGCCGCAATCGCCGACCCAAAAGCCTATGACGGCTTCGAAATACCGAGAAGATCGCGCTTTTGCGGGCACATTGTCCGCCATAGTGGCTGGTCGCCCGATCTGGTGCTCAGGCTCTTCCGTCGCCGCTCCGGGCGCTTCAGCGACGACACCGTGCACGAGAAAGTGGTGCTGACCGGAAAGGTCGGGCGATTGTCCCAGCCGATCGAGCACGACTCGATCACCGACCTGGCAGATGCCCACGACAAGATCGGCCGGTACGCAGAAGCATCCGCCGCGCAGCTGCTTGCCGAGGGCAAAAAAAGCTCGATAGGCAAGGCAGTTTTGCGTTCCGTCTGGGCGTATGTGCGCAGCTATATTTTCCGGCTGGGATTCCTGGACGGTTCCATTGGTGCGATGGTGGCCGCGTATTCGGCCAGCTACACCTATCAGAAATGGGCGCGTGTCGCATTGGGAATGCGAGGCCAGGTCCACCCAAAAAAGCAAGGCTGAGGCCAGGACAAACCTGTGAGAAACCGGCTCGGTTGACCGCAATTGTTGCCGAGCCATCGCCAACTAGTTAGTGTACGACCGTTAAAATCGAAAGCCAGGGTAGTGAATATGACTGATGCGTTTAGGGTATTTATCGGATGGGACAGCCGTGAGCCGATCGCGTACGACGTCGCGCGACACTCGCTGCTCAAACATGCGTCGGCGCCTGTCTCCGTCATTCCGATCAAACAAGACGAGATGCGTGCCCGCCGGCTGTATTGGCGGGAAAAAGATCCACTCGCCTCGACGGAGTTCACTTACACGCGCTTCCTCACGCCTTTTCTCGCCGACTACACGGGTTGGGCCCTGTTTTGTGATTGCGATTTCCTGTGGCTTGGTGACGTCGCAGGCCTGCTGAAATATACGGACTCGGACAAGGCGGTCTATTGCGTCCAGCATGACTATACGCCGAAGGCCACAACCAAGATGGATGGCGTGGTCCAGACATCCTATCCTCGGAAAAACTGGTCGTCGTTGATGCTGTTCAATTGCGCGCATCCTTCGGTCAGATCGCTCACGCCAGAGGTCGTGAATCAGGAAAGTGGCGCCTATCTTCACCGAATGCAGTGGGTTGCCGACAAAGATTTGGGTTCATTGCCGGTAGAGTGGAATTGGCTCGAGGGCTGGAACGAAAAGCCTGCTGTCGGCACACCTAAGGCGGTCCACTATACGAGTGGCGGCCCGTGGTTTGCCGAGTGGCAGAATGTCGACTATGCCGACTTGTGGATAGCAGAACGCGACGAGTTCCTGGCTTCCGATCAGGCAGAATCTTCTCAGAGCGCAGTTCGATAAGAGCATCGTGTTTGGCAGGTGACCTGGGCGCTTCCGAAGTGGCATCGGCGTCGGCAACAACGCGTGGTGCCGCCTCGGGACGGGACCGGGGCAGATTGCGCCTAGGAATCTGGCGGTTCCGGCTGGGGAAGCATGACGCGCTGAGATAAGGATCAGCTCGCGGCAATATGATCGGTTGGGGTCCGCCAGCTCTTTCATCGGCCTAGCCGGCACGCGAAAGTCGACCATGTCGTCACTGCGAAGACGCTTCGATCGTTTCCTGGAAAACCGCGGGCCTAAAATACCGCGGCTACAGCTGAACCATGTCGAGCGCCTGGCGCTGGTCCGTCGCCATGGTGATTTTTCCCTTGCCTATTCGACCGCCGTGCAGAAGGGGCTTCACTACTTTGGCGATGCCCAGGGCTACATCGCTTACGGAACCAAAACGCGACATCACTTCGCGCTCGGTGATCCAATGGCTGCCCCGGCCGATCGGCGCGACTATATCGAACGTTTCATCGAGGTTGCCGGCAGCCCGTGGTTCGTGCAGATCGGCGGACAGACGGCGCACGTGCTTGCCGGACTTGGCTATCAGGTCAACCGCCTCGGCGTCGACACCAGGCTTGTCCTGCCCGGCCACGACTTTTCCGGAAAGCGTAATGAGACAGTGCGTTATTCCGAACGCTGGCTCTTGAGGAAGGGGTTTTCCTTCGCGGAGGACAATGGGACCGTCTTCCTCGACGAGATTGCCAGGCTCTCCCAGAATTGGCGGGCCGACCGCATCGTCAAGCGCTGGGAGATGAGGTTTCTCAACAGGCCTTTTGCCGATCACCTTGGCGTCGATATGCGCCGTTTCGTCCTGCACGGTCCGGATGGAGAACTCGTGGCCTTGCTGGATTTCGATCCGCTGTTCAGCGACGGCAAGGTCATCGGCTACACCACCTCGTTCAAGCGCAAGCACATCGATGCCTCGGCGCATGCCGAGATCGGCCTGACCAAATTCGCGGTCGACCGCTTTCGCGACGAAGGTGTTTCCGTGGTCACCCTCGGCCTGTCGCCGCTTGTCGAAATCGGACCTAGCGGGTTTGCCGAAAGCGATTTCTGGCGGCGCGCCTTCCAGCGTGCCTATGACTCGCCGTGGGTCAATCGCACCCGCTTCAACCTGCAGGGGCAGGCGGCCTTCAAGCGCCGGTTCCATGGTGTCGAAGAACCGACCTATCTCGCCTTTCGCAAAGGGACCTTTTTCGAAGCGCTTTCTTTGCTCCGGCTGATCAGGGCCGTCTAGAGCGCCGGACGCTCAGATTGAATCAAGAGGGATTCCAGTGAGACCGCGTTCGTGATTCACTTTCCGGTAGGAGGTGATTTGCGATGCCCAAGCCCTATTCGATCGATCTACGTGAACGCGTTGTCGGTTATGTCGAAGCCGGGCATTCGCGGCGTGCGGCGGCGGCACATTTTGGGGTGTCGGTTTCGTTCGTCGTGATCCTGATGAGGAACTATCGAAAGACCGAGAGCCTGGTGCCCAAGCCGAGCGGAGGCCGCCGCCATTCCAAGCTCGACCCGCATCGTGCGTTCCTGATTGGTTGTGTGGCCGAGAAGGACGACATCACCATGCCGGAGCTTGCCGCCGAGCTGGTTACTGCTACAGGCGTCCAAGTGGCTCCCGCCTCGATCTCACGTTGGCTCATCAGGAACGGCTACCGCTTCAAAAAAAACGCTGCTGGCCAGCGAGCAAGATCGACCCGACATCAGCAAGGCGCGCCAGCAGTGGCGGGCCAAACGCCAGCCGCGGATGCGGCTTGAGCCACATCGGCTGGTGTTTATCGACGAGACCGGAACCACTACGAAGATGACGCGCCTGCGCCGTCGCTGCCTGAAGGGCCAACGGCTGCGCTCAAAGGCACCGTTCGGACATTGGAAGACGCAGACCTTCATCGCCGGGCTGCGCTGCCATGGGCTCACCGCCCCTTTCGTCGTCGACACGCCGATGAACCGTCGCATCTTCGACACCTACGTCGAAACGCAGCTCGCTCCGACGCTGGCAAAGGGCGATGTCGTCATTCTCGACAATCTCGCAGCCCACAAGAGTCCGGCCGCCGAGGCAGCCATCCGGGCCAGAGGCGCATGGCTGCTCTTCCTGCCGCCCTATAGCCCCGATCTCAACCCGATCGAAATGGCCTTCGCCAAGCTCAAGGCGCATCTGCGCGCAAAGGCCATCAGAACCATCGACGCCCTGTGGCAGGCCATTGGCGATATCTGCAATCTCTTCTCTCCAACAGAATGCAGAAACTACTTCTCTGCCGCAGGATATGGACTCACATGAACGTCCGACGCTCTAGTGCCTGGAGATGAGGGCTCGTCGTGTCCCGGCATGGTCGACCTCACACCGGCCAGGCTTGGTTGTTTAGGTGGGAAAGGAATGCCGCGGCGGGAGCAAAAAGACCGGCTGCGAAGCGCCGGACCATTCTGCTGCGTCCCCCAGTCCCGCCGGCTACTTTTGGCAGCCCGAGAACGGCTCCGCATCAGCGCGCGCCAAGGGGCGGATTCACGGTTGCTGCTGCGCACCGCCAGGAATAACGAGAGTACCCTGGCCCGGCCTTGAGTATCTGAAGCCTATGAAGAACAAAGCAACGATGATCAAACAAATGACGATGACCGCGACGACGCTGCCAGGATGGTGTCCGGTATCTGGCGGTTGGACCATTGCCTTCCCGTATGGCTATCGCCGCTGACCTTCTTCATCTTCCAACCGAGCATGACGACTGTCAATGGATACAGGAGCTACCCCCGCCATCCAATCAGCAGCCGGTGTGTCGAACACGTTACGCGCTTGCCGACCGAAGCTGATGATGGACCGAACCACAACTTATCCTAAGCACGCCTCCATCGCTGCGAAGCGTCCGGCCGGCGGCGAACCCGCAGCGGAAAAGCGACGTTTTCGGCCACCGTCAGATGCGGAAACAGCGTGTAGCGTTGGAACACCATGCCGATGTTGCGCTTGTGCGAAGGCACTGCAAGCAGTGATTTTCCTTCCAGCAAGACATCGCCGGAAGTCGGGTCCTGAAAGCCGGCGATCGCCGAATGACCGAAATCATGGATGCAATCCGGTCGCGCAAGCCGGACGAGGCGGCGGCGCGGCGGCATGTCGAACGCGTGGCAGATCGCCCGCAACACGCTTCGCCTTGGCTGACTGGTATGCCGCCGGCGGTGCATCGTTCCACGGCAGGCATCTAACTGGTGCGTACAGTGACATTGTGACATGCCAATTTGCTTTCAGTTGCGGCGGCAAAATCGTATATCGCGTTAGTTAGGTGTTGTATCTCTTGCCAAATTGCTCTGTCATTCGAACGGAGTGTCGGACGGATTGAGACAGAGAAACTAGAAAAATGAATATGTTACGCCACAAAGTTGCCGTGGCGCCCATGATGGACTGGACGGATAGATAAAGAAAATCAGGCAGTTATGAGATGTCGTGTGCAAAAACCGCACACGAAAGTTCTGCTCCTCTTCTTTTTTCGTTCCCGCGAGGCAGATGCTGACAGGCCTTTTCGGACGCTCTTTTGCCGACGAAATTGACCGCTCCTATGCGGATGTTCGCCGGGATTTCCATGTACCTCATTGTACGCTGCGGCATCCAGTTTGCCTGACGTTCGTGGAAGCTTTCGAACTGTTTGTCTTGTACCTCCGCCCGAATTGCGGGCGCTTGTGAAAGATACGGGCTGCAGGCGTCTGGAATCCCGCTAATAAAGCCCAGCAATAGATTTCCTGAGCGGGAATCAGCCAAAAACGCGCGCGAACCATCTCGGCGTTCCTGAAAAAGGGGCCGTTCGCTGCTTCTGCCAAAACGGGCGCTTGTTCTCCGCGTTTTGCCACGTAGGGACGATGGCGCCGTGGAATGCGAAATCTATGTCACTCCCGGCGTGGCGCAGCCGCATGACGCCTTTAGCCGGATCGCTGGCGGGGCAGCATAACAGTAGTAATTCAAAAGGAAATATTGTAAACTGTCTAATTAAAGGCGCATTTACCAGAATATAGGACGTTCTCGGGATGCGCATCGTTTGTTGAAAGAGTATTTGCCGCGATTTTGTTTTCAATATTAGGCAGGCTGGGAGCTGGCTGAATCGTACATCTAATAAGATCTGCCGCAGAGCAGAACGTGACTCTGCGATAATCCCCCGAGGCTGGCGAGCAAGGCAAAAGGGACGGACGTAAAAATGCCGAGGTTGAGTGCCAAATACGCTTCCTTCATCGCAGGAGCTAGTTTGTCGATCTCCTTGCCAGAGGCGTCGGTCGCCGGTCAAACGATTGAGTGCCACTACGAGAATTCGGGCGGTGCTGCGAAAATAAGCGTTGGAATCAACAACGACGACGGCCATGCGGTGACATGCAATTGGTCATGCATATACGTTCTTCAAAATTCAAATTTTACTAAACACACAGTCTCCGGAGAGGATGACGTTGACCAAATGTCCTCTAAGAATGTGCACTCAGACACCACTGCAGCCACCTGTTTCGAGCGAATCCCATAATCTGCAGTGTGCTCAAAAGTGAATGGTGCGCAGGAAAACGTCGATTCACTGGTACCGCCCCGTCACTTTGCCGATAAGAGCGGAGGACCGCGTTATTTCACCTTTATTTTCGCAGCGCGAGCATCAAGCTTGTCTTGCCGATCGAGTGCTGTCTTCACGTCCTCCTGCACGACCGACGAGATCTCTGACGCTTTCGCAGCATCCGTGCGCACTTGTGCACTGGCGGTAACCACGAATGCCTTGGTCTGCTTAAGCATGGCGAGAAGCTGCTGCACCCCCGCAAAGCCCGCAACATTGTGCGGCGCCTCCGCCTGGGTGAGCAAATCGTTTTCGTCGTCGAGGACCTTGGTGATGCCGGGGATAAGAGCTTGAGCACGCTCATCCCGGCGAAATTTTGCCAGTTTGACACTTCGTTCGACGCCCTGCAGTTTGAAAAGGTCGGGTTCGTAGTTGTCGATGGAAAACGTGAACCGGTTTAGCCATGAAAGCACGACAGGTTTAGCGAGGGCATCGTAGCTGGCCCGTGCTCCTGCCTCGTCAATGTCGCGTTTGTCGCTGTCTTCCAGAATTTTCCCTACATCTTCATACCGAGCAACCAGGCAGTTGTCCGCCGTACCACAGCGATTCGCCAGAGAGAGCCAAAGCAGGCCCGAAGCGTCCCCGCGCTGAGCCATTTCAGCTTGTAAAGTCGTGACAGTAACTTTGTTGCCGACCTTCGTTTTGCATTCCACGATGCTGAGATGATACAGGTAATCGGCGGTCTCGATAGCGATCTGCCGGGCCTTCTTGTCGTAAGAGATATCTGCTCGCATCGAGTTCCATTCCTTCTCGATGTCGTCAAAGGGTTTCGTGGGCGCCGTCGAGCCGAATGGGTTAAGCGATGAAAACCAGGAATCGACCGTGTCCTTGGTCGTCGCACGCAGGCCCTCAGCCTGACATCGAACGTTGTCGATCGTATTGCGCAGGGCGGTTTCTATTCCTTGAGTTGCCTTTGCCAAACTGTCGTCGATCAGCGGCTTTGCCTCCTTAATACCTGCCAGGATCTGATCTTTGATTATCTGGGGCATCAATTCGATAAGATCGCGTGTCGGTGCATCCAGCCCGCCGACTGCACGCACCTCGAAGGGGGGCACTTGAGATTGCGCGGAACCGGTCGAGATCGCCAATGACGCAAGAACACAGATTGCAATCGAAGACTTGCTCATGACCACGCCGTCCAAGGTTCAATTTAAGCAGTCTGGAATATACAACAGAATTCTGGGCGAGGGCAGGCAGTCCGCGGGCCCTTCTGCCGCCCAAACAGTATGCGGCAAAACCACGTCGTTATGGCTACCGCGCCCCTCATTTTCGCTCGTTTGGCTCGCGCTTCCGCCACCCAAACGCAAAATGTTTTCTACGGGCTTGAACAAGAGAGCTGCGTCCAAAGCGAATCATTTAAGACTAGCATCCCGTATTGTCACATTTGATAGCGAGCGATGTGTTGACGTCGTCGGCGGAGTCATAATCCGGCTGTACGTCGTAACTGGGTTGGCCATCGCAGCTAAAGGCGCGTCTGCTGTTGACGATCCAGAAGCGCTTGACTGTGCCCGCAGCAATTTCAGCCTTGGCGGCATTCTCATTGTCTTGATCCCATGACAGTGTGTCGACGGAACCGTCCTTCACGATCACCAGACTGAAGCCATCGGGGCTCTGCTGAATGCGCGCCACACATTGCACTCCAAGATCCAGCAAAGCGACCAGTCGATCCGGGTAGTCCTTGGCCAACTGAGCTTTTTTGTCGGCGAGTGCCCTCGGGATCCGCGGATCGTCGGTGCAATAATCAGGGCCGCTGTTACATGCGTACGCTCCCTTGAGCGTGGTCACGCTCACCAGGAAAACGGCGGCTGTCAGGGCGAGCAGTCTGATTGCGGGTTTATTGGGGTAAGTATCGATCACCAAATTGCCTCCTCTGTCCCCTCGGCGACATTTGCGACGCCTACTCGTGTCAAAGCTTAAGCTTGTCTCTTTTCATCATGAGTTCGGTTTCCTCGACACCCTTTCGTGCGCCGAGAAGTTCGCGACGAAAACTACCAGCGCCCTTGCCAACGTCTCCCATCAATCCAGAAATCCGCCCTTTCCCAAAAAGGACGAGAATAACGATTGCGACGATCGCGAGATGCCAAATACTGAATGCGCCCATTTTGGTTCTCCTCGGCTATCCATCTTGTGGCAGTTGTGAAGTGTCAAGTTCCATCCGTACGGCGAAAACGTGAACCCGATTCGATATAGCGCTCGCCTTCCAGAATGTCGGGATCGTTGCGGATCGGCTCATTTGAGTAGGTCGAGCGCGGGGTCGTCGTCAGTTCCTCGACCAGCACTGTAGCCCCTGAGCTTCGCCGGAAGCCGGAATCGGCAGCTTGAGGTCGAGCAGTAGTGAGGCGCCGACGTTGACTAACCGCAAGGACTTTACCGCATAAATTCATTAATGGTTGCCAAAGAAGGATATTCGGGGAATAAAATTTTAGCTAGATTTATTCTGCGGCTAGGGACTGGGGTTTCTGCCACGATCGACGCAGACGTATTTGATTTTGTAGAGCGCTGCAGAAAGCACAGGGCAACCGAGCCGCTGCTTAGCGATCTTCTTGAATCGTTAGAATTTCGGCTTCGAGCATCTTATCCTAAGCGGTGTTCCACTTGGTGGACAAAAGCTTGCACCGATTGGTCGAGTTGAATGGTTGGCCGGCCGGCTGGTTCGAACGCTACGTCGAAGCAGAGCATGCAGCTGTTGATGGCGTATGCATCTATTCGGCAAAGACGCTGAAGCCATTTCTTTGGGAAGAGATCCCCGCAAAATGGTCGGATACCGAGGGATCACGGCGTGTGGCAGGTGAAGCCACGGAATTTGGCATCTGCAGTGGCTTTGCCGTGCCGATGCTCAGTGTCCATCATTGGCAGTCGGTGCTCTCGTTTGCGTCGTCGGCCAAGTGCTGCCGTCTGTCACCTCGACAGCAGGTGCAACTGGTCATTATGGCCGTATATGCCGGCATGTCGATCCAAGCTTTCTCAGATGACGATGAGGAGGATTTGGACCTGTTGACCGACCGTGAGAGGGAAATCCTTCTGTGGGCGGCGGCCGGAAAAACCTCGTCGGAAACGTCCCAGATCCTTGGCCTGACGGAACGTACCATCAAATGGCATTCAACAAGAGCCCGCGAGCATTTGGCGTTGCGACTACAACGCAAGCTGTTGTTGAAGCCGTGCGCCGCCGACTAATACATCCTTGATAAGTCAACTGTCCGATCGGACAGGTGACGTATATTAGCGCAACTGCGAATATCCCTGTGAGAGTGATCGGGGGATCGCGCCATGATAACGGCCCACGTAGTCAATGCGCATAACAAGCATCTCTACGAAAACGAATTCGAGGAATTTCTGCGCCGGCGGCACGATTTCTTCGTGCATCAAAAACGCTGGCGCCCTCCGAGCCCGGATGGTCGCGAACTGGATCAATTCGATACAGATGCGGCGACCTACCTGCTCGGTATCGAAGATGGTCGCGTAGTTACCTCGGCTCGATTAATTCCAACGAGCGAGCCGCACATGGTCTCGGAGGTCTTTTCCCACATGTGCGAGAAATCCGGCGTTCCGCGGCGCCCTGATTGGGCGGAGTGGACCCGGACATTCGTCGTACCCGACAAGCGTTCGACTGGGCGCAGAGGCACGCTTACCGAGTTGTGCTGCGCCGTCATGGAGTATGCTCTCGACGAAGGCCTGAGTGCGGTAGGCGGCGTTCAGGAGACCTACTTCATGCCGCATCACGGCGCGCTCAAATGGCGGGCCGAACCCATGGGCATGGCGAAGGAGGAAAACGGCGAATGGTACATCGTGGCTTACATCGAGGTGAGCGAAGCGGCTCTTGCGAGTGTTCGGAAAATCCTCGGTATCAACCACTCACTACTTGTTCGGCGTGGAGTTCAGATACCATTTATTGAGGCACCGGAAAGACTTACGGCTTGATTATATATGAACTCTGTAGAGAGTCTAAGTGACCTAACGGGAGGCGTCAATGGTTGCTTTCGACGAAGATACTGGGGCGATTGACGGAGAAAAGACCGAAAACACGGTCACGGTCTTCAAGGCACGGTCACAAAATGCTGGTTCTATTGCTTGACAGGGGGGGGACTTGGCCGAGCGGGAGGGTGCATGGTCTTCATCGGATGTCGATGAAGGCAGCGGACATTTGCGCGTCACGAGACGCGGATTCATCGCCGGCGGCGTTGCCAGCGCCTTTGTTGCCGACAAGGTCTTTGGCGCGGAGATAACCAATCCCAAAGATCGCTGGGTATACTCACGATCCGAAGACGGCGCCGACCGCTTTATTTATCAGCTGACTTACTTCGACGGAGCCGGCAGGCCCAAGCAAGAGTTCTATTTCCGCGAGCTCTCGTTCGGCGTCGTTGCTCGGATCGATGTGCGCCCCACCGGCGCGGTGGACGAGACAGCGGGTCGGGTGGACCTGCGGCTCCGCATCTCACACGCGACCATGTTGCCGGAAGGGCTGGCAGAGCTCGACCAGGACGAGCACCGCTTCTTCACGCTCGATTTCGTCGTCAGGCACAACGTAACGGCGCAAACCTTCGCGCCGGATTTCCGGGTCGAGGCTCAAGGGTGGATCTTCGGCGAAAAGAAACCCGCCGTCTTAGCCAGCCGGGATCTCGAATCGTGGATCAAGAGCGGTCGCAAGCCTGTCCGTCTCGAGACTGCGGGCGATTCAAATGGCCTCGCCACGAAATTCAAAGACAGCGTCTTCGGCTCGATCGTCGATGCAGCGCGGATCGAGCTCTTGGTTCTACCGCAAATGAAGCCTGGCGACCAGTTTCTGTGGCGCATCGCGACGGTCGCCGAGAAAGCAGGCGCCGCGGCGACGGCTCTCACCTTGTCGAGCGTACGGCCTGCGGATCTGACCGGCCCCGGCAAGCCTGGCGGAGGGCGCGCGATGCCGCAGCAGAGCACAGTGGCCCGCGCCCCGGAACTCGATATCTGGCGCGACACACAGCCGCGTGCTGAGCCGACGAAGAAAGCCGGCCAGGCCGATGTCAAAAAGACCGAGGGCAAGGAGACCGAGAGCAACGAGACGGAAAAGAAGGAGGAGCTTGGCTGGGTCGAGGGAAACTTCCCCGACCGGAAACCGGCGGGCTCGATCATTCGCGGCGCGTTCCGCGGAGCCGCCGTCGGTGGAAGCCGGCTCCTTGCGGCTGCGCACCGGTTTCCGGATGACGTCAGCCACGGGATCGTAGCCGTCGTGCTCGACGATTACACGCTGGCGTTGCCCGATGCGAGCAAGAACGAAGAGTCCAAGGGCGACGAACGGGGCGAGGTTCACGCGGCTGTGGAGTTCGCTCGCTGGTCGACTGTCATCGATGCAACGGGCGATGCCACTGAGGCAGTTGCTGCGCGGGTGATGCTTTCCGGCGATCTCAGCATCGCGTCGGTGGCGCAACTCGAGCCGCCGGGACCTGAGTTCCTCGAGGGTCAGCTGCCTTTCGAACGCGGCGAACTATGCCTGTCGACCGCCCTCTCGGAAGCGAATGCGATCAGCCCACGCTGGGGCAACCTCGACCTGCTGTGCCGGCTTCCGCTCGCCGAAAGGACGTTCACGCTTGCGACCTCGCTGGGCGTCTATTCGGCAGAACGGCCCGAGTTGAAGAAGCAGTTGCCGGGCGACAAGCGCACGCATGGACCGATCGTGATCCGCGCCACGAATTTCACGACGATCTCGCATTTCGAGGCGGCCGTGCGGATAGCGGACGCATCGGTTGCATTGCTCGACGATCGCGCCACCGTTGCGCAGCTCGGCGCACCGCGCGGGCACTTCAGCAGGCTGGATTTCCTCGGCGGCCCTGAGATCGCGCTGCGGCTGCACGGGATCGACCAGCCGACAATCCTGCACCCTGGCCACATTCTGCTCGGCACGACAAGCGGCCTGCCGCTGCCGCAGGCGCCGGAACCGCCCGCCTCGAGCCTGCCGATGGATCGCGCGCTGTTGCGCGTCCTCCGCTATGGCGATCTGGCCGACCTGCGCTTCCGCTTCGCAGGGCTCGACCTGATCAACGACGGCACTAAGAGCGTGCTGCGGCCCCGTGGGCCAGCGGTGGTCGCCCGCATCGGCGATCCGCTACCGGACCCCGAGCTCGCAGACGAGATTGTCGTCGTGTCCGAAGAGGCGGAGGCCGCCGCTGCCAAAGTAAAGAAAGCAGGCGACCCAGGGAAGACCGAGGCCGAGCCACTAGCCCTGCCTCTGACGGGTGCCGTCCACGACCCGCGGCCGATGATCATCGTCGAATTTCCGCCGCAACACCGGGCCGAGCAGGCATTTTTCCAGCTCCGCACCGTGCGGCCGTCGCTTCCCAAGCTGCCGACGCCTGCGCGCGAAACTCGGCTGATCGGTCAGGCGCTGCGCGATCTGCACGCCATCTACGCTCCTGGCAGCGAAGCGTCACGGCTTAAGCTGCGTGCCGACATCCTGTTCTTCCTGATCAGGGAAGTGATCCCGCAAGCAAAAGATCAAAGCGACGACCAGTGGAAGCTCGGCTGGCGTGACACGTGGAAGACTCTGGCGGCGCTGCTCAAGCGGTCAGCCGTACCCGCTGGCACGCTCGATCTCGGGGGGGACGACAAGCTCCAGCGGCAGATCACTGATTTTCTCGCGTTTGCCGACACCTTCGCCGGCCTGTTTCCGATGCCCGGTTCAACACCGGTCGACGACATCAACACGCCGCCGCCAAATTTTCCGCTCGAGCAAAAACTCTACGCGGGACCTGAGTTCGTCGATCCGGATACGCTGCGTTATGCGGAACTGGCACAGATGTCGCTTCAGCAAGCCGCCATCACAAACGGGCCCGATGGCAATCCGATTCTCGACAACGTACCCGCGAACCCGGTCAGCACTTCGGAACTTGAAGCGCTGAAAGCGAACCTCGTCGGCGCGGTCGGCAATCCGGAAGAGGACGCGAAGACCCAGGCGAAAGCTCTTCGCGAGTTGCGCAGTCCCGGATACACGGCGTTCTCCGAGAAATATGACGCAACAATTGCAGGCGTCGTCGCTTTTCCGCCCGGCTACAAGCAGACCGGCAAGCTCGCTGCCTTCGCTGGGGGCGACGAACTCCGCGGACTGGTCGTGGATATCTACCGTGACCTCGTCAAGACGGAGGACGAGGCGAAGAAGGAAGACGCAAAGAAGGCGTTTGCCGAGTGGTGGGCCAAGGAGATGGTGGCCCGCCTTGCCGAGGCGCTGAAGGTGCTTCCGGCTGCCGACACCGGGGCCGAAGTGCCGATGCGACCGGTCCAGTCGCGGCTGTCCGGCCCGACACGCCTGGCCTTCCGCATCAACACGGAAGATTACGATCCAAAGTTCGCGACCGGCGAGATACCCTTCACTGTCGACGCGCTGACCGATTTCTCGCGATTCGAGCTTTCCGTGGTGCGCCGAGCACAGAAGCTGCTGCTGTCGCACCTCGATGGGTCGCGGCGGCCGGCCTGGGACACCGAGATCGACCAGGACTTCGCCCACATGCTGGTTCACCAGGGCTTTTCGCAGGGCGGCGGAAAGCTGGAGCCGGTAGATGTGCAAGGCGACCCTGACCTCGCCGACCCGGCCAGCGCACGCCGTTGGTCGGAGGCCCGCGTCACGGTCGATCAGCGCCTCGCCGAGGTCGTCAAGCTGTCCAGCGAGCCGCCGACCGATCTCGAGACCGCGATCGAGATGCCGTTCCGGCTGATGCTGTCGCCATCCCAGGATGCGCTCTTCCGCACCCCGCGGGGAGTCCCGGCAAAACTCTTCCCGCCGTCGGTCCATGACCAGGATGACTATTCCACGCCCGGACCCACGGCGCTGTGGACGGCCGAGCTCGATCCCGAATCCGGCGCGGAAACCCGCGCGATCTGGTCGCCGGACTATCGGTCGGAGGCGTTCCTGCCGCAGGAGCCACGTCGCGAAGGCCTTTGGAACAAGTTCGCGAGTTCCGCCACGCCTGCCCTTCCGGAGTTCATCACCCGGCATTTTCCGAAGCAGCGCTCAAGGGTCAACCGCGCACCATTGCGCGGACCCTACGCTCCCTGGGTGATCGGACGGCATCTCTCATCACTCAACCTTTCCGAGGCGAAGGGGGAGCTTGACTGCCATCGATTCCGCACTTCGCTCGACGCATTCGACCGACACGAATTGGTTGCGCTGAGCTCGGTTCATGGACTTCCGGTGCTCGGGCGCGTCTCGCTGAGCGGCAAGCGCATCGGCAGGGACCAGCGCGAGCCGCCGCGGGGCTTCCAGGTCTCGCTGCTCGGCAAACCGGCCAATCGCGAGGAACAATATGATCTCGGCGATATCTACGTGCCGAGACCGCTCGATCCCCAGGGCTTCGAACTGGCGCTGAGCGCCCTCGGCGGGTTCCTTTCGGTCAACGCCTCCTTCGAACCGCCGGCGTCCATCATAGACTACGAGCGCGGCACGCTGTTCGACGCGCTGTCGATCGAGCGTTGGCGGCACCGCATCGTGCTCGGACGCGATATCAGCGCCGAGGTCGTCTACAAGGGCTACCTGATGCCATTCGGCATCCGCGCATCGTTGATCAAAAGCACCGAGCGGCGGTTCGAACGGATAGACGGCAAGGGCGGTCCGGTTGCCGTGCTCAGGCAGCGGATGTTCATCCGCATTGCCAAGCCCGTGAAGGATTTCGGCGCGTTCCGGCAAAGCGACGAGGGGCGCCGCGTGCCGTTCCGCAAGGTCCGCGTCGTCACCCTCCAGACGCCGGACATCGTCGACCCGTTCGACCTTGCCGGCACGCGAGACGAGACCGGCGTGTGGCCAGGCGGATTGATCGACCTCATCGAACGTCCCAAAGCTGCCGACGAAGCGAAACCCAAGGATGCGCAACCGGGCACGCCGTTCTGGCCGCGCACCGCGCGGCGATCGGGTGCCGAAGTGATGTTCGAGGTCCTTCTCGACGATAAGATCCGGGTGCGCATGCCGATGGTCTTCGTCGACAATGTGACGGTCAACAGGGCAGAATCGCTGCAGCCGCTGACGCACTACTACAATCTGCACGGCACGCCGCCGGAGACCCAACCGGATCCGTCCTTTGCGCCCTATGTGGCGCGAGCGGCCCTGGTGCAGCGACCGCTGTTCAGCCAGAAGCTGATCTACGCGCCACCGGAAAACGACGGCGACACGGAGTTCGAAACCGAGACGCTGACCTTCGCCGTCGAGGGTGGCCGCATCGATGCGCGAAACATCAATCCGGCGCAGTACCAGCCGCTATCGGTGAACAGCAACTTTAACAACGATGCCTTCCTCAACGGCGCCGACCAACCGCCATTCTACCCCGCGATGCGGCGCGCGGTGGTGCACGTCAAGCAGATCGAGCGGCTGACAGGCCAGCCGAACCAGCCGGTCACAGTCGGCTACGACACAACTTACGCCTTGAGCGGGTTCGACCCGCCCCCTTCCGCAGTACGAGAGGACAAGCCCGCCGCAAAACCGAACAACGAGAGGGACATCTTCCTTGCCCTCCTGAAGCCGCTGCCGATGCGGTTTGGAAACGAGGGCCAGCGCGGCGGCGCGGTGGCGCGGCCGCAAATCGATGTCGTGGCTCTTTCGCGATCGCGCGGGCCTATCGGCGATGGGGATGCCATCGCCAAATTTGCGCAGCAGCCCACCGTGCCGTCCAGCGCGAAAGATCAGCTCGGGGGACTGCCGCAACTGCCGGAAATCCCGCCCGCTGCCGAGAATGTCAAAGGCAACGACCTGTCAAAATTCTTCGGCGGCAATGCCAAGCTGCTCGGCATCGTCAAGATCAGCGACCTGCTGAAGGCCTTGTTGCTTCTGCTCGGCCTCGAACCAAAGTTGCGCGAAATCCGGGAGTTCGGCGGCGGCTTGGCCGACGATGCCGACGCCTTCATTCGCGACCGAGTGCTGACGCCGGTGCGCAACGCACTGACGGCGTTCTCAATGCGCCTCCGCAACCTCACCTTCAATGGCGTGAGCGGGACAGATGCGCTGGAACGCGTCTATCCCGAGGTCTCGCGGAGCATGGCCGACTTCATCGCCGTGCTCGACGAGGCGATCTCGGCAGCTCCGCCGTCGGGCGATGCAGACGCCAGCATCGAGCTTTATTCCTCGGTCTATTCCACCGGGCGCCGCTTCACGCAGGCGATCGAGCGTGTCACGCGGGACCCGCTGACGCCGTTGCGCGAGGCCGTACGCGGGCTGGTCGAGGACTTCATCGCCTCTTTGAAGGGCGCGGTCGGCGAAGCCTTGGACGCGCTTGTCGCCACCTACAAGTCCGACGTCATCCGCAAATGGGTAATCAAAACGTTGCAGCAACAACTGCTGGTGCCGAACGGCGCAACGTCGGCCCTGGCCAACGTGATCATCCGCTTGCCTGTCCCGGCCGACGAGACCGTGACCGACAGGGCCGCGAAACACGTCGACGAAGCCTACGCCGCCACCTTGCTGATGAATCCCGACGAGGAGACGGGTGGGCAGAACTCGCCATGGAGCGCGAAGTCCGACCGGCCGATCTTCGACCTTGAGACTTTCCGCGACACGTTCTTCGCCAAGCTGACGGCGGGCGTGGAGAACGATCTCAAGGCCTGGGTCGACAGCGAAAAGGCCGCGCTCGTCGGCCATCTCGACAGGCTGCAGGGCGCGCTGTGGGTGCAGTTCGACGACATCGTCGTCGCCGGCTTGAGCAAGGCCACGGCGGCGCTCGAAAACATATCGTTACTCGCCGTCGACAAGGCCGTCGAGGCGCTGGAAGACGTCGGCGTCGCATTTGCCAAGGGCTTCGATGAACTTACGAAGCTTCAAACGATTGCCGCAGCCTATGATAGCAAGTGCCTCGAGTTCATCGGCGTGGTCGACGCATACGTGCAGGTCGCGTTCCCGCGCGTGGTGGTCGATCCGAGAGTTTGCATCGGCGACGCCGCTGAACGCGACTGGACCAAATGCAACGCTGCGGCGTCCTACCCGCCATTCTATCGCCTGGTCGGAGCCGTTGCTCGCCTTGCCGAGGCACTGGCCGTGCTTGCCGAAACGAATGCCGGCAAGCTCAAGACGCTGATCGAAAAGGTGGAGAAAAAGGCACCCATCGAAGTCGCGCCTACCCTTGCGCCGCTGAAGGCATTCTACGAACAGATATCAACTCCGGACGCCCCCCTGCGCAAGACCGTCGCAGATGTAAGCGCCGGTCTGCTGACGATCGCCCAGAACATGCAAGCGCTACGGCAGCGTTACGAAGCGGCCCGCCAAAGTGCTGCGACACTCTGCAAAGAACCCGTCAAGCTTGTCCGGAGTCTCCTAGACGTCGTTGCGCAGTTGGAGAAGCAGCGGACCGCTGCGATCGGTGAGCTTGTGGAATTGTCTTCCGCGCTGCGTCGCGGATTGTCCGGGACGCTGCTCAAGGATGTCGGCGTCTCCGGCGTCACGAAGCCTTCCAATACCAGCGTGCTCCCTGCTCTCGACGCCAAGCCGGAAAGCTGGGCCTGGAGTGACGTTCCTGAGAGCGATTTGTCCGACGCCGACTCGGCGCGCTATTTCATCGAGACTGCCAAGAAGGACATTATTGCGACGGTCGTGCGGCCCGCCGTCCTCTCCGCGGCCGCCCTCGCGGACGCGACGATCCTGGGAGCGCTCGTTGCGATCAACGGCGGCCAGCAAGCGTTCGACCAAGCGCGCGATCAGGCTCGAGCGCAGATGCTCCAGGCGTTGACCAACCTCGACGACAAGATCAAATCACTCTTCGCTTCTCTGACGGGAGCTCTCGCAAAGCAGAACGATCCGGCGTTCACGAAGCTCATTGACCTTACGGCGAAAGTCGGCACCGCGATCGACAAGCTCGTCAAGGTCGACGCGGCCGTCGTGGTATTCGCCGACGAGAAGGCCGGGTCCGGTGCGATCGATGCGTCAAAGGAAGACCTTCTGGCCTTCCTGGCATCGTTCAAGGACCTCGAAGCGGAAGTAGTCAGCGTCGTCATTCAAAAGGCGGCAGCGCAAGCCGACCAGGCGTTGGAAGGCATTGAACGTCAAGCTTTGGATATGTTGTCGCGGCTGTTTGCCGGTGCGAAGCTGGATATCGGCACATTGCTGAGTGCCTTGCAGCCCACGCTCAGTTCCGTCGTGAAGACTACAGCCACCGCCTTCCAGACAGTTCTCGACAAGCGCAACGCGGTTATCAAGGGGCTGCCGGCCGGCTCGACTTCAGTCAATGCAGGCCTGACGACGCTGCTCGTCGCCTGCCCGCCTGATCCCGCGAAGATGCTAGACGATCAACTGGCGATGCAGACTGCGGAGCTGACGGAATGGGGCAACGCGATCGCCGCGAAGCCGATCGACAACGGCAAGTTCATGCAAGCCACCGACGAATTCCTCGGCCGCGTTCGGAAATGGAAGGAAGCCAGCAGCGGCGATGCCGCGGCCTGCACGGTCAATGTTGCCGACGGTCCGAACGCGATCGTCGTGATCTTCAAGCAGATCACGGAGGCGGTCGAGACGGTGATCCGTGGACAATTCGGACAACTGATCGACATCGGCGCCGTGCGGCGAGAGGTCGAGGCGAAGCTTCGCGAAATGGTGCCGACACGGCTCACGCTCGCCTACGATTTCGACGTCGAGCTCAAGAACAATTTTGCCGAGATATTCATTCCAAATTTTCAGGACACCGATGACCCGCTTGTTGTCGAGAACTACAATTCCGAGTTTGCAGACTGCCGCCTGACGCTGAAGGCGCGCACCTATATCGACCTCTTGAAGCCAGCGCCTCCCAAGGTGGACGTGTCGGGGTCGCTCGGCGCCTTCAGGATCAAGCTCGTCGGCACAATGCTCGATGTCGTGACATTGCAGTTCGACGGCGCCCGGTTCGGCAGCGACACCGGCGGCAAGCTGAAGACCAACATCACCGACTTCAAGCTCGGCGAGATGGTGGCGTTCCTGGACTCGATCTCGCAGTGGGTCTCGTTCGGCGACAGCGGTTTCTTCCTGTCGCTGCGCTACGACCTGCCGGGCATTGAGGCAGGCTATCGCATGCCACCGATCTACCTGACGCTCGGCGCGCTCAACATTTCCAACGTGTCGCTGAACGCCTCCTGCGTGCTGCCGTTCTCGGAAGGAGATGCGATCTTCAAGGTCGGGCTGTCCAGGCCCGAGGCGCCGTTCTCGATCACGTCGACCATCTTCGGAGGCTGCGGCCACCTCGCGCTCTACGCCAATTCGGGCGGCATCATCGGATTCAGCGCGTCGCTTGAGTTTGGCGCCATCGTTGACTTCAAGCTCGGCCCGGTGACCGGACGCGGCCAGATCACCGCCGGCATTTACATCCGTTCCCTCGAAGTGGAGGGCAAGCGCGTGTCGACCATCGAAGGCGTGTTCACGGCGGCGGGGTCGGCCAAGATCGCGATGTTCAGCATCATGGCGATGCTGCAGGTCCGTGTCGGGCAGCAGGCGTCTGGCGGCGTCGCTGGCAGTGCCATCTTCGTATTCTCATTCTCGCTCGGCATCAAGGACATCGAGTTCCGCTTCGTGATCGCCAAGCAGGAGAAAAAGGGATTTGGCGGTGGCGGAATCAGCGCAAGCCTCGACTCACCCACACGTTTCGCCGGGCTCGGCCTCGATCCGATGACGACTGGCGCGACGACCGGCATGCCGGTGCTGGGTGACACAAGGCCCAAAATCAGCAGCGTGACGAGCTGCAAGAGCGAGCATTTCGCCGACTACATGCAATACTTCTCGGAAGAGCAGCCATGGATACTCTCGTTTTAGCGCAGGCCGCGACGAACGACTCGACGCAGCAACCGACTGTAGCGGGCGATACATTCGCGGCGCAGCTTGTTCCGCACGGCGTGACATGGCTGGGTGGCACCGATTACCGCATCCGCGCCACCATCGCATTCTTTCCGGTCCCCGGCACGTCCCGGACAGGCCCCGTTGACAGCTGGCCGTCGTGGATCGCGGGGCGATTCAAACAAGATGACGGCATCCGGATTCTTGTGCGTGAGGCGATGACTAACGGGGCGGGAAAACTGTTGGCCAGTTCGGTCAAGAACGTTTTTTCCGACGCCTATGCCAAGCTCGATACTGCCGACAAAGACGGGCTGACGCATCTCACGGCGCTTTGGCAGACGTGGTTTGCCGATATGCCCGGGCTTCGCACTCTTCTTTCCGAAGCCGCGACGAAAACGGCCGGCGAGAAAACGGACATGTTCCAGCGCGATAGCAAAGGAAACATCGGCTCGACCCCGGACGTGATCAGCGTGCCGCGCGCCGAGCTCGCGCGCCAGACCACGCTCGAACGGGCGCGAAACCTCATCGAATCGCTGGCTGGAGCGCAATCGGCGGCCGAAAACGATCATGCGAAGGGTCAGCGCCAGATGCGGAGCCGGGCGCGCTCAGGCCCGGCTCAACGCCCCTGGTCCAAGGTACCGCTGGGGTCCGAGCGGATGCAGATTCTGCGCGACCTGCTTGGCGATCTGAGCAAGCGGTCGGTAGGAGAACTGCGGCTCGCGCAAGCATTGGTAGAATCGCCGGTGCAGACGTATGCACTGACCAATGAGAAGGCTGATTATCTTAAAAGAACCGGGAAAGAGTTTCCCGAGGATGCGGACCTAAAGACGTGGCGCGACGCGCTTGCCGCCGCGAGCAAGTTGAATCAAACGACGCCACTGACGTACCAGCCCTTCCAATGGGAGAACCAGAAACCTGCAGAGTGGGGGCCCGCACTGGAGCTGTCCCTGCAGGACGAACGGCACTGGCTCGAACTCACACTCGCCATCCAGCTTGACGACCAGCGAAACGCCGCCCGGGAATACGCCAGTTCCTGCAAGGATTGTGCGGATGCGTGCAGTGCAGGCAGCCTGCAGCTGACCAACTATCTTCAGACGCTGCAAGTCCAGAGAGTCGCGCATCGCGCATCGGATATCAAAGCGACCGCACAGTCCGTCATGGGAACTGAGCCGGACAACCCCGCCACCAAAGATGCGGCAGCGCAAAACGCGTCGACGCTGCAAGACTACGGCGATAGGCCGAGCGAAGAGGGAATTGGCGTCATGCAACTGCGCTGGCACGCATTGCAGGGCATGCCGGCGTTGATGCGCGCCATGCATCTGACGATGGATATCGAGTTCACCCTTAGCGCCGCTGATCTCGGCGGTCTCGACGCGTTGCTGCCGGCCAACGGGGGTCTGTCCGATCCCGCCCTGTTCCTGGAATTTGCCATCCAGGCCATCGACGAGAACAACCAGGATTGCATCCATCAACAGCTGTGGACGCTGACCAAGCTTCGTTTGCCGGAGGAGGACGCCGATGACAAGAGCAAGAGTGAGATTGGACATTGCTGGCCGGCGACCACTGAGGAATGGGCGCTGCGCCGCGCGGTCCTCGAAAATACGCCGACGTCGTCATTAGGCGCTCCCGAGGAAACCGGCTTTCTCGACCAGGTCGACGCGGTAATCGATCTCGATGCGCCGTTAAAGGCCAACAACCAGTCGTTCAGGCGCTACGATGTATTTTCACTGAACACGACCATCGCCTCCGAGGCCGAGCAGCGGCGCCAGGCTGCGGAGACGCAGGTCAAAGATGCCGGCACGGCCATGCCGGAGGCGGAACAGGCCGCTGCGGCGGAAACATCCACCCTGAAGACCGGTGGCCTGCAGATTGTAGACCGGTGGCGGCAGGGCGCCGTAATCGACGAGATATTCACGTCCTGCAACGCGCAGTCGCCGAACGGCCGACGCGTCGATGCAAACGACCTGTTGATCGGCTACCGCTTCGATGTCGGACTGCCAAGACGCGATGACAAGCGCAACTGGTCGAGCCTTTCGGAACGGATCGTCCGCTATCAGCATTCGCTGCCGGATCAGCCTGTCGATCTCAATGTGATCGCCAACGCCTTTTCGCCCCCAGGCGACGATGGGGCCCGGCCTGTGGACGGCGCGACCGTGGCCATGGGAACGCGGATGGTCATCAATTCGCAGGGCGGGATCGCAAACGGCGGCCAGGAGACCGCCTTCGCAGAGCAGCTTCTCGCAGTGTGGGACGGTGACCCGATCGGCATGCGCACCGGCGCCTTCGATAGCCATGCGGAGGCGGTCGACCTGCCGGTCACCCGCACGCTGTCGCTGCCGGTAAAAGGCGACCTTCGCGCGCACCGCCTTCGGTTCGGCGGGGCCTACGCGCTGGGCGCGCGAGCTGTCCTGGTCGGC
Source organism: Mesorhizobium sp. M0340 (assembly GCF_040321535.1). Taxonomy (NCBI): domain Bacteria; kingdom Pseudomonadati; phylum Pseudomonadota; class Alphaproteobacteria; order Hyphomicrobiales; family Phyllobacteriaceae; genus Mesorhizobium; species Mesorhizobium sp. M0340. The sequence continues at coordinate 162,289 of NZ_JAMYRR010000006.1, read as the reverse complement.
GGCGTTTGCGCACCGCTGGGTCGCGCGATCAAGCTCTACGACGGAGGACTTGGCCGCGGCATGGCCTATCCTTCCAAAAAAACTGCCGAATTGCAGCGGTTCCTGCGCCAGGAGCGCATTGGGCCACCTATGGTGGCGGTGGACGCTTCGATCGTGCTCGCCGAGTTCGCCAGTGAACGCAAGGGCATCGACGGCAAGGACATGGTGGTGCGCAGCCCGCCGGAGTATGCAGCCGCTGATGAGGTGCATGGCTGGCGCTTCCAGCCTGACGAGACTGCGCGGATGCTTTTCGCGCCCTTGGTAGACCTCGATTTCGCGGTCATGCATTCGGTCTTCGACGCGGCTGCGCAACGGCTGGCAGGCAAGCCGCCCGGTGGGCTGCAGGACGTCGACTACGATTCCGACTGGGGCGGATTTCCGCTTTTCGACCCGAAGGAGCCGCCGGAGCTAACGGCTATCCGTGGCAGGTATCGCGCCTATGAATCGCACGACGCGCAAGGCAACGAACTCGAACAAAAGGTGACGCCCGGCGGATTCGCAGTCTTCCGTCGTCGGCCCCAGCCGGCCCTGAAGACCGGCACGGCACAAGCGCCGATCCGGACCCAGGAGTACTACCCAGATCCCGCAGCGCGCTATCTGATCATTGCGCTGCGCTATCCCGACCAGCCGAATCGCTATCTGGCCGGTGAGGCGATCCAGGTCCCGTTCTACAACGATCCGTCCGACGAAAACTCCTCGGGGACGCCGGGGTATCCCGATGCCCGCCCGATCAGGATCAAAGTGAAGGCGGTCCAAGGCACCGCCAATGCGACGCTCGCCAGCTACGACGACCTGCGGGCGCGGGCTATGCAAGCCGGCATCCGACTGTTCGAGCCGGCGAAAGGGCAGACGCCTGCCACCGTGACGCTTTGCCTGTACCCCGGCGAAGACTTTGAGGTGGAAACCTGGTGCGTGCCGGCACTCACCCAACTGCAGGCGTGGTTTGACCTGGCCGAGGCCATGGCACTGATCATGAACTGCGCCAGCGACAACCGCTCCGTTCAGTTTTGCAGGCTAAAGCCCGACAAGGCGCGCGACAACCCCGATGACGACGTGCGGCTGCGCCGAGGCGAGACGTCCGTATCCTGGTGGGATGTCAAAAGCGCGGCGTCGAGTGTTTATACCACGCTCCTACGCCGTCCGCTGCCGGACATCGCATCGGTTCGTCGCCTGCGGGCGATCCATGCGGCTGGCCTGCCCAAGCAGACGCCCCAAGGCAGCGATATCAGACTGCTGCGGTTGTCGGAAAAGACACAGAAGACATGGTTGGAGCGTGGCGAAGGTCCCGACGAAGACGAGGACGGCGGCAGCAAGGTCATCGCCCTTGGCAATGTCACCTTCGATCCGGATACAACCGAGACCCTGGAACTTCACGCCGAGGCGGCGATGCCTTTCGGCGGCGCGCTGGATAATCTCGAACTCGGCCGCAGCTTCTATGGTCGTGCCCGTGGCGAGTGGCCGCGAACGCTGGACGGGGAAGACGGCGAGCCAGAGCCGATCAAGCTCAGCCAACGGCTGCCAACGGCCGGCGGCAAACTGACCTACATGGACGAGCTGTTCGGCTTCGACGTGGCCCGCGACGGCAAGGTCGAACCGCGCCGCGGTCGGGGCGTGGTGGCGCGCTGGCAGGTGGAGCGCACTCAGAAGTCGCCAGCCAGCCTTGCCGACCTTACCCGGCAGGGCAAGCACTCGAACGATGGAGACAAGAAGCAGGAGGGCGCGAACACGAAAAGCCGGTCCGTCCTCGAGGGGATCTTTCCCGATACGCTGGCCCGGCGCGTGAGCGTCTGGATGGCGGCGACCTCCCGCACGGCGCGGCAGATTCCCGATCGCCCGAGCTACCCCACGCCCGAGCAGGCTAGGATCGATCAGGAGCGCTTGCTGAAGGAGAGCAAAAGGACAGAGATTATTCTTCCGGCCACCGAACGCCCGGCGGCGCTGACGCCCAAGAGCCTCCTACCTTCCTACGCGTGGTCCACCGAGGGCAAGGTCCGCTCGCGAAGGACGAAGGTGCGCATCCGTCTCCGGCGCCCATGGTGGACCTCGGGAGAAGAAGAGCGGCTGGGAATCGTCATCTGGCCGCCAAACCTAATGAAGGCTTCCGGCATCGACGATGACCAGGAATGGACGAAGGGCGACTTGGCACAGGGCATCGTCGAGCGCAGCAGTCCAATGGCGTGGAGGGAAGGACCGCGGGAGATCGACCTCCACCGATTCGCCGACGGTAAGGACGCAATGTGGCGCGAAGGCTTTTTCACCGACGCCGACCTGGGCTCCGGAGGCGGCTATGTGACGCGCTGGGGTGCCGATCCGGTCTTCGCCTCCGAAGAGATGGCGTGGCTGATTGGAGGCTCGGCGTTTCGCGATATCAGCGACAGCGGGGCCGACTTTGCCGCGCCGATCGACCTCATCAAGACGGAAGGCGCCGCACCCGGCGTCCTGTGGCCGAAGGAAGAGATCTACAAACCGCGTTTCGTCGCGAACGCGCTGATGCCAATCCCCGATGCGGACGACCGCAGGGACAAGGAGGCCGGCGGTGGAACCAACGCGCAGGAGCCGGCGAATTCGACGCTGACGCCCGAATTCATGATGGTTTCTCTTGCCACCTACATGCCGCGTTTCGACCCGGACTTCGAGCATTGGTATGTCGATGTCGACCTTGATGTCGGACACGCGCGCGACCCGTTCGTCCGCTTCGGATTGGTCCGTTTTCAGCCGTTCGCACAGCGGCACCTGCAGGTTTCCCAGCCGGTTGCCGAATGGGTTCAGGTCGTTGGCTACCTGCGCTCGGCAAGTGCGAAGAGAGTGCCCAGGGCGGGACGCGATTGGGTAAGCGTCGACGTCGGCACGGCAACGGGGGTCGACGCCGGAAAGGATTCGGGCAAACAGTATCCAGGTACGGCGCCCGGCGAGACGCCGCTGTTGCGGATCACGCTCATCGAATGCACTTTGTCGCCGCACGGACAGATCCTGGAACGCGTCGCTCGGCTCGACCCCGCGGAGATGAACGACAGCGCGCTGGCTGGCGGCATCGACAAGCAAGCGGGCGGCCTGGTGATCAAGACCTGTCAGGCCGAAGTCGGCGCTTCGCAGTTGCTCAACCTGCAACTGCCCATACCGGCTTCGGCTGAGGCTCAGCGGGCGCATTTCGCGGTGCTGGTGGAGGAACTGACGATGACGCCGCGCTCGACCTTCTCGAACGAGCCGATCCGCAAGGATGCCGACATTCTCGACAATGAGCGCTCGATCGAATCGGGCGTCCGCTTCGCGGTTCGGGTCGAACTTGACGCCTCAGAGCCGCCACCGGACTAACAGCGAAGGAACCTGCGAATGGGCGCATTCAGCTTCTGGCACCTGGCCATCGTCGCGGTGGTCATCCTCGTCTTGTTCGGCAAGGGGCGGCTGTCGACGCTGATGGGCGACGCCGGCAAGGGCATTGGCACGTTCCGGCGCGAACTGCTGGGCGCCAGGCGTGGCGCCGAAGACACTGAGCTTTTGATCAAAGATGGGAAGCCGAGACGAGAGTAGAAAGGCACCTGTATAAATCCATAGCGAGAGAATTGCGCAAGTCTACTAGCCGAAGGGAGGAGATTCTTATGAGGCGCATCGTAATTTTCTTTTTTTTCCTGCAAAGCATGTGCTCGCCCCTGCTTGCAGAGGATATTCAAACATGCGGCGATCTGGGAACTGATAACCGACCAAATTGGTGTGCCCGGCCCAATGGCGCTGGCGGTATAGTCCAGGGCAAATCGGAATGCCGAAAAATTGACGACACTCATTTCGAGTATACGCACTGTTCTGGTTCGGCGCAGACATATGACACGTTTTCGTCTCCGTGCTGCATCGAGAGTTCTAAATGCAAGGGCGCTTTTTACATTGCTGAGTGCGTAAATTGAGCTTCACTATAGAGCCAGATACTAAGACCCACTTAAGCGTTGGCCCCAGTTGTGGTGCTTGGACGTCCCGGCTGCGCTGTCAAGCGGCTGATGCGCGAAGTTGGTTTCTAAAAAGGCGTTTTGCGGCTGGCGGTCGTACTAGTGGTCCCCTATCACCGCCAAGTGTGCAGCTAGAACGCACAGATCACGTTGTGTCGAAATCACGTGGGGCATTATTACTGCCTGCAATACGGAGGGAACTATGAGGATCGTTACAACAATCTTGGTCGTGGGTTTTTCGACTGCGTCGATAGCCCAACAGGTTACTTTCAAATGTGAACTTCAAAATGAGGACAAAGGATTCAGGATATTAGCCACGAACCCGGGACCAGGGCCAAAATCATGCACGGCCGAGTGTCAGGCCACCAAAGCCGACGGGAAGCTGGTTCCGTTCGCCAAGTGCACACAGTCAGTTCCCGCTGGTGCTACTGACCAATTATTCTGCGGCAATGAAGATGTGCCAGGCAGTCCCCTGAAGAATCCCAAAATGATTAGTTCATCCTGCAAGTGAATGATCGCAAGCGGAAGCGGCGGCGAGAGATTTAGGTCGTGTGCTTCTGCGGCCCAGAGAGCCTCCTAGAATCAAAGCGCAGATAGTCCATCGGCCAACCGGCGACGATTCCGTCAACTCGACGAGAACGCCTTCTCTGCCGGATTGGTGTTGAGTTCGATGCGACCGTCCTGCAGGAAGCGGGTCAGCCCGGTCCGACGCGAGGGCGCTTAACGGATCGTCTCGGCCAGCACGCTGCGGCTGTAGATGTGCGGGACTGTGCATCCAGGTAGGTGCGCTGCGGCCGATAGGATGGCGGTTGCGCCCGGACCTCCGTTCGATCGCGTAAAGCTCGCCAATCCGGCGCAGGTGCGCGGCCGTTTTCGCGCGAAGGCGCAGCTTGGCTTCCAGCCCGTGTTCTGTTCCCGCTGATAGGTCGTGCTGCATTTTGCGGATCTGATTGGGATTGTGCCCACAGTGGAGCAAAAGCGCGGTCAGATAGAGTTCGATCGCATGGATTGCCGACAATCTGAACGGCGCGCGTGTCAACGGTTGGCCGGTCGGCCTTGTTGTAGGAGCAAGTTTGCCGCCTTCCGATATTCTTCCGCCGGATCGTGAAGCTGCTGCGGGCATGCAAGCTCACCGGGATATTTGCGTTCTTCGATCGTCATTTGTGCGATCTGAAAATGCTAAGGCACAAACTTCGTGGAGCAACATCCATCGCGTCGCGCGTCTCTTCTCTTCGCATTCCACATCGCTTCCAGGCGATGTTCGCCTGCAGCCGGGCTCTAGAAAGCCGTTGACCGACTTACTATAGCGACGGCTCGTTGAGATGCGTTAAAATTTGACCAGACGGCATTGGATCCTGTCTGCCTCTGCGAGCGCCCAACGTTGCCATGCGTCCAGTGCCGAGGCATCGATATCGGCCGAACCATCATCGATCGCGCGACGGACGCGCTCAACGAGCGCGCGAATGTCTTCAGCTTGACGTAGCAGCTCCCCACTGGCCCGCAGGTTTTGCAGACGCTTTTGGTTGAGTTGGACTAGCCAATCCTGGCGCTGCTTCTCCTTTTCAATCCGCTCCCGCTCTGCACGCTCCTCGGCTTCCCGCAGGCTAAGTCGAAACTTCTTCTCGCCCGCCACGATGATCGCAGCCGCAATTTCAGCGATCCTTGATTCAAGCTTGGCGTCACCGTCATCCTGCCACGAGACGGCGGCCTTGCGGTCGAAACCCGGGTCGATCCGCAGAGCAGGCGGGTTTGATGCTGGCAGGTCTGGCGCCGGTCGCAGGTAGCCCTGTTGGCGCACGGTGCGGGGGCTGCCGACCATTCCAATGTCCAAACCAACATAGGTATCGCCGATCGCTGCTCGCGCGTGAAATTCTCCATCGCGCTCGTAGGCATCACCGTCATGGCCGCGCTTGCTGAGTGCCAAAAACAGCGCATTGAGGATTTTCAGCCGCCGCTTGCCTAGTGGATTGTCGAACTTGGGTCCGTCAAAGGTCCATTCGCGTCCTGCATTTTTGTCGCGGCGACGCTGCTCCTGCTTGAGTATTCGAACGAGCCCTTTGTGAGGCCTGTCCAACGACTGCGGGACAGAAACTTGCCAATCGCCTTCAACTCTTGTGCGCTGAGTTCGTCGAGGTCTTCTGGAACCAGAGCGGATGCAAACGGCCCGTTGAATGCAAGCGGGGCTGCAATTGTCAGAACCTTTGCGAAGCGAGCGTCGACACTTGCACGGCCCATTTACCGGGGCGCCGCAGTGGCGCTTTGGGTAGTGCTGGCACCCTCTTTCCGGCACGGATTTTGTTCCAATATCCTTGCGGTGGCGTCGCTACTCCGCATCGCGTCAGCAGCTTCTTCAGCCCGACATCGGACAGTTCGAGCTTCGCCGCCAAGTCCCTCATCGGTGCAGACCAGGCGAACGCAATCAGATCGTCGGGCAACACAAGAATGTCTTTCTGCCACACGTCGGCTCACCTCCATTTTGTTCAGCCGGGCTGCTTTTGGCACGCCTTCGCAGTGTCGATATGACAGGCCGGCCAGTGCCATCTAAGAGCACATCTGGCACCTCCAACGTGCCCTCGATCGTGCCAGGAATGCGCTTGCATCATCAAGGCGGCTGCAGATCGGCTGCAGCTGAAGCAGCGCTCTCAGTGAGCATCAGCGGGGCGCTCTAGAAGCGATCTGCTTCCTTTCGTCGTTCCTCGCGCAGCAGGGGGCAGCCGGACGTTGCGGCGTGGCAGAGCGAGGTTTGGTGCTATCGAGTGAGGGCCACGAAAAACGATCGATGACCGATGGCAAGATAAAATGGAGCACATTGTGCTTCGGTTCGGCCGTTGTTTTCCAGTGGGTTAGATAGTGGTTTCGCAATGTGTGCATGTCTACTGCACATTGCCAGAATCGCGAATTGTCAGCTGTTTCCGTGGCTTAGTGCAATGTGCGAGGGCTCTGTCAGCGCTTGAGGAGGGTGGGGCCGGGAAGGGGGGCGTGGTCAGAGACGACCCGCTGAGATAGCCTGTCGTCGGCAGATAACGAACTGGCGCATAGTCGACGTCAGCACCTCGTCGACCTGCCTTGCGGTGACTCGCTGGGCCGTCGGCACGGCTGCCGCAGCGATCTTTCGCCGCTGCCCGAGTGCCGACGTCGCTAGCGTCGGCCGTAGGATGGCGCCCGAGCGCAGGCTTGTCGGCTGGCGCGTCCACCGGAGGGCTCGTCGGGCCCGGCATCCGCCGGCGCTGCGGGCGGTCCAGCCGTGCTAGCGCCGCCGCCAGGGATCGCTCCATGCTGACACGAATGCGCAAAGTGTCTTGTTACGGTCTGATGGTTTTACGTCACTGGCCTGATCGCCATCAAAGCAAATGGGAGAGTTCGCCACGTCTCGGATCAACCGCCGCGCCTTGCTCCTCCACTCTGGCAGCGCAGTCGCCTCGACAGTTGCGGCAACGGCGCTCGGTGCTGAGCCGGCAGGTGGAGACCGAGGACCGTCCGATAGTCTGCGAGCGCTGATTGAGGCGCACAAGGTAGGTTATGCTGCGTTCGGTGAAGCCTTGCATGACATGGGCGGTGGCAGCAGCGAGTCCGATAGAGCCAGCCGGGAGGAGGAGAGGGCGCTGCTCGCCATCTGCGGCTACCCTGCGGTGGGGGAAGCGGACCGCCTAGCGAAGGCTCGGTACCTTTTAGAGATCGAGGCGCGCGGTGAGCTCGACCTGGCAGAGCATATGCGGGCCGTTCTCCACTCTACAATGTGGAGGGGATGAGGCGACCGAGGCGCGGTTTCGGTCAGCTACTGAATGCCTGGTGTGCGCCGCATGTCTGCCGTAGGGGTCAGCTTTGCCGCTTCCTGAAAGCAGACATTGTCGGCGATACGCTGGAGGTCGAGGGTGCGCCAATTGTCGCCGTTTGCAGTTATGCCAACAACGTCGCGTCTACGCGGCAAGCAGACTTACGGCCTTGCGGCATTTGGGAGCTCACTTGACGACCGAAAACTCGAACTGGTGCCCGCGGTAAACGGCCTTGTATTCGTCGTCGCGCCCTGGCGTCCTGAACACATTGCGATAAATTGCTCCACAGCTTGTCAGCTCTCTGGGAAAGGCATTGCACAGGAAATTGCCTTGCACCCAGGAGGTTCCTGAGCGGCTCCTCTGGCCAACGGTCTCGCTGACGGCGCCGTCGACCGAGGTTGTGCGCTGCATCGGCAGGAACGTGGGCATTACCAATTTTCCGCGCGTTTCGTGGCCGAACATTAGAGACCTTATTTCCGCCCCTGTGAGCCGGTCCTTCGGATTCATGCCTGCCTTTGCCAATGCCGGCAGCTCTGGCACACCTGCCTTGGTCAGCCCGGCCAAAAGGCGTTCGATATCGGCCGTATTCTTGAACACCATGTAATCCTGGGTCATCAACTGGCTCGGCCCCCTGTCCACCCGCCCAACAACCTTCCTAAGCGTTTCCAAAGCCGCCGCGGCCTGGTCTGTGCGCCCAAGATGCCCATAAGCCGAAATAAGGACCTGCAGGGCATAAAATTTCGCCCGTGGATCGGCCGATATAAGGTCCATCTTGTCGATAGAGCGAACCGCGTCCTCAAACTTCTCCTGGCCGAACTCGGCCAGTCCGGCTTGGTAGCGCCTGTAGTCCATCCACGAGTTTGGATCGACGCGCGCAGCCGCATCGAGATAGCTAAGCACTTCCTTCGGCCTGCCGTTGAAATTCAGAGCATTGGCCAGCGAGAGATAATTCCAAGTATCGCTGGGATCGAGCGCCACCGACTTCAGAAGAACGGTAACTGCGTCGTCCGAGTCGTGCTCGCGGACCATCAACTCGGCGACGAGCTGATAGTAGCCCGGCGAAGGATCCCTGGCCGCTGCTTCCAGGGTTTCATAGATCTTGCCCTGGGCCACGTCGGTCGTAAGCCCCATTACTACGACCCGACCGACATCCGCGTCCCAGTAGGCCCAGGCGAGCTGGGCGTACGCCGCGCCGAAATCGGGGTCGAGTTGCACGGCTTGCTGGAAATACTTCACAGCCTGCGCAAACTCCTCGGGCGTGTTGATACGGTTGTAGATGTCCATCCCCTTGAGATAGGCCTCATAGGCCTCGGGATTACTGGTGCCTCCGGCTCGGGTAGCCGGCGCGCCGCTCACCAGGCGGAGCTGGAGCGCACCCGCGATGCTGCTGACAACGCCGTCCTGCAGCGCGAATACGTCTGCCCACCGGCCGTCGAAACGCTCCGCCCAGAGATGTCTGGAAGTCGAGCCATCGATCAGCTGCGCATTGATGCGCATGTCGTCGCCGACGCGGCGAATCGAGCCTTTCAGCAGGTACCGGACGCCCAATGCCGCCGCTATCTCCTCCGGCTTCGGGTCCTTGTGCTTGTAAGCGGAGGCCGCGTTGGGGGAGAAGACGAAAAGACCCGGCACACGCGCCAGTGCGGTCGTCAGATCCTCAGTGAAGCCGTTGGCGAGATATTCTTGTTCCTTGTCGTCGCTGAGATTGTCGAAGGGCAGGACGACTAGCGAGGGCCGAGCGTCGGCTGCCTCGCTGACGGTCGGAACGGCAGGCTGTGCAGGCCTCTCCCATCGCTGCCACCATGCTGCTGCAAGGCCGAGAGCCAGGACGAGAATTCCCGCCGCGGCCGGAAAACGCCAGGCGCGCGGCTGGCGGTGAGCATGGAGGGCCTTGCCCGCTGCCGCTGGATTGAGCAGTACGCGATAGGCCCGAACTGGTTCGGTGATAGATATTGGTCGGATCAGCGGGCAGCCAGGGCCGAGCTGACCGCACGAAGCCGTTTCAAGCACTCGGCAGCTGCCTGTCATTCGGATCTGTTGTCGCGAGGGGAGCCTACCGCGACCAATTCTCTATGAGGGAGTGATGCAATTGCGAAAGGCATTGGTGGAATCAACGCGCCCCCCCGTCACCCAGGCGTGGCCAAAGCCTGAAACCGAGTGTAACCCGCATCCCGCAGATCGGCACGTCGGCAAGCAGATCGCGATCGTTCGCGTCCAGTCGGACGTATCGCAAGCGCGGCTTGCGCGATCTATAGGCATCAGCTTCCAGCAGCTCCAGAAATACGAGAACGCGAAGAACCGCGTCAGCGCTTCCATGCTCTACGAGATTGGCAGGTCCTTGGACGTTCCCGTCAGTCGCTTCTTCGAAGGCCTGGCTAGTAATGAGACTAGCCGTGAAGCTCCACCTCTGCCGGTCGATGAGCGCATCGATTTTATCGCCAGCGCGGAAGGCCGCCGTCTGATTGCGGGGTTGATGCTGCTTCCTTCGCGGGTGCGTGGCCGCGTGGCAGCCGTAATCGCCGCATTGGGGAAGGAATTGGCGGAGCTCGACGCGAATAGGGACATCGCCGCGGTCGGCGAAGCAATTCCTGCTGACCGCAAGACCGCTTGATAAGTGGGTGCAGCGATTTCGGTATCAATCCGCGAGTTCGTCAGCGGGATTCAAAGCAGGGCAGTTTCCCATGCCCCAGCTTCGCACCGGCCATCTATTGCCTCCCTCCTTTTCCTCGACCGTGAAGTGAAAATCTCTGAATCGTTTCGCCTCGAAGCGAGGCAGCATGTCGGAAAATTGCGCTCTGGTGACGTCAAGAGAGAGACTTAGCGACGCAAGCTGATCGGATTCAAAAAGAGCGCCCGCGTCGGGATGTTCCGTCTTCATGGGAGTTGGGGCCATGATCATGACGACGCCAGGCCATCTGAACGCTGCATTCGGCATAATCAGCAAGGCGGGTAGTATCACATAGGTGAACTCGACTGATTGGCGGGGCGGGCCTGGCTGGACGACCTGGCCAAAATTGATGTTGGCTGAGCCGACGATCTCACCACGCCATTCGCCGGCAACAAGCGGCGGCAGTTGAAGACGGTTTGCCTTTTTTCGAACTGTCATTCCCTACGTTTGCGTCAGGAAGCCGGCAACAACAACACCGCTACCTCAACCCTACACCTGGTAGCCTCGACGGACCGGCAGTCCGGTTCGTGCGAACCTGATCGTGCCGAGTGTTGACCAAGAGGAAAACAGGAGGGCCACCATTCGCCATGCTGCGATATGGCTCGAAGGAATGTCCGTTCTTCCAAAACAGGCTGAAAAACCGGCTGAATTCTGGAATCTAACCCGGTACCGCCGCGTGGGCGAAGCCTAAAAAGCAAGCGATTTCAATCGGATGGAATGGCGCGCCCGAAGAGATTCGAACTCCTGACCCCCAGATTCGTAGTTTAAAGCGCCTTTCGGAGATGGCGGCTATGTCCGCGAGGAGCTGGTCGACGAGCTCGGCGCCGCGTTTCCTGTGCGCCGACCTGGGGCTGCACCTCGAGGATCGCGACGACCATGCCGCCTATGTCGGTCACTGGCTGTCCGTGATGAAGGACGACAGCGAGCGATCTTCGCTGCCGCCGCGCACGCGCAGCGCGCCGCTGACTATCTGTCGCGTTTCAGCGCCGACGAAGCAGCCGCCGCGTGAGCGGCGGCCTTCTGGACCGAAGCGCGCTACAACGTTCGACCGCGGGCCGTCGGCGGCGCCATCAACAGAGCGTCTCGCAAGCAATCCCGTCGCCATCGCGATCCAGCTTGCCGCCCCATGGGCAGTTGTTGAGATACCATTGGGCTTCATCGCAAGAGCTGATTTGCGAGCATGTGCGCCGCGGCTGGCACGAAAAGCTTTGCGCTACCTGGCGGCGGCTGATGATGCCGAGCGGCTGGCTCGACGGCCTCGCATCCCCAGCGTGCGCTCCTCGCCATTCCCAGGGCGCCTGAAACGTTCCGACCCAAAGACCAAGCTTCGCGGCCTCCGCCTTCGCCTGCTGCGCTGAATATGCTCCGTGGCTGTAGCGGGGCCAATCCAGAGCCTGACCGTGCTCGACCATCCACGCGGCCACCCTGACTCCATCCGCGCGCTGGCAATCACCGACGAAGCGGTGATATCGGTCCCAAGTCACGAATTTGCATAAGACTGGCCTTGAGGCCGCTAGGAAGGTGTCCAGAGCCTCGGCTGCGTGGCGCCCGCAGGGATAATCGAACCCCTTGGCGTTGCTGCAGTATTGCTTGCTCTCCGGGGCGTCGATGCCGTTGAAGCGGATGCGCTGACCGTGGACCTCGATCGTGTCGCCATCGATGACGGACGCGACTCCAGCGATCGGCTCCGGGTTCGACCCGAAAAAGTTCGAAACCCCAATGTCTGGTATTCGGTCACTGTGCTGCAAAGCCGACTGCGCGGACAAGGCGGCCGCGGCGGCCACTGTCACAAAGACGAGCAGCAGTATAACACTTGCCCGGCTCCAGGAGGGTGACCCCTTCGCCCCATCGCGCTTCCGCCGCTGACCCGAGCGGTAGTCATTTCGAGATTTGTTCAAGCCCTTCTCCCCATTACTAGAATGCTATCAAATTTGGCTCTGGTCTAGGTTTGGCAGTTGCCCAGGGTTAAGAATCTTTTCTGTATGGCAGAGAGCTGATCGATCGTGTCAACAATGTGTGGCAATAATTCTTGCGAACTGGAGCAATAGCTGGCGGCCTAATCAAAGTACGCGGACGCGAAAGACAATGGCCGGCAGGGCTGATTGCAAGGAATCGCTCGGGGGCCGGGCCACTTCTTAGTTTGCACGCAGCCCGTCGATGTACTATCGAGCACGTTCAGAATGGGTTTTGCATTCTGCCAGGTGGGGGAAGCCGGATATGGCAGACGCTGATTGCGGGACGGCCGCGCGCTGAAGCGTGAGGCATGCCGCAAGCGTGTATTTTTCGGGAATCAATCGTAGGGGTAAAGACTTGGCTGCGAGGTTTGAAGCGCTCGAGAAGTTGCGCAATCGGATAATGGAAGCGAACCACGACTATAGGGTGGGAGCAGACATTTTCCCGAGTCTCAATGTCGACAAGATTGCCAGGGACATGGACCTCGACGATCAGGGAACGGCGCATGGTGAAAAAGACCAGCCATCGTCCTCGTCCAAGACCCTCGACGAGGTTGAACACTCCATCGTCGAAAGGGTGCAGGACGAGAAAAAGGCGGCCCACCAGATCCTGGAAGATCAGCTTCACCTCTTCTCCGGCCGAGTTGCGAACCTGGGCCTTGAGGAGCAGTTCGGCCTCCTTCAGCAGGCCAATACCTCAAGCCTGTCGGACTTCAAGGGAGAAATAGCGGTCGGTTTGGATACCCTTCACGCCAAGCGAACCGACCTTCATGAGGCCACCAGAGAGCTTTTCAGCTTCCGCAAGAACCACCGCCTGGAACGCGTTGCCAGACTGCAGCAAGGAACAGCCCATCTTTTCAGGGTAGCACTCCTCATTTTCCTCCTGCTGGTCGAGACGTATCTCAACGGATCGTTTTTGGCCAAGGGCAATGACCAAGGCTTCCTCGGTGGTGCCACGGAAGCATTCGCCTTTTCCTTCGTGAATATCGTGTCCGCGTTGATTTTCGCCATCTTTTGCGTGCGCTGGGTGACCCATCGGTCTTGGGGAGGGAAGCTTGTCGGGACCGCCTTCATCCTGCTCTATGCCGCCATTGCACTCGGCATAAACTTGCTGCTTGCGCACTACCGTGAGGTCAGCGGAACGCTTGCCGACGGCGCTGGCAACATTGCCGTCGAGAGAATGGTCCATAACCCCCTGGGGCTCGAGGAGGTGAGATCGTGGATGCTCTTCCTGGTCGGTCTGCTCTTCTCGATCATCGCCTTCATTGACGGCTGGTTCGTTCTCGATCCATATCCGGGCTATGCCGGCGTGGAGAAAAGGCGCCGAGAGAGACGGCAGGATTACACCGATACCAAAGCCGATCTCATAGACCGCCTCATCGAATTGCGCGACGACCACAACGCCAAGGTCGAAGACATTTTGAAGGGGCTGGGCAGCCGCAGGAGAGAACACGCTGCAATCCTCTCCAGCCGTGGGCGGCTTTTGGCTCTGTTCAATGAACACCAAGAGCAGCTGGAGAGGAGTTGCAACCAGCTGCTTTCAAAATATCGCGAAGCAAACATCCGGGCGCGCAAGACTCCCGCTCCAAAACACTTCTCCCAGCCTTTCAAACTCCAAAAGACCAAGCCGATTGTCCAAAACGATGGTGAGATCAAGGATACCTATCTAGCTTCATCAATTGCCGCGGCCCAGCAGGCGCTGAACGATCAGATGCTGCAGGTCGGCAAGGAATGCGAGTCCGGGATCGAAAAGTATCGCGACCTCGACAAGCTGTATCCGGAGACGCTCGATGGCCAGGCCTAGAAGCCGTCGCAGGGCAGGGAGCTCGCGCGGGAAAGGCGTCGGAGCGATTGTTGGAGCAATCCTGCTTGGACTTGCCTCGCTCGCGATGTTTTCCGGCTACGTCTGGCTCAACGTAAAGGCCCGGGACGTTGTGGAAACAGACGCAAAGACTGGCTGCCCGACAAAGGCGGGAGCGAACAGCGTCACTGCTGTTCTTTTTGACACCTCTGATCCCGTCCCGCAGGCCACCATGGAGGATCTTGCCAACAAATTCAGGCAGATTGCCGGCTCAATCAAACAAGGCGGCTATCTTTGGGTTGGCACCCTGACAGCAGTACCTGGCGATCTGAAAGAACTGTACGCGCGATGCAATCCGGGAGACGGCTCAACGGTTGACGTCTGGACCAGCAATCCCGGAAAGCATCAAAGAATCTGGGAAGAGGCCTTCGACAAGCCCCTCAAGGAACTGCCGGAACATTTGCCAACGGATAGCCAGGCTGATCAGTCGCCGATCATGGCTGGAATCCAGAAACTGAAACTCAGCCTGTTCGACCACGGCATGTTCGACAATGTGCCAAAACGGCTGGTCCTCGTTTCGGACATGATGGAGAACACGCCCGCCTATTCCCAATACAAATCGGGCGCCGACTATAACGCCTTTAAGAAGAGCCCGGCGAGTTCGCGCTTTAGGACCGATCTTCTCGGCGCCGACGTGACCATTCTCTATTTCAACAGGCCGGAAAGGAAGTTCCTGTCCGTCGCCCACGCCAATTTCTGGACGCAATGGTTTTCGGATAACGGGGGCAATCTCACCGACTTTACAAAGCTGGAAGGGATGTAACCCATGGCCGCCCCTAGACAATCCTTCCTTGATACGTGGATCTTCCCGCAGGTTTTCTATATCGCTCTGACGGTAGGTGGGTGCGTCTTTATCGCCGTCACCAAGACCGCCGGCATAACTCCCGCCCTCTCGTCAACGGTGCCGATCGGCATCATGATCGGCTACTTCGCGTTTTCCTGGTACGTCGGGAAGTTGCGCCTTCACGACGAGCAGACAGGTGACAACCTCTACTACATGGGCTTCCTGTTCACTCTCTCGAGCTTGGGCACCTCGCTTTACCAGTTTGGCACAGACGCATCGACCGACGAAATCGTCAGGAATTTCGGCATTGCCGTGACGTCGACCATCACGGGCATCGCACTGCGCATCTTCCACAATCAGGTCCGACGCGACCCCGCCGACGTGGAACGGGCTGCCCGTCACGAGCTCGCGGACATGACACGCCGCGTGCGCGCCGAGATGGAAAGCGTAGCGCGTGAGTTCGCCGACTTCCGCCGGGTTTGCAATCAGATGTTGGAAGAGGGCTTCGAGGAAATAGCCCGACAGGCGGAAAAGAACGGCGATCAGGTCCGACAGGCATTCGAGGGTATGGCTGCGAAAGCGATAAAGCCCGTCCAGGAGACTTCGGAGAAGATCGCCAAAAGCCTCGATGATACGTTCGGCCGTATCGAAAGCAGGTTTTCAGGTGTCGCTGAAAAGGTCGACACGGTCGCTGCGTCGCTCGACACGGCGAATGCCTCTATGGCCGGCACGGTCTCGAAGTTCGAGGCGCAGGCCGACATTGTTGCCGGGAAGCTCGCCAAGGTGGTTATTCCGGACGAGGTCCTCAAGACGGACGTCGTCACGGTGCTCAAGGTGCTTGCAGCGTCCGTCGGAAGGTTCACCGAGCGGGCCGAAGCGCTTTCCAAAGAGCAGGGGGAAAGGACCGACAAGCTTTCGGATACCGTCTTGAGGATGGCGGCGCATCAGAAGCTTCTCCTGGAGAAGCTTGAGAAGCAGGCAGAACAAAACGCCAGTACGACGAACCTCCTATTGCGCATCCTCGATCGCGATCGTGTGCCTGTCCCGCACGAAATCGCTCCTGTCGCCCCGGTGCCTGCCAGTGAACCTTCGGCCGAGACATCCATCTTCATCCCCATTTCCGAGGTAGCAGCGCAGGGTCGGCAAATAGGCGCCGAGGCAACTTTCCAGGCCAACGGGACCGATTCCGGGCCTCATCCGGACGAGGCCCCCGAACCGGTCGTAGAAAAGGCTCAGTCGAGGACGAGATGGTGGCGCTGAACGAACCGAGCGGAGCTTCGGTCAGCTACGAAAGGAAAGGCTATGCCCGCGGTTTGATCCTTGGACTGACCATGGCCGAAACGATGCTCCTGCTCGTCTTCTGCCTGCTGTTGGTCGCAGGCGCTATCGTCGCAAAGAAGAAGGCCGAACTGGAAACGGCCCTTGAACGGGTATCGCGCAGCGAGGCAGAGGTTCGACAACTCAAGCAGGAGAACAAGAACCTGCTGGCGCAGGTTGCCGAGTTCATGGAACGGTCCACTGGGCACAAAGTGCCTGTTGAGGAATGGCGAAAGCTGGTCCTGGCCAAGAAAGCGATCGAGCATATCGAGCAAAAGGGACTGTCTGCCGACGAAGCAGTTCGGCTGGCGGAAGCCACAGTCGCGGTCCGAGACAACAATCTCTCAGCCGACGATGTGCGCAAGCTGGTGTCAGCAGATCAGCGTGCGACCGAAGCCGAACGGAAGCTGGCGGAAGCCGAAAAGCAACTCTCCGAAACGACACGGCAGCCTAGGGATCTCCCACCGATCATCAATCTCAGCGAAGCCAACGGCTATTCCTTCGAGGTCAGTAGCGCCGAACTCAAACCGGCCTTTAAGGCCAAGCTTGAGGACGCTATCGCCAAGCAGATTGCCGATATCGTTGCAAAATACGATGTCGACGTCGTCGAGGTCATCGGCCACACTGATGAGCAGCGATTGTCGAGGCAGTCGAACATGGACTTCGTTCTGGGGCGCGTACTCTCTGGGGCTGAGAGCGTCAGCAAAATGGAGCCAGGTGACAATGCCGGGTTAGGCCTCGCGCGAGCGATATCCGTCGCGTCGGTTCTGAAAAAGATTCCGGCGTTTGATCACCTGAACATCCTACCTATGTCAGGCGGCCAGCTAATCCTGCCTGATGATCGCCTCACGAATGGGGCCCAGTCAGGCGACGCTCCAGAAAGGCGTCGTATCGAGATCAGAGTACGCAAAAGCAAGCAGAAGCTAGCCGCAGAGGGCCATCACGAAGGCAACTGATACGCAAACCATATTGAGACAAAGCATGGGTTGCCATCTACCGGGGCACGGCTGAACGCCGGCAAACTGCAGCGGTCCATAGCCAGCGCACCGCGCTCGTTGCGTGATGGGGCCTGGTTTCCCGAGGCGCGTCATCAATGCAGGGAAGGAACTTCCCAGGTGTCAAGTTTTGCGCCTCATGTTGACCGTCGAGGCTGTGCCTTAAGGTAGCATCCCTGTGGACGGGGCGTTCGTCGCCGCCGGAGATTGCGGATTGGGTTCGGGCACTCGCGTCGGTTATGCAGCCCTCGACGCTTGGATACCGTGAAGCATTTCCGGCTTAAGGTGCGTATAGCGCCGCAACATCTTCCAATCCTTGTGGCCTGTGACCAGCGCTACCTGCTCAATTGTGAACCCAGCTTCGAAAAGGCGACTCGTTCCTTCGTGCCGCAAATCATGAAAATGAAGGTCGTGGATGCCTAGGTCAGCGCATCCTCGACGGAAGGCGGTGCCGACTGATCTATGATTGAATGGGAAAATTCGATCATCGTCATTGCTTCGCTTTGCGCGCTGCTCCTCAACAATGGCCCACGCATCGTATCCAGTTGCCGCAAATAGCGGTATGCGCTGATTGTTGCCCTTTTTGTTGCGTGGGTCTTTCCGGTCGCGGATGAGAAGCATCCGCGTGCGAGACTCCAGATCGGACCAACGCGCCTTGCAAATTTCCTCCTGACGCATCGCGGTTGCAACGGCGAAACGTATGATCCGGCCAACCGGCGCTTTCTGAAGAGGGTTTGAATCGAAGTGTGCGATTAGCCTATCGAGTTCATCCTGGGTGGGCCGCCTGTCGCGCTCACACCCCTTGCCGACAAGACCGAGGCGCTTAAGTGCCAAACGCGCGAGATCGACGGGTTCCACCTTGACGGGTAGGCCGTGGACGGCTGCAGCATGAGACAGGACAAGTTTTATAAAGCCGATGTCTATACCGAGCGTCATCGGTCCAGCACCTTGTGCGGCCCGGTCACGACCAAAACGAATGAGCCGTTCGCGATCGAGGGCCGCGATGCTGCACTTCCCCAGATGTCTTTGGAGCATATCCAGCGCTGCGGCCTTGGAGCGGCGAGGGGACTTGCCTACATCGCACATGTCATCGATATGAAGGTCGATGAGTTCGCCGAAAGTCTTAAGGCGCGCTATGCGGGACTTAGTCGGCGTCTCACCGCGATCGACTTGGCGCTCGGTTTCGGTCGCCCAGCGGCGTGCGTCGTCTCGGCGCAGGAAGGTCTCGCTGACGTAGCGACCTTTGCGACGGACTTGCACACGCCAGGAACCGGACGAGAGCTTTGTGTAGGTGGCCATTTTTTCGTGTGCGCTCCGTGTGCACTGAGAGATCGAAACGTGGCGAAAAAGGTCGTATTCTGGCGTATTTTCGTGTGCACTCGGCAGGTTGTAACGATTTGATGTTAAAGAAAAAATGCTGAAAAATCAAGATCATAGAGTGGCCGTGGCTCCGATGATGGACTGGACGGACCGGCACTGTCGGTTCTTCCATCGCCAGCTGACGCGCGAGGCGCTGCTCTACACCGAGATGGTGGTGGCCGATGCGGTCATCCACGGCGCACGCGAGCGCCTGCTTGGCTTCGACGACAGCGAACATCCGGTGGCGCTGCAACTCGGCGGCGCCGATCCGGGAAAGCTGGCCGAGGCGGCGCGCATCGGCGAAGCCTTCGGCTATGATGAAATCAACCTCAATGTCGGCTGCCCGTCCGACCGCGTCCAGTCGGGCACCTTCGGAGCCTGCCTGATGAAGGCGCCTGTGCTCGTCGCAGATTGCGTTGCGGCGATGAAGGCGGCGGTGAAAATACCGGTTACCGTCAAGTGCCGCATCGGCGTCGATGAGCAGGATCCGGAACCGGCGCTCGATGCATTGGCCGATGGTGTTTTCGCGACCGGCGCCGACGCGCTGTGGGTGCACGCCCGCAAGGCCTGGCTGGAAGGACTGAGCCCAAAGGAAAATCGTGACATCCCACCGCTCGACTATGACCGCGTCTATCGGCTGAAAGCCAGAAAACAAAACAAATTCATCGGCATCAACGGGGGCATTCAATCTCTCGCAGAGGCGCTGACGCATCTCGACCATGTCGATGGCGCCATGCTCGGCCGCGCCGCCTATCACACGCCAGGGATACTGACCGGCATCGATGCCGCGTTTTACGGCAGCACGGCTGAGTCGTTCGACTTTGCCGCGCTGATCGACGCCATGGCGAACTATGCGGCACGCCATATCGAACAGGGTGGACGGCTCGGGCATGTCACCCGGCACATGGTCGGGCTGTTTCACGGCCTGCCCGGTGCACGCCGCTACCGGCAGATCCTCTCCACCGAGGCGACACGGCCGGGTGCCGGACCGGAGGTGCTGAAGTCAGCCTTCGCCGAGGTCGATTTCGGCAGGACCGCAGAGGCGGCCTGAGCGAACTCAATCCCGCAAGATCATGCGGTCGCCGCGCACGTCGAAACCCGACAGCGAGCTAATGAAATTCATGCCGAGCAGGCTCTGACCGAGGGTGCCGGGTGCGGCGATCATGATGGGCATGTCCTTGCGCACGATGCCGCCGATCGACAGTTCGTCGCTTCGCACCGCCGCTGCGCGCGTCATGCCGTTGGCGGTCGAGATCGGGATGGTGAAGTGGAGAGCCGCCGAATTGAACCCGGCCGCCAGAGCGTCCTCGGCGGTCAGCACTGTGCTGGTCGCGCCGGTATCGACAACCGTCAGGATCGGCGTGCCGTTGATCGTGACGCGCGCTTCGAAATGGCCGCTGCCGGCCTTGTCCAGGGTGACGGTGGCATGGCCTTCTTCCACGCCCAGCGCCAGCGGACTGCCGGGAACAAGGCCGGCGGTGACGCGGCTGGCGAAATCCTGCAACTCATAGCGGTACTGATAGCCGGCGATCAGCGCCAGCACGATGGCGCCCCAGGCGCCGAGGCTGCGGGCCATGGTGCCCAACGGCCTGCCCGATCTGAGCAGGCCGGCGCCGACGAGTGCCGCTAAGGCGCCAAGCCAGATCAACTGGCTGAAATCGTAATTCTCAATGCCGAATGTACTGCCGGCGGAATCGTGGAGCATGAGCAGGAGTACACCTGCCCCGATCGCGACGATCAGAATCCACAGCAGTCGGTTCATCTGTGCGGCCGGTTCACGAGAGGGCGTCGCGTTCGCGTGCCATGCGGCTGCGACGGGTTTCCCGGCGGGGGCGTCGCTCGACCGTTTCCAGCCTTGCCGGCAGCTCGGCCATGACGCTGCGGCGGGTTTGCGGGGTCATGTCGATCCAGGCTGCGATTTCCTCGCGCGTGCGGCCGCAACCGAAACAGAAGCCGGTTTTCATGTCGATCGAGCAGACCAAGATGCACGGGGATTCAATGGCCGTCATAAGGATTTCCTTGGCTAGCCTCCACATGGTGCAACGACAAAGTCAATGCAAGCCCTCCGGGATGCGCCGCCAACGGGTGCGTTCGCGTCAATACCTCGAAGTTTTGCCGAGGTTGTGCCGGCCCGCCAAGGCGGCTATGCCGCTCACCAATTCACAAGGACGATTGCCATCGACATGACCAGCGCACTGCCTTTCGACGATTTTCGCGACCTCCTGGTGAGCCTGCCGCCGGCAGATATGGCTGCCAACACCCGCGTTCGCCAGTTGTTTGCCAAGGCAGACAAGCCCGAAGGCTCGCTTGGCCGCATCGAGGACATCGCCGCCTGGCTCGCCGGCTGGAGCGGTCGCGCGCCGCCGGCGGTGACTCGACCATTGGTGGCGATCTTTGCCGGCAATCATGGCGTCACCCGCCACGGTATTTCGCCGCGCCCCGCCGCCGCTACGGCAAATGCAGTCGAGCTCTGCGCCGCCGGCGGTGCAGCGATCAACCAGATCTGCATCGCCAACGATCTCGGCTTGAAGGTGTTCGATCTGGCTCTGCACATTCCGACAGCCGACATCACCGAGGATGCGGCACTGGACGAGCGCGGTTGCGCCGCCACCATGGCCTTCGGCATGGAGGCGATTGCCGGCGGCACCGACCTGCTTTGCCTTGGCGACCTCGGTGTTGGCAATTCGACTGTCGCCGCGGCCCTTTGCACCGCACTGTTCGGCGGCACCGGCGCCGACTGGGTCGGTCCCGGATCAGGGGCCGACGCAGCGATGCAAAGGCGCAAGGCGGAGGTGGTCGATGCCGCGGTCGCGTTTCACGGCGCGAGCCTCAAGGACCCGCTGGAAGCGCTGCGCCGGGTCGGTGGACGGGAATTCGCAGCGATCTGCGGCGCCATTCTGGCGGCGCGGATGCAGAAGATCCCGGTGCTGCTCGACGGGTTTGCGGTGACTGCGGCCGCTGGCGTCCTACATACCGCCAACCCCGCCGCGCTCGATCACTGTCTCCTCGCAAGCCTGTCGCCGGAGCCTGGCCATGCCAAGGCCGCCGAGCGCCTCGGCCTTCGCCCGCTGCTCGATCTGGGCGTCAGTCAAGGCGAGGGGGTAGGAGCGGCGCTTGCCGCCGGCCTGGTCAAGGCGGCCGCGCTGACCAGCTCCGGCATGGCAGCCGCGGTCGGCGGTTAAGCATTCAGCGCCGGCGCGAAGCAACCGCCTTGGTCGGCAGCGCCGGCAGTTCCTCCATCACCCGGCTCAGCGGGAAGATGGCGATCGCCTCGGTGCCTTCGCGCAGCCGGGAATGGAGCTGGAATTCGCCGCCATGCATGGCCAGCAGGCCTTGCACGATCGGCAGGCCAAGCCCTGTACCCTGTTCGGCGCTCTTGATGGCGATCGAGCCCTGGCCGAAGGCCGAGAGCACGATCGGAATCTCGTCTTCCGGTATGCCCGGCCCATTGTCCTTGACGGAGAGATATTGCCCGCCGCCCGCCGTCCAGCCGACGCGCACGCGGATTTCGCCGCCGGTCGCGGTGAACTTGATGGCATTGGACAAGAGGTTGAGCACAATCTGCCGCACCGCGCGTTCGTCGGCAAACAGGCGCGGCAAGGCGTTTTCGAAATCCTGGACGATGCGGATGTCCTTGTTGCGCGCCTTCAACTCCATCATGTGGCAGCAATCCTCGACGACGGAAAGCAGCATCATCGGCTCCTCATTGAGCTGATAACGGCCCGCTTCGATACGCGACAGGTCGAGGATTTCGTTGATCAGGTCGAGCAGATGCTGTCCGGAGTCGTGCACGTCACGGGCATAGTCGCGGTATGTCGGGTTGCTCATCGGGCCGAGCACCTCGTTGGCCATCACTTCGGAAAAGCCGAGAATGGCGTTGAGCGGCGTGCGCAATTCGTGGCTCATCGAGGCCAGGAAACGCGATTTCGCCAGATTGGCGTCTTCCGCCCGCCGCCGTGCCTCGTCCGACATCGATTTCGCCGTCTCCAGTTCGGCGATCAGCGCATCCTTTTCGGAGCGGAACGAAAACAGCATCAGCGAGGAACGGTTGAGCTGGCGCGCCACATAGGCGAAGAACGGCAGCGACGAGATCAGCAACCCGGCCATGATCACTTCGACCGGCATCCATAATTTTGCACTGGCATAGGCATAGATGGCGACCGGGAGGGCGAAGGTCGCCAACAGCGCACCGCGAAGGGACGATGCCAGGATCGCGGTTGCCGACATGGCGAGCAGCAGCACCACCGCCTTGGCGACCTGGAACTGGTCGATTTGGCAAGCTTCGCAGCCAAGCCATGCGAACCAGGCCCAGCCAAGCCCGCAAAGAAAATGGCCGATCAGGAAATCCCTGTGCGTCTCCAGCGGGTTGAGCTCGGACGCTTGCGTGACGCGTCTGGCCATGAACGCAACGATGGTATAGCAGATGAATGTGAACAGCGCCCAGACGCCGATCTCCTTGCCGAGGCCCGCGAACAAGCCTGCCGCGGCCGTTGCCAGAACGAGCAGCGGGATAACGATCACGCCGCCGGTCATCGAAAGCGCGTGGAGCTTCAACAGCTCGCGGTCGAAGTCGGGATTTCCGGCTTGCTGCGAAAGACGGTCGCGCGTCTTGCGCACCGCGCGCGCGACATCGCTGTTGCGATGGCGTTTCCTGCGGTCCACAATAAACTTGTCCGCCGTGGTCGAGCGTTGCAGGGGCATGAAGTCTTCAATTTACGCGGGCAGCAATTTCAAATCGTTAAGCTACGTTCGAATGATTAACCAACGGTTTGCCATATGAGCCGTTCGTGGTCGCGATGGCCGCGCCAGCGATACTATGCGCCACGTCCGCGAAGCCTGTGGCGCCGACTGATGGACTATGGGCTGACACTCATCGTGCTGGGCCTGCTGATCCTCCTGGCGGCGCGCCTCGACCGGGTGGAGACGCGCAAGACGGAGGGTGCGGCCACCGTCAATGACGGCGATAGCATGACGCTCGGCAGCGAGCGCATCCGCATGCGTGGCATCGATGCGCCGGAATATTCGCAAATCTGCCGCAAGGACGGTGCCGACTATCCTTGCGGCAAGCTCGCGCGGCAATCCCTGGTGCGGTTGATAGCCGGCAAAGCGGTCTCCTGCAGCGGCTGGCAGCGCGACCGCTACGGCAGGCTGCTCGGCGACTGCAAGGCCGGCGGCAAGGATCTCAACCGCGCACAGGTCGAGGCCGGCTGGGCGGTCGCCTTTGGCGATTTCGAGACCGAGGAAGCTGCTGCGCGCGCGGGCAAAGCCGGCATCTGGGGCGGAACTTTCGACGAGCCGAAGAACTGGCGCGAGAGCCACGGCCATGAGCTGGTCGAAAGAAAGCACGGCGCCTTGGCGTCGATCGGCGATGCCCTGCGTGAAATTTTTCGCTTCTGGTGAGTTGTGCCTATAGTTCGTCGGGACGGACGAGGAGGATGGAGATGAAGCTGTTCGACGGCGGGCGCGCGCCCAATCCACGTCGGGTTCGGATTTTTCTGGCCGAAAAGGGACTTCAGGTTCCGCTGATGCCCGTCGACATGGGCGCGCTGGAGCACAAAGAGCAGCCGGTCAGCTCGCGCAATCCGCTGAAGCGTCTGCCGGTGCTCGAGCTCGATGACGGCACCATCATCACCGAATCCGTCGCAATCTGTCGTTACTTCGAGGAACTGCACCCCGAGCCGGCTTTGTTCGGGCATGGGGCGCTCGGCAAGGCAATCGTCGAGATGTGGCAAAGACGTCTGGAGTTCAATTTGTTCGGCTGCGTCGCCGCGGCCTTCCGGCACATCCACCCCGCAATGAGGGAATGGGAGATCCCGCAAATCCCCGAATGGGGCGAGGCCAACAAGCCGAAGGCGGTCGAATTCCTGAGATTTCTGGACACTGAGCTCGCCGGCAGGGAATTCGTCGCCGGCGATGCCTATTCGATCGCTGACATCACCGGGCTGGTCGCCATCGATTTCATGAAGCCGGCTCGCATCAAGGTACCCGAAGAGTGCACCAACGTGCTGCGCTGGCATCGGGAAATCTCCAGCCGGCCGAGTGCCGCCGCCTGATAACGAGTCCCAAATGAGCGAACAGTTGGAAGCCCTGGCGGCGAGGGTGCGTGCCTGCCGCATCTGCGTCGATAAGCCAGCCGGCAGGCCGTTGCCGCACCAGCCGCGTCCGGTGCTCCGGCCATCGTCGAGCGCCCGCATCCTGATCGCCAGCCAGGCGCCGGGTACCAAGGTCCACATCACAGGAATGCCGTTCACCGACGCCTCCGGCGACCGGCTGCGAAGCTGGCTGGGCGTCGGCAGCGAGGAATTCTATGATACGGACAAGTTTGCCATCGTGCCGATGGGTTTTTGCTTTCCCGGTCAGGACGCCAAGGGCGCCGACCTGCCGCCGCGCCGCGAATGTGCGCCGGCCTGGCGCGCATTGCTGATGGCGCTGATGCCGCAAGTCGATCTGGTACTGACGATCGGCATCTACGCCCAAAGCTGGCATATGGGCGCGGCGCGCCGTCCCTCGCTGACAGAAACAGTCATGGACTGGCGCGCCATCTGGGCAGCGTCGACTGACCCGAAGATCGTGCCGCTGCCGCACCCGTCCTGGCGCAACACCGGCTGGCTGAAGCGCAATCCCTGGTTTGAAATGGATTTGCTGCCCTTTCTGAGATCGGAAATCCGCTATCGCCTCGGCTAAGCGTTCAGCAAGAAATCACTCGCTTTTGCGCTATTAAACAGAATTTCTTTCTTGTAATAGGCTTGAACAAGAGGGAATATGGTAATCTATTCCTCGAAGCGCGTCGCATGACGGGACGCGCGTTAAATTCTTGTTTTCATGCATGTCGTTGTGCCAAAGCCGCGCATTTTGACGATTTGCGTCAGGGGAGCACCCAATGGACCGCCTCGATAGAAAAATTCTCCGCCTCCTGCAGGAGGATGCGACGCTTGCAGTCGCCGACGTCGCCAAGAAGGTCGGCCTGTCGACGACGCCGTGCTGGCGGCGCATCCAGAAGCTCGAAGAAGAGGGCGTCATCAAGCGGCGCGTTGCCATCCTCGATCATGAAAAGGTCAATGTGCGGGTGACGGTGTTCGTCTCGATCCGCACCAATTCGCACAGCCATGAATGGCTGCGGCGCTTTTCGGAGGTCATCCAGGAATTCCCGGAAGTGGTCGAATTCTACCGCATGAGCGGCGACGTCGACTATCTCTTGCGCGTCGTGGTGCCCGACATCGCCGCCTACGACGCCTTCTATAAGCGGCTGATCGCCAAGATCGAGATCCGCGACGTGTCGTCTTCCTTTGCCATGGAGCAGATCAAATACACGACCGAGATGCCGCTGGATTACATGGTGCTCGACAAGGAGTCCGGCGCCAACGCCGCCTGAGATTTTTCTGCTTAGTTTTTCTTTTTGTTGAGGAAAGTCCAGGGCGAGTTGACCGGCAGCGTGATCGTGTCCGGCACGGTGCCGACGTCGACCACCTCGGCCTTGCGCACAGCGTAGCCCGACTGGATGACACTTACACCGTCAAGGATAAAAAGCTGACTCTTCTCCATGCCGGGCTGCAAGGCGCCGGTCACCGAAACCGGCTGGTAGGCCTCAGACATCCGGTAGGGTTGGGCAGGCGTAACGAGGACGATCTGGTTGGGCGGCGGCGTCGGCATATGGCTGCAGGCCCCCGTCCAGGGCACCAGCAGGAATTGGTAGACGAGATCACCGTCGCGATCGACCGGCAGTGCATAGCCCGCGAGTTGTACGGTCTTGTCCTGCAAGTTGAGTGACAGCGTTTCGCCATGATCCGGCATTTTGGCCGCGATCATCGGCAGCCCGACGCTTTCGGCGGCTGCCTGGCTCGCCGGGCGCAGATCCTTCCAGAAAATATGCATCGTCCCGGCGCAAGCGTTGCCTGCGACAACAGAGGCGAACACTGCGGCTGCCAGCGTCGCGCCTGACTTGAGACGGTTTTTCATTCCTGCTCCACTGCTGAGCCTTGATCTGCGGCCTATGCCAGCAAGTAAAGCTGCCGCTGTCGCCAAGGTCAACGTTCAAGCCGCATGACATGCCGGCGCGAGCCGGTCATGCCGATCTCGCGAAAGCCGCGGGCGACGAACATGTCGCGAAAACCCATGAAGCTGTAGCTCGGCGATGCCTGGTCGACCGGATAAGCCTCGATCGTCGTGGCACCTTTGGCAAAGACGTGATCGATGGCTGCATCAAGCAATGCGCTTGCCAGCCCGCCGCCGCGCAACGCTCTCGGCACAAAGAAGCAGACGATCGACCAGATCCCGGCCTCGCGGTCGTCCTGCTGCCGTGACAACTTGCGGTAGGTCTGGCGCGGCGCGACCAAGCACCAGCCGACGGTCCGGCCATCGAACTGGGCGACAATGCCGACCGGTGTGCCGGCGTCGATCAGCGCCATCATCGCGCGTTTCTTCTCGTCGTTCTCGACATGCTCGCGGCGGTCGAGATTGCGCCAAGCCATACACCGGCAGTATTTCGGCCCGCCGGGTTGCTCGAACAGGTTTTCGAAATCGGCGCGCGTCGATTGCGTCACCTCCGTGAAGCGCACTTCGCTCAGGTCAAGCTTTTCTGGCGGCGAGCCGTTCGAGCGTCTTGGCATCGGAAAGTTCCTTCACGGCATCCTTGCCGATCCAGCGAGCAGTCCTGTCTGTCGAGGCCGCCAGTTTTAGCGACACGGCAAGGGCATGGCCGTGCAAATTCATCGATCGCTTGCCGATCGAACGAAGCGCCCAGTTCACGGCCTTCTTCACAAAATTGCGGCCGTCGGTCGCATGCGCTTCGATGATCGGCAGGAATTCGAGGAAGGTCGTCTCGGGTTCCTCCTTCCGGTGGACCACCGACCAGGCCATCATCGCAAAAGCCGTGCGTCGAACAAATTCCCGTTCGTCGACCGCGAATTCGGCGATCAATTCCTTCCAGCAATCCGTATCGACAAAGAGATCGGAGACCCCGTCGACGATATCCCACGAGTCGAAAGTCGCCGCCCATCGTCTTGCATCCGCGGCGGAGAACCGCTCCGGATCGGCTGTCACGGAAGCGATGAACTGCGCCTCCATGATGCCTGTCTGCCAAAGCTCAAAGGCACGCTCATGGTTGCGCTTGATTTTCTTGGCAATCTGCCGCTGCACGCCATGCGAGATACCGAGCGCACGTTCGATCTTGATGCCGTAGCGCAGCATGCCAAGTCGATTTTCCTCCGAGGCGATCGAGCGCAGATGAGCGACAATTTCATCGGCGCTGGATTGAGGCGAAAGCTCGGCCACGGCGAAATCCTATTTCTCCAGCCGCGCCAGCAGCGAGGACGTGTCCCAGCGCTTGCCGCCCATCGCCTGCACGTCCTTGTAGAACTGGTCGACGAGTGCCGTCACCGGCAGTTTGGCGCCGTTGCGGTCGGCCTCGGCGAGGCAGATGCCAAGATCCTTGCGCATCCAGTCGACGGCGAAGCCGAAATCATATTTGCCGGCATTCATCGTCTTGTGCCGGTTCTCCATCTGCCAGGAACCGGCCGCACCCTTGGAAATCACCTCGATGACCTTTTCGATGTCGAGCCCAGCCTTCTTGCCGAAATGAATGCCCTCGGCCAGGCCCTGAACGAGGCCGGCGATGCAGATTTGGTTGATCATCTTGGTGAGCTGGCCAGCCCCGGCCGGTCCCATCAATCCGACCATGCGGGCATAAGCATCTATGACAGGCTTCGCCCTGTCGAAGGCGTCGGGCTCGCCGCCGACCATCACGGTCAGCATGCCGTTCTCGGCGCCTGCCTGACCGCCGGAGACCGGGGCGTCGAGGAACGAACAGCCGAGCGCTTGCGCCTGCTGCGCCAGTTCGCGCGCGACCTCGGCCGATGCGGTGGTGTTGTCGATGAAGATGGCGCCTTTCATCATGGAATTGAAGGCGCCTCCGGCGTCGGTCGTCACCGAGCGCAGGTCGTCGTCATTGCCGACGCAGGAAAAGACGAAATCCTTGCCCTCGGCCGCCTCGGCTGGCGTCGCGGCGAGGCTGCCGCCATACTGGGCAACCCACTGCTCGGCCTTCGCCCTGGTGCGGTTGTAGACGGTGACGTCGTGACCACCCTTATTCTTGAGATGCCCGGCCATCGGATGGCCCATGACGCCAAGACCGAGAAATGCCACCGAAGCCATGTTTTCGAATCCCTTAGAAGCCTGCTTTGCGGTCTTCTTACCGGATCAGACAAGGCGATGGGAGTCAGCGGTGCAGATGGATGGTGATGCGGCGTTCGATCCACTCAACGCCGTGGCGCAGTGTTTCAACGATGACCAGATAGATGATCGCCGCCCAGATATACGACTGGAACTCGAACGTGCGCGCATAGGTGAGCTTTGTAATCCCCATCAAATCGTAGACCGTGATGATGGCGACGATTGCCGAGCCCTTGATCATCAGGATGATCTCGTTGCCATAGGGGCGCAGCGCCACAATCAACGCCTGCGGCAGGATGATTTTCCACATCGTCTGTAGTTTATGCAGGCCGAGCGAGGCGGCACCTTCCCATTGGCCCCGCGGCACGCTCTCGATCGCGCCACGCAAGATCTCGGCCTGGTACGCGGCCGTATTCAGCGAAAAGGCGAAGATCGCGCAGTTGAACGCTTCGCGGAAGAAGCCCCATAGTCCGACCATCTCGAGCTCCGGCCGGAAGGAGCCGACCCCGTAGTAGACCAGGAAGGTCTGCGCCAACAGCGGCGTGCCGCGAAAGAAATAGACATAGGCATAGGCGAACCCCGAAAGGATCGGGTTCTTCGACATGCGTGCATAGGCGATCGGTACCGACAGGATCGCGCCAAGCACAATCGAGATGGCAACCAGCAACAGGGTGATGCCGAGGCCGGATATGTAACCGGGTGCATATTTCTGGAAGAACTCCGGGTTCCACGCAGCGACCAGGTAGACGACCATGCCAATGCCGAGAGCGATCCACAGGCCGACCAGGACATGGCCGAGGATGCGTTGGCGCGACCAGCCGCGTGCGGGCGGCGGCGGCCGGTCGACCTTCAGCGCGTCGGTGGCAAAGCTCATCTCTTGACCTCGCTGCCGCCGACCGCTCGTTCGATCGCGTTGATGCCGAAGGAGGAGACGATCGCCAGCAGGAGATAGATCAGGCCGGCAAAACCGTAAAACAGGAACGCGTGCTTGGTGACGCGAGCGGCAACCCCGCTCTGGCGGAGGATCTCGTTGAGGCCGACGGCCGAGACGAGGGCGGTGTCCTTGAGCAGGATAAGCCAGAGATTGGCAAGTCCGGGCAACGCGATGCGGATCAACTGCGGCAGCACGATCAGCCGCATAGTCTGGCCGCTGGACAGGCCAACCGAATAGCCTCCCTCATATTGCCCTTTTGGAATGGCGCGGAACGCGGATAAAAACACCTCGCTGGAATAAGAGGAAAAAATGAAGCACAGCGCGATCATACCGGCGACGAAGCTGTTGACGTCGGCGGACGTTCCGGGGCTCACCAGCCGGACAAAGTACTGCAGGATCAATGGGATGCCGAAGAAGATCAGAAACAGCGTGAGCAGCTCGGGTATTCCGCGAAAAATCGTGGTGTAGATGTTCCCGGCCAGTCTCAGCGACGGCTCTTCCGACTGTTTGGCCAGCGCCACGAAAAAGCCGAGCGTCAGCCCGAAGGGCAGAGTGGCCAGCGCAAGACATACCGTAACAAATACACCCGCAGCGATATCGTCGAGCCAGCCTTCGGGTCCCCAACTGAGAAGCGTCAGTGCGCTCTGCATCCGCCTGCCTGTTCTCCTTTAGGCTGTGAGACCCGTACCGCATCACCCCTGGTGCGCGGCAACCTTATAAGAACGGCGGGAATCTCCCGCCGTTCACGTCTTCCTATGTCGGTCGATCAGGACTCGCCGCCATAAACATCATATTTGAAGTATTTGTCGTTGATTTCCTTGTACTTTCCGTTTGCGCGGATGGCGTCGATCGCCGCATTGAACTTGTTGACGAGGTCGGTCTCGCCCTTGCGCACGGCAATGCCGGCGCCCGGACCGTGGATTTCGATAACCGGCTTGATTGTGCCGACCAGCTTGCAGCAGGCGCCGTCCGGCGAATCCAGCCATTGCTGCAGCACGACGACGTCGTCATTGGCGGCATCGAGCCGACCATTGGCCAGATCGAGCTGGTATTCCTGTGCGGTCGGGTAGGGCTTGACGGTGCTTTCGGTATAAGTCTTGGTCGAATAGTTGAAATGCGTGGTGGACGCCTGCACGCCGATCGTCTTGCCGGCCAAATCTTCCTTGGTGACACCCTTGATGTCGGTGTCCTTGGGCGCGGCGATCGCCGGCGGCGTATTGTAATATTTGTGGGTGAAGTCGACCTTCTCGGCGCGTTCCGGCGTGATCGACATCGATGCGACGATGGCGTCGAACTTGCCTGCCTGAAGGGCTGGAATGATGCCGTCCCAGTCCTGCGCGACGAAGGTGCACTTCACCTTCATCTCGTCGCACAGCGCCTTGGCGATGTCGATATCAAAGCCCACGAGTTGGCCGTCGGCGGTGAGGTTGTTGAATGGCGGATACGCTCCCTCGGTGCCGATCCTCAAGGTTTTTTCCTGGGCCTGGGCAACGCCAAGCGTCAGCAGCGCAGCCGAAGCGGCGAGCGCGATACGCAGTGCAATACGCATAATGGTCCTCTCTGTTGGTCCCGGCCGTCGTTCCCGAACGGCTCTGTGGGCGGTGCTTTTGACCGCCCGCTGGCGCGATACTCCCATTGTTTCCCAAGAAAAAGCAACTGCAAAAACCGTCGCTTGAGGGAAGGTCATGTTCAGAAAACGGTGACGTTGGGTCAAACGCCTAAATGGAGAGAAAGTGGCCGGAACCCCCTGCGGCCGCGATCTCAGCGCGTCAGGCCGGTGGCGCGCTCGATGAAGTCAGCTATCGAATTCGTGTCGTCGAGATCGAAGGCCGGCAGGTCTTCGCCGACAATGTGGAAGTCGGAGGCGATGGCGACAACGTGCGGATCGGCTGCAGAGAGCGGTGTCCGGTCCTTGGCCTCGAGCCGTCGCGTCTCGATTTTCTTGTGCGCCTCGCGCTTGTAACCCTCGACCAGCACGATATCGGAGGGTGCCAGCCGTGACAGGATCGCGTCCAGCGTCGGCTCGTCCTCGCCGCGCAATTCGTGCATCAGCGCCCAGCGCCTGCCCGACACGACCGCGACCTCCATCGCTCCCGCCTGCCGGTGGCGAAAGCTGTCCGCTCCGGGTTTGTCGATGTCGAAATCATGATGGGCGTGTTTTACCGTCGACACTTTCCAGCCGCGCCGGACGAGCTCGGCCACCAGCTTTTCGGTCAATGTCGTCTTGCCGGAGTTCTTCCAGCCGGTGATGCCAAAGATACGTCTTTTCATGGCTCGATGCTCTGCAACAGATGCGCGGCCTGGGCAAGGTCGTCGGGAGTGTTGATGTTGAAGAACGGATCGATCTCGGCTCCGCCGGATTTCAGGATGGGAAATTCCACCTCGACAAAACCGTGCCGGTCGATGAACGCCGCAACGCGCCGGTTGTCTTCCTCGACGAGAAATTGTCGCAAGGCCTGATCTAACCCTAGCGGCCACAGTGCAAAGGTCGGATGTCGTTTTCCGCCGGAACAGGAGACCGCGATAGAGCCCGGGCGCGCATAGGCTGCTGCGAGCAGCCGCTCGACCATGTCCTTGGGCAGGAAAGGCGTATCGCCGGCAGCCGTGACCAGCGCCTGGCAGGCCGTGTCGGAAGCCCATTCGAGGCCGGTCAGTATCCCGGCAAGCGGCCCGGCATAACCTTTGACGGTGTCGGCAAGCACCGGAAGCCCCGTCGCGGCAAACCGTGTCGGATCGCCATTGGCGTTTAGCGCAAGCGGGCCGACCTGCGGGCCAAGGCGCGAAACGACACGGTCGAGCAGGGTGCCGTCGCCAAGCGCAAGCAGGGTCTTGTCGCCGCCACCCATCCGGCTCGATCGGCCGCCGGCCAGAATGATCCCTGCGATATGTCGGCCCATCGTTTGCTGCCTAGACCCAATGACCAAAATCCAGTTTTCAAATCGGACAGTCGTCGACAGTCATCCTATATGCCGTCCGGCGCCATGTCCGGTCCAGTGCTTTCGGCGGCTGTTTTTCGCCGGCCGACGATCCGTTCGCGGTAGAGTGCATAGAGGCCTGAGGCGATGATGATCGTGGCACCGACGATCATCGGCAGATCCGGGACATCGCCGAAGATCGTGAAGCCAAGCAGGATCGACCAGAGCAGGGCGGTGTAACGGAACGGCGCGATGAAGGAGATATCGCCCACCCGCATCGCCGTGATGATGAAGTGGTAGCCGATGAGCACGAGCACTGCCGCCAGCGCCAGAAACGCCGTGCTTTGTCCTGTCATCGGTGTCCAACCGCCCATCGGTGAAAGCAATGCCGCGCCCAGAAACGTCATGGCAAGGGCGGTGGCGCTCGACACCAGCAATGTCGGAATTGCCTGCGGTATCCGCTTGGTGGCGAGATCGCGCACCGCACAGCATGCCACGCTAGCCAGCGCCAGCAGAGAAAAGACGCTGAACCCTTCGAAGCCCGGCCGCACGATGATCAGCACGCCGGCAAAACCGACGGCAATAGCCAGCCAGCGCCGCCAGCCGACGCCCTCGTTGAACACAAGCGCTGCGCCCATCGTTACCGCCAGCGGCAGCGCCTGCAGCACGGCGGAGACATTGGCGATCGGAAGATGCGCCAGAGCAACCAAGAACGACACCGTGGCGCCGGCCTCGCTGGCAACGCGCAGCGCAACGGTCGGCTGCAGCATCGAACCTGGCCGGGCAAGCGCGCCGCGTTGCCACGCAAGCAGGCCAACGAAAAGCGAAGCGAAGGCGCCGCGGATCAGCATGACCTGCGCCATGTTCATCGATTCCGACGAGAATTTGGTGATAGCGTCGTTGAGGGTGAAACCAGCCATGGCCACCATCATGAACAACGCGCCGCGCAGGTTTGGCGAAAGAGGCAAGGCAGATTACCGGGTGAATCCTGCAGCAAGCGTCTAGCAGGCACCCGCAAAACAGCAACGTCAAAGGGCTGGGCCACAGCCTTTCTATGGCCCGTAACATCTGTCGCGCAAGAGCGGCAGGGCTTATTTGGGCGTCAGTACCTCGGTGCCGTTGCCTTCCTTACCGGCAATCGTCCACAGGCCACGCAGCGAGCCGTCGTCCTGCACCTTGTAGACGACAAGACCGACCGCCTTGCCCATGACATAACCGGCGGAGAAGGCATCGTCGTTGCGCATGCAGATGCCGTCCGAGGACGAGCCGCCCGTCTCCCAATGGATCGTGCAGGTCGTCTCGCTGGTCAGCGTGATCGTCGCGTTGCCACCATAGGACGATCCATCGAAATTGGTGCCGGCCACGGCATAGGTGCCGCCGATCGACTGGGCCGCCGCGGGCAGGGCCGCGAGGCTGAGCAATGCAAGAGAAAGAATGAGTTTGCGCATATCGTATTCCCCCACTGGGCGAAGAACCGCTCCAGAGCAGAGGCTAGGCTCGAATGGGCTTGCGGTAAATCCGGTGACCGTTTGCGGACAAGACCTTTTCTGGGTGTGACCCCGAAAGGTGCCCTTTTAAAGGTTCGGTTCGGATAGCAAATCGATCACACTGCCGCTCGAGGAAAATTCTCGACGAGATCAATTTGCTCGGCAAGAGTCGCCAAATTGGTCATTGTAGGCCTCTGATCTTGTCCGGGGAGGTGGTCCATGACGAATGCACGAGGCAATGCGGCCAGGCTTGGCACAGGCAGCAGGCGGCACGTTTCGTCGGCTTTCCGGTTCTCTTCTGCACTGGCGGTCATCTTCATGGCGATAGCGCCTGCGTTGGCCGAGAACGGCGCTTCGGCGTCGGCAGTCGAACGGATGTCCACGCCGGGTCACGAAGCGAATGAGCTCGCTCGCCGCATCGGGAAATGGAACGTCGTCAACACGATCTGGCCAACCCCCGGTGCGCAGCCGATCGTGATGACCGGGCTGGTGGCCGAACGTACGATGATCGGCCCCTTCATGCAGGAGGTGATGCGCCCGGCGCCCGGGTCGAAAAGCCGGACTTCCAGCGGATAGCCTATTTGAGCTATGACCGGGTGGAGGGCCGCTGGAAGTATGTCTCCATGGACACCCGTTTCCCGGCAGGGATCATGCCCGCCTGGAGTTTTGGTGGCGAGGAGGACGGCAAGATTTCACTGCTTTTCGAGCCGCTTGGTTTCGTCGGCTTCGGGCCCGAGGTCGAAGGGCGATTCACGGCCTCCGATTTCATCATTTCCAGGGACGGCGACAATCACGAAGTGGCCGAGCAACACTTCCTCCAGGCCAATGGCAGCGGCAAACAATGGCTTGCCGTACGATACGACTACACGCGCCAACAACCGTGACTCGCAAGCAAAAACAATAGGCTGCGAATAAGTTCTGACGTTGCCGGATGCTCACGGTCCCTTGAGGCTACCGGCGATCGCATCGACGAGCGGGTCGTATTTCGATTTCAGGGCTCGCGGGTAGTCGATCCAGACCGTGCGGATGACACCGTCTTTTCCGAACAGGCGGCGTTCGTAGAAGATGTTCCCGCCTTGGATGCCCGACAGCACCGCCCAGTCCTTGCCGGTCTTGCTGTAGGTGATCCTGTAGCCAGGTTCCTTGCTGGCCCTCTCGGCGGAGACGAAGGCTGTCGGGGTGTCATCATCGACATTGAGAATGCCTGAACAGATCAGGCTGGCGCCATCAGCAGTGAGCCACTGTTGTCCATCACCATTATCCGGCTCAGGCTGGCGAAGAGTGAAGATTTCATCCGGAAAGGTGCAGACGGTACCGAAGCGCTCGTTCGTATAGGTAAATGACGCGGCAACTGCCACGGTCCCCGCCATCACTCCGAAAAACGTCAGGACTACAAGAAACCGCTGCACGCCTTGCCTCGCGCTGATACCAAGGCGATTGTTCTTGCACGAAATCGGCTAAAAATCAGCCGCCGGTGACGCTCATATGCCGCGACACCGACGGACGGTTGGTGCGGCGATCGATGATGAAGTCATGGCCTTTGGGCTTGCGGTCGATTGCTTCGTCGATGGCATCGGCGACCAGCTCGTTGCCTTCCGACGCACGCAGTGGCGCGCGCAGGTCTGCGGCATCTTCCTGGCCGAGGCACATGTAAAGGGTGCCGGTACAGGTCAGCCGGACCCGGTTGCAGCTTTCGCAGAAATTATGCGTCATCGGCGTGATGAAGCCCAGCCGCCCCCCGGTCTCGGCGACATGGACGTAGCGGGCCGGGCCACCGGTCTTGTAGGGAATATCGCTCAGCGTGAATTGGCGCTCGAGTGCTGCACGCAGCAGCGACAGCGGCAAATACTGATCGGTGCGGTCGGCATCGATCTCGCCCATCGGCATGGTTTCGATGACCGTCAGATCCATGCCGCGGCCATGCGCCCAGCGTAGCATGTCCGGCAATTCGGCGTCATTGAAGTCCTTCAACGCCACCGCGTTGAGCTTTACCTTCAGCCCGGCCGCCTGCGCGGCGTCGATGCCATCCATGACCTTGTCCAGATTGCCCCAGCGGGTGATCTGTCGAAATTTGTCGGCATCGAGAGTATCGAGCGAGACGTTAATGCGTTTGACGCCGCAGTCGGCGAGCTCGGCGGCAAAGCGGGAAAGCTGCGATCCATTGGTGGTCAGCGTCAGCTCTTCCAGCGCACCGCTCTCGAGATGCCGCGAAAGCTGGCGCACAAGATGCATGATGTTCTTGCGTACCAGCGGCTCACCGCCGGTGAGGCGGAGCTTGCGCACGCCCTTTTCGATGAAGACCGTGCAGAGCCGGTCGAGCTCTTCCAGCGACAGCAGGTCCTTCTTGGGCAGGAAGGTCATGTCCTCGGCCATGCAATAGGTGCAGCGAAAATCGCAACGGTCGGTGACCGACACGCGCAGATAGGTGATCGTGCGACCGAAAGGATCGATCATATCCATGCTTATGCGCTTCCCGTGGCCGTGAACGGCTTCGTTATATATGGCTATGTGATACGAGCCAACTTGCCATTCAAGATATAAGCTCGCGATCTCCGGTAACATTCCGACGCCGACAGATCATGTCGGAACTTTCGATGCGGCCTTTTACCTCGACACGAAGCGGCGTAGGGAAGGGCGGTTCTCCGCAGGATCCACCACCATGACAGCGCCGAAGGAACTCAGGGTCTCGAAAGATCGCAAGCTGCTTTCCGTGACCTTTCCGGGACATCAGCCGTTCGAGCTGCCGGCCGAGCTTCTGCGGGTCGCCTCGCCATCGGCCGAGGTGCAGGGCCATTCGCCCGGACAGCGCGTCACCGTTCCGGGCAAGCGCAATGTGGCGATCCTGAAGATCGAGCCGGTCGGCAACTATGCCGTGCGCATCACCTTCGACGATTTCCACGACACCGGTATCTTCACCTGGAACTACCTGCATACGCTGGGTCATGAGAAGGACGCACGCTGGGCCGCCTATCTCGCCGAGCTGGAAGAGAAGGGGCTGAGCCGCGACCGCTGAATGGTTTCGCGGTATGCTCAGCGCAGGATCGCCAGGATCTCGCCGGTGTCATAGTAAAACGGCGTGCCTTCGATCAGTCGGTCATCCTTGAAGCGCAAGACTTCGGCAAACGGCTGTATGATTGTTGCACCAGTGGCTCGCGACGTCAGCGAAAGCATGCAGCTCATGAACACCACGTTATCGTTCTGGGCGGTTTGAAGATCCTCCACCGCCACGTCGCTCCAGATTTCCCGCATCTTGCGGAAAAGAGCGCCAACGCCGTCGAGGCCATTCCAGTCACCGGCATAGGGCAGGGACTGCGGCTCATGCA
Source organism: Mesorhizobium sp. M0340 (assembly GCF_040321535.1). Classification (NCBI taxonomy): domain Bacteria; kingdom Pseudomonadati; phylum Pseudomonadota; class Alphaproteobacteria; order Hyphomicrobiales; family Phyllobacteriaceae; genus Mesorhizobium; species Mesorhizobium sp. M0340. The sequence goes on along the minus strand of NZ_JAMYRR010000006.1, from coordinate 124,780 downwards.
CCACAATCTCGGCATGGAATGCGCTGGCAAGCACATCGAAGCTTTCCGACCCTGATTGCAGGAAACGCATTTCAACACTGAACATGTTTTCAATAAGTTCCATGGCGGTGCGTCGCCGGTCGAGCGGTTTATCCATTTTCGGTCTCCGTATCCGTCGGTGCGATTGTGTAGGTGAAAGCGGTTTGCCCTTGTTCGCGTTGCCTCGACACCCGTTTCCTGATGACCGGCAAGCGGGCACCATGTCGTGAAAACGTCATGCATCTGGAGTAGCGCCGGCAAAGCTTTGGAGACGAAAACATGTCCATGATCACCAGCCTCGAACAGCTCGAAGCGCTCTATGGCCTGCCCGGCGAGGCGTCGGTGGTCAAAGAACTCGATCAGCTGATTCCCGAATACGCAGCTATCATCGAGGCTTCGCCGTTCGCCGTGCTCGCAACCTGCGGGCCTGAAGGGCTGGACTGCTCGCCGCGCGGTGATCTCGCTGGCTTCGTCCGCATCCACGATCCGAAAACGCTGATGATGCCGGACCGGCGCGGCAACAACCGTGCCGATTCGCTAAGGAACATCCTTCGCGATCCGCGCGTCGCGCTCCTGTTCCTGGTGCCGGGTTCGGGCACGACGCTGCGCGTCAATGGCCGCGCCCACATCACCATCGATACCGCGCTCTGCGCCTCGTTCGCAGTCGAGGGCAAGCCGGCGCGCTCGGTGACGGTCATCGAGATCGCTGCGGTCTATTTCCAGTGCGCCCGCGCCATCCACCGGTCGGAGCTGTGGAACCCGGCAAGGCATGTCGACCCGAGATCGCTACCGACTCCCGGTCAAATCCTGGAAATCACCAGCCGCAAGAACATCGACGGCGAGGTCTACGACAAGGAATGGCCGGAGCGCGCGACAAAATCGATGTGGTGAAGCACTTGTTGGTGGAGCGCTGGGCTGTCAGGCGGTCTTCAAAACCTCGGCAACCCTACGCATCTGTTCGCCGATCATGTCGCATTGCTCCGGCGTCGACTGGCTCATCGCCTTCTCGATCAGCGCCATATGGACCTTCAGCGCCTGCATCAGCAGTGCCTCGCCGGTCTCGGTCAACGTCAGCCGCAGCACGCGCTTGTCCTTCTCGTCGCCCTCGCGGCGCAGCAGGCCGCGCGTCTCCAGCTGCGGCAAAAGCATGGTGATGTTGGAGCGACCGACCAGCAGCCGGCGAGCGAGGTCGTGCTGCGACATGCCGGGATGACGGTAGAGGTTCATCAGCACGTCGAGCTGCGCCGGCTTCAGGTCGAGCGGCGCCAGCTTCACCGCCAGGGTGCGTTCCAGCACGTGGCATGCGCGCGCCACCGCCACCCAGTTGCGAAAGCGCGGGTTGTCCCAGGGCAGGTCTTGCTTAATGTTCATGTTTGAACTATTATGTTCATGCTTGAACCAATGAATGGATCGCCACTATGGCATCATTTGGACTGAAGGTCATCCGCGGCACGTTCGGAGTGGCTGAGCATGTGGCACCGCGACTCACCGGGCGCGCTGCATTCGAGCTGTTCTGCCGCACGCCGCACGAGAAGAGCTTGAGTGAAGGCGAGCGCCGCGCGATCGATCGCGCCGCCGATTTCATGACCCAGGCACGACATCACCGGCTAAAGACCAGAACCGGCTGCGTCATGGTGCATGAATTCCGGCCCGAGCCGGGCAGGGCCACTGCCGGCACCGTGCTCGTCATCCATGGTTGGCGTTCGCGCACCGAATACATGCGCACGCTGATCGAGGCCTATCGCGATGCTGGCTATAAGGTCGTCTCGCTCGACCTGCCGGGCCACGGCCAGTCGCAGGGCCGCCGGCTTACCCTGGTCAGTGCGGTCGATGCGGCACGGGTTGCCGGCGAATGGTTCGGGCCGTTTGCCGCGATCGTCGGCCATTCCTTTGGTGGTGCCGTTGCCGCCAATGCAGTTGCCGGTTCAATCAGGAACATCCCGCGATTGGCGGCCGGGCGACTGGTGCTTATCGCTGCGCCGAGCTCCCTGCCGGCAATCTTTGCTGATTTCAGTCGCATGCTGAATGTCGGCTCGCGCTCGCAGGTCGCCATGGCCGACCGGGTCGAGCGTATCGCCGGCCGGCCGTTGCACGAGTTTACCGGTGATCGCCAGCTGGCAAGCACGCTGCTGCCGACGCTGGTGATCCACGCGCCGGACGCCCGCGAAGTGTCCGCCGATCATGCAAGGCTCTACGCGCGCGCCGGAGACCATGTGCGGCTGTACTGGGCCGACGGGCTCGGCCACCGCCGCATTCTCGCCGACAGGGGTGTGGTGGAGCGTGCCGTTGGCTTCGTTGCCGGCAGGCTGGAGCCGTCTCTGCAGTGATCTGAATGTCTGGTCTTGTCTGCCGGGTTCGATCGTCACGCCGCCACCCCGGTGCCGGCCATCGCTATCCAAGCCGCCATTGCCCCGGCCACCGTCGCCAGAAGGGCCGAGCGCGACGCGCCGTCGCGCGCCTGGATCGACATGCCGTGCTGCACGGTGGCGTAGAAGGTCGCGGCCGTACCGCAGTCGAAATCGGCCGGCAACTCTCCTTCGGCCACGCCACGCTCGAAGCGTCTCAGCAAGGCTTCGCGGTTTTCGGCGCGGCGACGGCGCAGATCATCACAGATGGCGCCGCGGCTTGAGTCCTGGTGCAATGCGGCGAGCGCGATAAGGCAGCCTTGCGGACGACCGGTCTGTGAATAGGCCCTGGCAGTCTGCCGCAGGAACCGCTCGACGGCCTGGCGCGCGGTCGGCGCCTTTTCCAGCGCGGACCAGATCTCGGTTCCCTCGACCCGCGTGTAAAGCTCGGTTGCCTCGAGAAATAGCGCTTCCTTGCTGCCGAAGGCGGCATAGAGGCTGGGTGAGTTGATGCCCATTGCAGCGGTCAGATCGCTTATCGACGCGCCCTCATAACCCTTGAGCCAAAACACTTCCATTGCGCGCCGCAAGGCGGCGGCTCGATCGAAGGTGCGGGGGCGGCCTCGTTCCGGCATGGTATCCTTTCTGTATTGATCGATACATAATTCAGTTGACGTGGTTCAGCAAGGCTGGCAGATATTTATGTATCAATCACTACAAAATGGAGAAGCAGATGTCATCCAGAAGCTTGAACGGCAAGGCCGCCCTCGTCACCGGCGGCAGCCGCGGCATTGGTGCGGCGATCGCAAGAAGGCTCGCGGCCGACGGCGCAGGCGTGGCGATCACCTATGTGAATGGTGAGGAAAGGGCACTCGCGGTGGTCAGGGAAATCGAGGCGGCCGGCGGCCGGGGCTTTGCCATCAAGGCCGACAATCGCGATGCTGCGGCGATCGAGGCGGCAGTCGATGAGGCAGCAAAAGCCTTCGGACGGCTCGACATCCTCGTCAACAGCGCCGGCATCTGGCGCGCTGCGCCGATCGATGCTCTGTCGCTTGCCGACTTCGATGAGACGATGGCGGTCAACCTCAGGGCCCCGTTCGTCGCCGTCAAGGCGGCAGCAGCACATATGGGCGAGGGTGGCCGGATCATCTCGATCGGCAGCAATCTGGCCGAGCGTGCCACCGACGCCGGCCTGAGCGCTTATTCGGCCAGCAAGGCTGCTTTGGTTGGCCTGACCAAGGCCTTTGCCCGCGATCTCGGTCCGCGCGGCATCACCGCCAATGTCGTCCATCCGGGGTCGACCGATACCGACATGAATCCGGCAGCCGGCCCGCACGCCGAGCATCAGCGCCAGAAGATGGCGATGCCTCGCTTCGGAACGGCCGACGAGATCGCCGGCATGGTCGCCTGGCTTGCCGGTCCCGAAGGACGCTTCGTGACAGGCGCGGCATTGACCATCGACGGCGGCGCAAACGCGTGAGACTTGGTCACTGGACGGTTGCCGTTCTGGCCGAGGACGGCGACGGATTCGCTTGACCCGTCACGACCTTGTGAAACCGTTCTGCAACAGACGTTCCGAAATTTATGGAAGCTTAACGAAATCAGTATGAATCAGTGTAGTCACGCCTTACATCCGCCATGGGGTGGGCGAGACCGTGAAAGCGGTGCGGAACGGGATCCGGTTCAACCGGAGCGGGTGATCCATGAAACTCCTTGGAAACAAAGCAACCGTGCTGCCGTTCGCGGTGGCCGCGGCAATGCTAGCCTTCGGGACGCCGCAGGTTGAAGCGCAAGGGTTCTTCGACATGCTTTTCGGCGGCGGCGTCAAACACGCAGCGCCGAAAGGTAACTTTCCGCCGCCACCGTCAAAATACAAGCCCAAGGCGCCAGCCGCTTCCGGTGGGGGTGGTGGTGCGCAAATCAGCAGCCCGTCCTATTACACCTACAAGAGCGATCCGCTGGTGCGCGTCGATTTTTCGGCACTGTCGGCAGCGCCTGAACCGGCAACGCCTCAGGATGCTGCATTCGAGCCGACGGCCACCGGGGCTGCATTCCGCGAAGCCATTGCCGGGCTCGACGGCTATGATCTCTACGCCGAGAGGGACATCGCCAAGGCGCTGATCGCGTACTACTCAGCCAATCCGGATTTCATCTGGGTGACGGGAACCAGTCCCAACAGCCGTGCCGAGGATGCGGTGCGGGTGCTGGGCGAAGCCGCGAGCTACGGCCTGACGCCCGCCGACTACACCGTCGAAGTTCCGGCAGCAGGCGCATCGGCGGGCAATGCCGATGAGCGCCTGAAAGAGCTGGTTCGCTTCGAGATGGCGATGTCGGCGCGTGTCCTGCGCTACGCCCGTGACGCACAAAGCGGCCGCGTCGATCCCAACCGCATCACCGGCTACTACGATTTTCCGCCGAAGCCGCTCGACATGGAAGGGGTACTGAAGACGCTGGCCCATACCCAGCAAGTGCGCACTTATCTCGAATCACGGCATCCACAGAATTCCGAGTATCAGGCGCTGCGCGTCGAACTGGAATCGCTACAGGCCAGCGCCGAGGACGAGATCGTCGTCGATCCCAATCTTCTGTTGAAACCGGGGCAGACCAGCCCCGAGCTGCCGAAGCTTTTGACAAGGATCGCGCGCAATCTCGATGACGAGATGGGCGGTGCCTATGGCGAGGTGCTGGCGAGGCTCGCCACCAGCGAGGTCTACGATCCGGAGCTGGTGCCGGTGATCAAGGCGGTGCAGAAACGGGCCGGCATGAAAGGCGACGGCGTCATCGGCCCGCGTACCGTCGCATCGTTGGCCGGAACGTCCAAGGCCGACAAAATTCAGAAGGTTCGGGTTGCGCTCGAAGAATTGCGCTGGCTGCCTTCCGACCTCGGCAGCCCGCGCGTCTTCATCAACCAGCCGGCTTTCACCGCGAGCTATATCGACGACGGCGAGGAGAAGCTGAAGACCCGCGCCGTGGTCGGCAGGCCCACCAACCAGACTGCTTTCTTCTATGATCAGATCGAGCAGGTCGACTTTCATCCCTATTGGGGCGTGCCGCAGTCGATCCTGGTCAACGAGATGTTGCCGCGGCTGCGGCGCGATCCTGGCTATCTCGACCGCGCCGGCTATGAGGTGGTCAATGCCCGCGGCAAGCGCATTCCCTCATCCTCGGTCAATTGGGGTGCCTATGGCGCAAGGATACCCTACGGCGTGCGCCAGTTACCGAGCGAGGCCAATGCGCTGGGCGAGCTGAAGATACTGTTTCCCAACAAGCACGCCATCTACATGCACGACACACCGCAGAAGTCATTTTTCCAGCGCGACATGCGCGCGCTCAGCCATGGCTGCGTTCGCTTGCAGGATCCGCGCGGCATGGCGGCTGCCGTGCTCGGCACCTCGGTCGACTACATCGAGGACAGACTGAAACACGGACATTCGACCGAGGACGTGACACGCAAGATCCCGGTCTATGTCGCCTATTTCACCGCATGGCCGGACCTGTCCGGTACCGTCGAATATTTCAATGACGTCTACGGCCGCGACACAAGGCTGCAGCAGGCGCTCGACAGCACGGAAGCGGTGCGTTCGCCGGCCAGCTGAGAGATACGGTTCTAGCGCTGAAACAGTGGGCGCCGGAAACCCGCATCGCGTCCGGCGATGAGCCAGTAGACCAAGCCCGCGACAACGCCTGCCGCGGCAATGATGCCGATATCGGCCCAGCGCTCCGGGCTCGAGTCATCCGGTACACTGGGCCGGATCAAGGCGAAGCCGCCAACCGCGGCCGCCGCGCCGAAGACCATGTGCAGCCAAAAACTGCGCAGCGAGAAAAACTCGGCAATCAGTGCGAAGATCAGCGTCTGCAGGCCGGTCATCACGATCGTCAGAAAATAGATGAACATGCCGAGCGGCGGCAACAGCAGCACCGCAACGGGGGTGACACCCATGACGTCGAAATAATTCGGCGCGTTTGGCAGCGAACTCAGCCCGCCATAGATCGCCGCCACCGCGATCAGCCCAACCAGTACCGCTATGAAATAACCCGCGAGCATCATCAGAAAGCGTTTCAATACGTGCTTTACCGTCGCCATGCCCACCCCCGCGCGCAATGATAGCACCCAGTCAGCCATCAAAGTCATATCTACGCAAGGGTGTGCCGAAGGCCGCGGGCCTTCGAGGAGCGGCATTTTCTAGACTCTGGACCGTTGGCGGCCAGCCTCATTTCGGCGCGGCTGTCACCGGATCATAGGTGATTTCAACTTTCGCCTTGTCGTTCGTGAAATAAATGACGGTGTAGGCGCCGCTGTCCCAATCGATTTCCTTGATGTAGCGGAAGTCGTCGCGCTGCTCGACCTTGGCGATGATTTCCGACAGCTTCTTGGCATTCTGCGGCGGCACCGGATTTTCGTCCGCGGCAAAGGCCGATCCGCCGACAAGCAGCACGGCGGCCGCCAAAACAAGTCTGGACATGGCTTTCCCTCACATTTCGATGAGCAGAAACTCATCTACATACGGGTTTGTTCCCGGACTCGGGCTTGCGGATCGTCCAGACCGGCAATTGTGCCAAGCGTAAGTGTGCCTGTCAGTCTTATAGCTTGCGGAAAAAGCGCACGGAAAACCAATGCGATCATGCGCTGGTTCTCGATCACGGCAGCCTTCCCCGTCGGTGATGGCTAAGTGCCGAAAAGATGGTGGGCGATGCAGGGATTGAACCTGCGACCCCACCCGTGTGAAGGGTGTGCTCTCCCGCTGAGCTAATCGCCCGCTCGTTGCCCGAAGGCCAAGCGCGCCGCGATATAAGGGAGGCCGGCCTGCGAAGTCAACCACTTGTCGGCCGTCATCTGGCCGTCTGGACTATGACCGGCTTCAGCCCTCCGCCGCGGCCATCAGCCCTTGTACCAGATCGAGCGTCAGCGAATCGAAATGCGAGATCACCGCCGACGGCTCGAACTCCCGCACATGACGATCGGTGTAGCCGAAATCGACTGCCACTACCGGAATGCCGGCGGCCTTTGCCGTGTCGATATCAGTCTGCGAATCACCGACCATCAGTGCACGGTGCGGGTCGCCACCGGCGCGCGCGATAGTCTGCGTGAGATGGCGCGGGTCGGGCTTGCGGAACGGAAAACTGTCCTGACCGCAGATCGCCGCGAAATGCCTGGTCATGCCGAGCGCCTCGATGAGTGCCACCGAATTGGCCTCGTATTTATTGGTGCAGATGGCCAGCAGGTAACCGGCTGCCTCGAACCGTGCGATCGCCTCGGGAACGCCCGGGTAGGGGCGCGATTTGCCGGGAATGTTAACGGTGTAATGGTCCAGAAACAGCTTTAGCAGCCGATCGTGCTCCTCCACGGCCAGCGACCTGTGCTGCGCTGCATGGGCGCGCTCGATCATCACGCGGCCGCCATGGCCGACGAAACGCTTGAAGCCGGCTTCGTCGACGGCCGCGAGCTGGCTGGCGGCAAGGCTGTGGTTGAGGCTGTCGAGCAGGTCCGGCGCCGTGTCGATCAGCGTCCCGTCGAGGTCGAACACGATGGTCGGTCGGGTCATGGCCTGTCCTGTGACGATTCGATTGCCGGCAGGCGATAACCGCTGCGGCCCGTTCAGGCAAGCCGGCTTATCCACCGCGGGCAAGGTCCTTTGACCAGCTCGGCAAAAATGCTACGAGCGCCGAAACAAATCTTGGGGCCCGGCATGGATGCGAGGCAATTGAAGGTTGAGGCCGCGCGGACAGCGCTGGCCCATGTCACGGATGGCATGCGGCTCGGCATCGGCACCGGCACGACAGCGGATGAGTTCGTGCGGCTGCTCGCCGACAAGGTCGCCACCGGCCTGACTGTCATCGGCGTGCCGACCTCGGAGCGCACCGCCGTCCTTTGCACGGAGCTTGGTGTGCCGCTGTCGACCCTCGAGGAAACACCGGAGCTCGACCTCACCATCGACGGCGCCGACGAGATCGATCCGGCGCTGACATTGGTCAAGGGCGGCGGCGGCGCGCTGCTGCGCGAGAAGATTGTCGCGGCGGCCTCCGCCCGCATGATCGTCATCGCCGACAGCTCCAAGATGGTCGAGATGATCGGCCGCTTTCCGCTGCCCATCGAAGTCAACCGGTTTGGCCTGCGCGCCACCGAAATTGCGGTTGGCGTGGCGGCTGCAAACCTGGGCCTTTCCGGCCCTGTTACATTGAGGATGACGGGGACCCAGCCATTTGTTACAGACGGCGGCCATTTTATCCTCGATGCATCTTTTGGCCGCATTCCGGATACAAGAGCGCTTTCGAATGCTCTCCACGCCATTCCCGGCGTGGTCGAGCATGGTCTTTTCATCGGGCTGGCGACAACGGCCATCATAGCCGGCGGCGACGGCATCCAAACCGTCCATGCCGCCCGAAAACCAAGGAGTTTTACCGATCATGATGTTGCATAACCGGGTTGGCCGCTTTTTTGCCATTCTGGCGGCCTCGGCCGTTTTCGCGTTTTCGTCGCCGGCATTTTCGCAGGACGTCACTGATGCGCATCTGAAGGCGGCGCGTGCCGCGGTCGCGGCGATCCATGCGACGGATACGTTCGACAACATCCTGCCGCAAGCGGCCGCGGCGCTCGAGCAGCAGCTGATCCAGAAGAACCCGGACATGCAGGAACTGATCGCCAAGACGATCAACGAGAAGGCGATGGCCTTGGCATCGCGCCGCGCCGACCTGGAAAAGGAAGCAGCGCTTGCCTACGCAAAGGTGTTCTCGGAAAAGGAACTCAATGAAATCGCCGCCTTCTACAATTCCGATTCCGGCAAGAAGCTGCTCGACAACGGCCCGATCGTGACGCGCGAACTGGTGAAGGCTGCCGAGATCTGGCAGAACGGCCTGGCTCGCGATCTCGCCCAGCAGGTCGGCGAGACCCTGGGTGCAGCGGCGAATGCCAAGGCGCAGGCTGCACCTGCCGAGGGTGCCGCCCCGGCAGACGGGGCTGCTCCCACGGACGCCACGCCGAATTGATCGGGGACTTCCGAGTGGCCTGACCGCCACTGGACCAGAAAGCCCGGCAAGTCCGGGCTTTTCTTTTGGTGGCTGGCAGCCTACCTGTCTCGTTGTTTGAGGGGCAGGAGCTGGACCATGGCCGGTTACGACTACGATCTTTTCGTCATCGGCGGCGGCTCCGGCGGGGTGAGGGCGGCGCGCGTCGCTGCCCTACTCGGCAAGCGTGTCGGCATTGCCGAGGAATTCCGCTACGGCGGCACCTGCGTGATCCGCGGCTGCGTGCCGAAGAAGCTTTATGTCTACGCCTCGCAATTCCCCGAGCATTTCGCCGACGCTGCCGGTTTTGGCTGGACGGTGTCTGAGGCGCATTTCGACTGGCAGAAGCTGGTCGCCAACAAGGACCGCGAAATCAGCCGGCTGGAGGCCGTCTACAAGAAGAACGTGCAGGGCGCCGGCGGTGAGGTCTTTCATTCGCGCGCCACCCTGGTCGATCCGCATGTGGTGCATCTTCTCGGTGAGGATCGCACCGTTACCGCCGACCAGATCCTGATCGCTACCGGCGGGCGCCCGGCGCCGCATCCGGCATTGCCCGGCCATGAGCACTGCATCTTTTCCAACGAAGCCTTCGACCTCAAGGAGCTGCCGAAGGCAATCATGATCGAGGGCGGCGGCTATATCGCCGTCGAATTCGCCAATATCTTTCACGGTCTGGGCGTCGACACGACTCTGGTCTATCGCGGCAAGGAGATACTCAGCCGCTTCGACATGGACCTCAGACGCATGCTGCACGAGACGATGGAAAAGAAGGGGATAAAAATCCTCTGCCACGCCGTGTCCGAGTGGGTCAGGAAGCGCCCTGACGGCCGGCTCGACGCGCTTGTCACCGGCGGCACCGTGCTGACGGTCGACCAGGTCATGCTCGCCATCGGCCGCATTCCCAATACCGAGAACATGGGGCTGGAAGGCGTCGGCATCGAGATGACCAAAACCGGGGCAATCCAGGTCGACGAATACTCCCGCACGAACATTGACAACATCTGGGCGATCGGTGACGTCACCCACCGCGTGCAATTGACGCCGGTGGCGATCCACGAGGCGATGTGCTTCGTCGAGACCGCCTTCAAGGACAATCCGATGGCGCCCGACCATGACACGATCGCTACCGCAGTCTTTTCACAGCCCGAGATCGGCACGGTCGGCCTGTCGGAGGATGAGGCGGCAAAGCGCTTTTCGGATCTTGAAATCTACCGCGCCACCTTCCGGCCGATGCGGCACACGCTTTCCGGCCGCGATGAAAAGATGCTGATGAAGCTGGTCGTCGACGGCGCGTCGAAAAGAGTCCTCGGCGCCCATATCCTCGGGCCGGACGCCGGCGAAATGGCGCAGCTTCTCGGCATACCGCTGAAGGCCGGGCTGACCAAAGATGATTTCGATCGCACCATGGCGGTGCATCCGACCGCGGCGGAAGAACTCGTCACCATGTACAAGCCGACTTACCGGGTGAGAGATGGTGAACGCGTCTGACGCGATGACGACCCATCGCGGCAACGAAATTGCCGCGATGGAAGTGCGTGAGTTTTCTTACAGCAACGTTCCGCGCAGGATCACCAGCGCAACCGAAAAATAAATCACCAGCCCGGTGACGTCGACCAGCGTGGCGACGAACGGGGCTGATGCGCTGGCCGGGTCGAAGCCGATGCGCTTCAGGGCGAACGGCAACATCGATCCAGACAGCGAGCCGCAGGTGACGATGCCAACCAGCGTAGCGCCGATCGTCATTGCGATCAGCGGCCAGTGCGGGCCGTAGTCGTAGAAGCCGAAATATTGCCAGAGCGCGATGCGGCCGACGCCGACTACGCCAAGGATCGAGCCAAGCACCAGGCCGGTGGGTAGCTCGCGCAGGGCCACCCGCCACCAGTCGCCAAGGCCGATCTCGCGCAGCGCCAGGGCTCGGATGACGAGCGAGGTCGCCTGCGAGCCGGAATTGCCGCCGGAGCTCATGATCAATGGAATGAACAGGGTCAGCACGATCGCCTTTTCCAGCTCGCCCTCGTAGCTTTGCATCGCATTGGCGGTCAGCATCTCGCTGATAAACAGCGCACACAGCCACCCGGCGCGCTTCTGGATCATCGCCAGAAAACCCATCTTCATATAGGGCTCGTCGAGAGCCTCCATGCCGCCGAAACGATGCACGTCCTCGGTCGTTTCCGAGATCATCGTATCGATAATGTCGTCGATGGTGACGATGCCGAGGAGCTTGCCGTTGTCCACGACCGGGACGGCGAGCAGATCATATTTGGAGATCAACTGAGCAACCTTTTCACTATCGGTCAGCGGTGAAACAGTGATAGGCGCACGATCCGGCGCTATTGCCATGATCAGCTCGTCGGGTTCGCCAGCAATCAGTCGACGCAGGCTGGTCGAGCGCAACAGGACCTGCGTTTGCGGATCAACGATGTAGATCGCGTAGACGGTTTCGCGCGTCCGCTCCACCTTGCGAACATAATCCAGCGTGCGGGCAACGCTCCAATCCGGCGGCACGCTGACATATTCAGTCGTCATGAGCGAGGCGGCGCTGCCCTCGGGATAGCCGAGAATGGCAAGCAGCGTCGCGCGCAGCGGTGGCGCCAGGCCGGCAAGCAGCTCGGAACGAGCCGGCTCGTTCAGATCGCGCAGTATGTCGGCGGCGCGGTCGACCGACATGGCGGCAAGCAGTCTGCCTGCCTTGATGCGGGGCAGCGCCTCGACCAGTTCGGATGCGCCGTCGAGTTCAGGCTGGTCGAAGATATCGACCAGCCGCTCGAACGGCACTTCGCAAAGCAGCTCCGATGCCGTCTCGCGAGGCTCCTGGTTCAGCGCCTCGACCATGTCGGCGACATGTTCGTTAGCAAGTACGCGGGCGATGGCATCGCCGCCCGCAACGGGGGAAAACTCGTTCATGGCTCACTCCTTGCCGTCCGGCAGGACGTGAGCCTGTCAGATCACGTCAAGCGGACGGCGGTTGCGTTCGACTGTGACTGTCGCCAGGCATGGCGCGGTGACCTTTCTGCTCGCGGGTTCGGATTGAGATTCTGCAAGCCGGCGCAACATAGGAGCGCGCCTTGCCGAGTCAATCGCGAGAGCGGGTTAAAACGGCGGCAAATCGACTGGATCGCGAGACTGTGATCGGGCTACGTCGCGGGCTGGCTGGATGCTGGCAATGGTGCCGCAGCTATCTCTGCTTCAGCCGGCGGGGAAAGCGCAGCCACTTGTCCTCGGCCGGCCGCGTCGGTTGCGTGAGGATGGTGGTGAGCTCGACCGGCAAGCTCGGAACCAGCGGCTTCTTGGTGGCGACGCCGTCGGCGATCGCAACGACGCTGTGGTAGAATTCGGTGCCCGCGAGCGATCTCGGCGGCGTCGCCTCATGCATGATCGAGATCACAGTTGCATCAGGGCAATTGTCCTTGATCGCCTGGTGGAAGGCGATCCGTCCATCGGGGTCGAGAGCGCCAGTGGCTTCATCGAGGAACAGCAATCCCGGCTGCTGCAGCACGATACGGGCGACAACCAGCTTCTGTTTCTGCCCACCCGAGAGAACCTGATCCCAGATCTTTCCTTCACGGCTCTCATCGGCCAAATGCTCGATGAAATCGCCGAGGCCGGCCTTGTGCAGGGCGGATGCGACCTGCACGTCGGGATAATCATGCTCGGAACCCGGCAGGCAGACCAATTGCTTCAGCGAAACCTGCTGCAGCTTCACCTCCTGGGCGGCGTAGAAACTCCTGACCCCTTCCGGGAAGACGATGGTGCCGCGGCCATAGGGCCAAAGGCCGTTGATCGCCTTGATCAGCGAGGTCTTGCCGCAACCGGATTCGCCCTTCAGGAAAGTCCATTCGCCACGCCGGAAGCGCAAGTTCGCGGCACTCAGGAAGGGCGTTGCGTCCTCGCCCTGATGCGCCAGCTCTAGTTTCTGGATGGTCAGGCCGAAAACAGGGTTTTGGCGGTCGTAGCGAAAATCGGAGCGGCCGGTCTGCTGATAAAATTCCTGCGGGTGCTGAACGTTTTCGATCGCGTTTGCGAGTTCGGTGACGCGCTGGCTGTTGGCCCGCAGCGCGGCGATGGCAGGCATGACATGGATGAACCACGAGCATTGACTGATCAGCGAGTTGACCATCTCGGAGCCGGTTATGTAGCCCTTGAGATCGAACCCGTTATGGATGAAGGGAACCAAGCCTGGCCCGTAGGCGACAATGCGGGCACCGATGAAATTGTAGATCAGCTCGAACGAATTGTAGCCTGTGTTGACGATGTTCAGCCGCGCCCAGGTGCGGTCGATGTCGACATAGCGCTGGCTGTGCACTGCCTTCTGCACGTTCTCGCCTTGCGATGCGGCGACATGAAAACTGCGGCGCAGAAAGGTGATCAGCTCGCCGCGATAGCTGCCTTCGGCCTGCTGCATCCTGACATTGAGCCGTTCCAGCAGCCTGCCCAGCTTGACGGCGATCCAGGTGTTCAACGGCACGTAAGTGGCGACTGCCAGAAAGGCGAGGACGGCGCTGCCATAGCTGCCGAGGAACTCCAGCCCTTTGACCTCCGCCGAGTGTGCAAGCAGTTGCTGGCCGACGAAATACAATGAAGTAGCAACGGCCAAAACCCCCATCGCGAGGCCGATGGCGCCGCCCGTCATATCCTTGATCGATTCCTGGATGCGCTGGTCGATATTGTCGGGAGCGGCGGCACCTGACGAGCCATGCTGAGCGTGGAAATGGGTGTGATTGGAATCAAGCAGGGCTTCGTTGAACTGGCTGTCCAGCCAGCCGCGCCACTTGCGATGCAACGTTGCGGACACCAGGCTGCGGATACCGGTAAAACCCGCATCCTTGAGCAAGACCAGGAGGACAAGTATCCCGGCATTGGCCAGCAGTGTCTGAAGCGGGGTGGTGTTCGCGGCATCATGAAAAAAGGCGATCGAGTTGACCAGCTCTCCGGATGCTACGGCAAACCACACGCCTGACTTGCTGGAGAGCGCGGTGAGCAGGGCGATCACCAGCGTCAAGGTCCAGGCTTCCACCCACTTGTCCGAAAACCAGTAGGCCCGCATCAGGCCCCAGAAGCTGCGCATCGACGATACGGGCGTAAGGGGCGACTGCCTTGCGGCACCGCGGAGCCATTTTTCCGATATTGAATGTCGCGTTGGTCTATCGACCCGAATCACTATCCCGCCCAAACGATTTTTCTTTTATTACGGACAGTAACACCAATTGATCATTTTCCATTAGCTTTTCACCAGCCGCGAGTGGTTTAACTCGCCGGCCGTTGCAGTGGAGCAACAGAGTGGATGATCACGGGGCTGTGCCGTCGGAATTCTAGGCGCTTGATATCAATGCAATTTTACTTGCCTGCGCCGGAGAAAGTAGGGACCTTCCCTTGGGGAAGGCCCTCACACAGCTTTGTGAACGTAGAAGCGCCGTCCAGCGGTCGATCTTCACAGCCTGAACCGATCTTCAGCGCGCCCTTACGGCCAGGTCCGACCTCGTTGGCGGCCAGAACGCGACCTGTATGATTCGTGGGTGAAGCCGCCTTGTCGGGAGAGCCCGTAATCAGCCAAGCAACGACGTTGCCCCTACGTCCAGGATGCGGACCGACATCGATTCCGACACAGATCACGAACCCGGGCGAGCAAGGCCTACGGCAACAGCTGGGGCAAGGGGCCGTTTTCCTGCCAGTCCTCCACCAAGGGATTGACCTGCACCGGCAAGCATGGCCATGGCTTTTTCGTCGGCAAGGCCAAGGTGACGGTGAAATAGTCGAAAATAGTCCGGCTCAGTTCGCCGCCTCCAGTTCGCCGCGTGCCTTGGCCGCAGCCACCTGGCGCAGCGCATCGGCAAGCGTATCGGCGTCCTGGGCGCCCATCACCGCATATTTACCTTCAAGCAGAAAGCACGGCACGCCCGATATGCCCATGCGCGAAGCGGTGGCGATTTCGGTGCGCACCGCCTCGACATCCGCGTCCGTCGACAGAAGCGTTTCGACGACGGAGGCATCCATGCCGGCCTCGCGGGCGGCTTCGATCAGCACGGCATGATCGCCGAGATTGGCGCCTTCTTCGAAATTCAGTTGGAACAGGCGGCGCACCAGCCGGTTCTGAACGGCCTCGCCGGCCGTCCCGGCCCAGCGAATGAGCCGGTGCGCATCCAGCGTATTGGGCGCGACCTTGATGGCGTCGAAGGCAAAGGAAATCCCCTCAGCCTCGCCCAACGGCTCGATCCTGGCATGGATCTCGCGGATGCGTTGCTCGCTGCCGAATTTCGCCACCATGTAGTCGCGGCGGTTCTTGCCTTCGGGCGGAATCGTCGGCTCGAGCTGGAAGGGCCGCCAACGTATGTGAACGTCGATGTCGACGGCGGCAATCGCCTTGTCGAGCCGTTTCTGGCCGATAAAGCACCAGGGGCACACGACATCGGAGACCACATCGACGGTAATCGAGTTCTCGTCGTTCATCTTGATCTCCTGTTCTGAAGAGGTCACTTCGGTTTGCGCCACCAGGTCGGCAACTGATAACCGTATATGGGCGTCTTTTGCGGATGTTCCAGATAGTTCCAATAAGCAAGCCATTGCTGGTTGTTGTGCTGGGTCGGCACCATGTAATTGCCTGAGATCAGCAGCCGGTCGAGGACCCGGACAGCAGCGACATAGTCCTCCTTCGAGCGAGCTCTCAACATCGCCTCGATCGCCGCGTCCACTGCGGGGTCGGCGACACCCGCTAGGTTGAACGAGCCTTCGGCTTTGGCGGCAGCGGATCCCCAGCGCCCGGCTTGCTCGATACCGGGCGACAGTGAGTTGTTGAAACCGGTCGAGCCGACCAGCACCTCGAAATCGAAACGCTGCTTGCGCGACTGGATCTGATCGCCGTCGAGGCTGCGGATGCCGACATCGATGCCGAGCTTCTCAAGGGTGCGCTGATAGATAGCGGCAAGTCGCTCTTCGTCCTGCGAGGCGGTCAGGATCTCGAAACCGAACGGCTTTCCCTGGGGATCGAGCATCGCGCCGTCCTGCACCGTATAGCCTGCGCTCTTCAGCAGCTCGAATGCCGCCTTCAGCACCTTGCGGTCCTGGCCGGAGCCATCGGTAACGGGCGGCCTGTAGGTGCCGTCCATGACATCTGCGGGCACGCGGCCGGGGTAGGGGGCCAGCAGGGCCTTTTCCTTTTCGCTGGCCGGGTGGCCGAGCGCGGACAGCTCGGAATTCTGCCAAAAGCTCATCGTGCGCGTGTATTTGCCGCCGAACAGATTCTTGTTGGCCCATTCGAAATCGTAGAGCATGCCGAGCGCGCGCCGCACGACCGGATTGGAAAATTTCGGCAGCCGCGTGTTGAACAGGAAACCGTTGACCACCGGCGGAATGCCGGTATCGAAAGTTTCGGCGATGACCTCGCCCCTGTGGAAGGCCGGAAAGTCGAGATCGCGCTCGCGTTTGACTGGGTCGCTGTCGTCGTCGATGGCGCAGATGCCTTTCTTGAACGCTTCCTGCTTGGCGTTGGCGTTGAGGAAATACTCGATGGTGATCTGGTCGTAATTGTCGAAGCCGCGCTTGGACGGCACGTCCTTGCCCCAATAGTGCGGATTGCGCTTGAACACGATGCGCTGGCCGGGCACGACTTGCGCCACCGTGTAAGGCCCGCTGCCGATCACCGGCTTTAGCGTCGTCCTGTCGAAAGTGTCCTTGTTGAACGCGTGTTTCGGGATGATCGGCGTCAGCGCAATGATTAGGGGAAATTCGCGGTCCGCCTTTTCGTTGAAAGTGAAGCGCACACTGCGGTCGCCGGTCTTTTCGAGCTTGGCGATCGCTTTCATTCGCTGGCTGTAAGGTGGCCGGCCCTTCTCGGTGAAGACATCGTAGGTGAACAACACGTCTTCCGGCGTCACCGGCTCGCCGTCCGACCATTTGGCCCTGGGATCGAGGTGGAATTCGATGCTCTTGCGCTCGGGGTCCATGTCGGCGGTATCGGCGAGCAGGCCGTAGAGACTGAAGGCCTCGTCGTAGTTGCGCTGCATCAACGGCTCGAAGACAAGATTGCCAAAAGCTTGATCCATCATGCCGCGCGCAGTGGTGCGCAGACTTCTCAGGATGAACGGATTGAGATTGTCGAAGCTGCCGACGACACAATAGGTAATGCTGCCGCCTTTCGGCGCGTCGGGATTGACGTAGTTGAAATGATCATAGTCGGCCGGCAGCACCGGCTCGCCCTGCATGGCAAGCGCGTGCTTCGGTTCCGACAGGGCCGGCTGCAGGGAAAGGCCGACAAACAAGATTGTGGCGATCAGCCAAACGACAACGCGGCCCATGACCGTCTCCTTCCCGATTCGATGCGCAGCATACATGAGCCGGTCGTCCACCGGCCAATCCCTCGACCCAGTCCCTCGGCCAAGATTCGCGCGGCCCGGGCTGGATTCGGCGCTGCTTGCAGTGTAACACGCCGTCCGAAGTCATTCTGTTGCCTCATTTCGGCAACAGGTAGCTGGACCACACGGCATGAAAAAAGCCGGTCCCGGGATCATTTGAGAGGAATGCACGACATGACGAGCCTGAACAGCAACGCGTACCGCCTGTCGGTCATGGCCGCTGGCGTGGCCGGCATTCTGGGCGCCGGCATTCCCGCTGCTGTCGCGCAGCAGCAACAGCAGATTCCGCAAGGCTGGTTCAAGGCCTGCACCAAGCAGGAAGATGTCGACATTTGCAATGTCCAGAACATCACCACCGCCGGTAATGGTCAGCTCATCACCGGCGTCAGCCTGATCGAATTGAAGGGCAAGGTGAACCGCAAGGTGTTCCAGGTGACGGTTCCGACTGGCCGTCTGGTTCCTCCCGGCATCGGCCTCCAGATCGACGCCGGCAAGGCGCAGAAGCTCGAGTACGTGATCTGTTTCCCGGATCGCTGCGTGGCGGAAGTGCCGCTGACCGATCAGCTCGTCGCGTCCTTCAAGAAAGGTTCGAACCTGACGCTGACCTCGGTCAATTTCCAGAACCAGCCGAACCCGATCAAGATCGCGCTGACCGGCTTCAGCGGCGCCTTCGACGGCCCGCCGCTGCAGCAGTCGGACATCGAGGACCGACAGAAGAAGCTCCAGGAGTTCGTCGCCAAGAACAATCAGGATTTTGCCAAGAAGCTCAAGGAAGAGCAGGAAAAGGCGAAGGCCGCCAACTGATCGACGGGTTTTCGAACAAAACAAAAGCGGGGTTCATGCCCCGCTTTTTTATTGAATCGGCTGATTATCGGGTCAAGACTTGTCTCAAGCCTGTCCGAGCCCAGCCAGATCCCGACTAAGTCAATGTCTCAATTGGTGCTTCGGCTCGTAGCGCCCGTCCGGCTTCTTGTCGAACATTTCACCAATCTGCGGATGCCGAACCGGTTCGCCCGACCGGTCCTCGAGTAAATTCTGCTCGGACACATAGGCGATGTATTCCGTCTCCGAATTCTCGGCGAGCAGATGATAGAAGGGCTGGTCCTTGCGCGGCCGCACGTCAGCGGGGATCGCCTCGTACCATTCGTCGGTATTGGCGAATTGCGGATCGACGTCGAAAATGACGCCGCGGAACGGAAACAGCCGGTGGCGAACCACCTGTCCGATCGAGAATTTGGCTGTTTTCATCGCACTCACCACTTGAACTTCTTGAACGCCACGCATCCTGGAACACGCAAGGAAACGCTCCAGAATTTTAGATTCTTACACACCGGTCAGGCAAAGATCGGCCCAGGCCTCACGGTCGACATCGTCATTATTTGGCGCAGACGCCGCGTCAATTCAATCCCGATCAGCTTGATGCCGGGTTGAGCATCACAAGATGCGGATCAAGGGCGGCGCCACGATCGCTATCGCGCAGCCGCTTTTCGCAGTCCGCCAAAAAACGCCGCAAAACCGCTGCCGGGTTGAAGACCCTCGCGCATGAAAAACGCCCGCAACGGCGCAAACCCCTCAAGCGCGCCAAGACCAGCGCTGCGCATCAGCTGGGCCGGCAGCATGTCGGAAAGCAACGACATGTTCAGCAGGTTGACCGCGCTGCTGCGCGCCAGAATGTCCGGCCGCCGCTTAAAATCATAGGCTGCAAGCGCCTGGGCGGCGCCCGGGTCCGAGCGGTTTCTGCTTGCGGTACCAATCAGGTCGTCAATGTCCCGGATGCCGAGATTAAGGCCTTGCGCGCCGATTGGGGGAAACACGTGGGCGGCTTCACCGACAAGTGCCACGCGGCGATGCGCAAACCGCCACGGGCTCACCGCTGAAAGTGGGTAGACCTGCCGGCCGGGCTCAACCGACACGCGGCCCAGCATCGATTGCATCCGCTGTTCGACCCGCGTCGAAAGCTCGGCCTCGTCGAGTGCTGCAAGATCCTTGGCGATTTCGGGTTCGAGCACCCAGACAAGGCTGGACCGGTTGCCGGGCAGGGGAACCTGTGTGAACGGACCGGTCTCGGTGTGGAATTCGGTCGAGGTGAATGCATGGTCGCTGCGGTGACCGAAATTGAGCACCAGCGCCGCCTGCGGAAAGGATCGGACCGAGGTCCGGATGCCGGCTGCCTCGCGGGCCGGCGATTGACGGCCATCGGCGGCAACTGCCAACGATGCCTCGATCTCGCTACCGTCGGCGAGAACGGCATGTGCATGGTCGGCATCGAGGCGCCATGCCTCCACCATCGACTTTCGCCATTCGATGCCCGAATGCGCGACAGCCTCGGCTAGCGTGCGGTTGAGAACGCTGTTGGGCAAGTTCAGCCCGAATTGCTCTTCGTTGATCTCGCTGGCGCGAAAGGTCACTGTCGGGCTGCGGATCAGCCGCTTGGTTGCGTCAACGATACGCATCACCTTGAGCGGCGCTGCGTGCGGCCTGATTCCGTCGAAGATCCCTAGCCGTTCGAACATCTTTAGGGCAGGGTTCATCAAGGCTGTCGTCCGGCCGTCGGGGCCGGCAGCGTCGGGTCCGACGAGCGTCACGGGAAAGCCCGCCTCGGCAAAGCCAAGCGCCGCGATCAGCCCCGCAGGGCCGCTGCCGGCGACCAGTATCCGTGCTGTTTCCCGATGGTTCAAATTCGGCTTCCGGATTGCGAGGTGAGGCCTGTCCGACCTGCTGGTCCATATACGTCAGGTGATGCGGCTTGATCAACGCGGCGATTCGGCCCATTCGGTTGCCATGACCGGCCAACAAGACGATTTCAGCCACCTCGACGGTACCGGCCGCGCGATGGCGAGCGTTGCGCGCAGCCCTCGACTGACCGTGAGCGTTGTTGCCGGCATGGGCATCGCCCTTGCCTGGCTCCTTCTCGGCGTAATGGCAGTTCGGGGGGCGGCAAGCCGGCTCCCGGGCGCTGATGTACCGGGCGACGCCGTGCTGGAATACCTGCCGCTACTGCCGTTGCCGGATTTCCTTGCGCGTTTCTTCGCCCTCTGCCTTGCGCCGGCGCCGCTTCGCGCAAGCCTAGGCGCGCAAGGCGGGGCACTCACCGCGATGTGGCTGTTGATGGCCATCGCGACCATGCTGCCCTCCGCGGCGCCGATGATCCGCACCTATTGCGAGATCGCGGATACCGCCCGGATCAAGAGGGAGCCGGCCGTCCATCCGCTGATCCTGGTCGCTGGATATTTGAGCGTCTGGCTTGTCGCCTCGGCAATGTTCGCTGCCCTGACGCTCGCAATCCATGCATTCGCCTCATCCGGGCAGATGCTCGATCCACTGGTTGGAATTGCCGGGGCAGCCGCGCTGTCGATCGCTGGTCTCTATCAGTTCAGCTCGCTGAAGGAAGTCTGTCTGGACAAGTGCAGAAATCCGTTCTCGGTCCTGTTCGCCAACTGGAGCGCCAGGCCCATTCGTATTTTGCGGCTAGGCATGAAGCAGGGCCTGTGGTGCCTTGGATGCTGCTGGGCTCTAATGCTGGTAATGTTTGCCGTCGGTGTGATGAACGTGTTCTGGATGGCGCTGATCGGCTTGTTCAGCCTGGTCGAAAAACAGACGGCAGGCAATCTGCCGACGCGGCTGGCCGGTGCGATACTGCTTGTCTGGGCA
Organism: Mesorhizobium sp. M0340; assembly: GCF_040321535.1. Lineage (NCBI taxonomy): Bacteria > Pseudomonadati > Pseudomonadota > Alphaproteobacteria > Hyphomicrobiales > Phyllobacteriaceae > Mesorhizobium > Mesorhizobium sp. M0340. The sequence goes on along the minus strand of NZ_JAMYRR010000006.1, from coordinate 103,419 downwards.
GCAGCGCTACTAGTAGTCTCGACATGAGGGGGACAATTCGATGACAGACCAAAGCTGGGCAATGAAGGGAGAACTCGTCCTCTCCTGCAATTGCACGGTTTTTTGCCCTTGCGTTCTGTCGCTCGGCAACCATTCGCCTACGGAAGGCTATTGCCAAACCTGGGCGGGGTTCCGTATCGATGCCGGCCATTTCGGCGAGGTCGACCTGTCCGGTCTCAATCTTGGGCTGATCATGGAAATCCCCGGCTATATGAGCCGCGGCAACTGGACGGCCGGCCTTTTCATCGACAAGCGCGCCTCCGTTTACGCTGTGAAGGGACTGACGAAGATAGTCACCGGCAGGGCCGGTGGAACCACATCGCTGCTTTCCATCCTGGTCGGACAGTTCCTCGGCGTCGAGCAGGTGCCGATCACCTATGAGACGCGTGAGAAAACACGCATCTTCCAGATACCGAAGCTCATCGATGGTGCGGTGACGCCGATCACCGGCAAGGATCGCGACAAGGATACGGTCATCAGCAATTCGGAATACTGGATTGCGCCGGAAATCATCGTCGCCAAATCCGACAAGAGCAAAATGCGGGCCTTTGGCCGCAACTGGAACTTTGCCGGCCGTTCGGCCGAAATCTGCAAGCTGGACTGGCGGGGCCCGTGAGCAAGAAGACGACGGCCAGGAAAATCGCCGACCGGATTCCGCGGCCGAAGAAGAAAGTCACCTGGCCGCAGGCGCGGGCGTTCTCGGTCCATCTCTTGACCGCGTCGGGCTCATTCCTGGCGTTTCTGTCGCTGGTGGCAGCAAGCGAGCAGCGCTGGACGGCGATGTTCTGGTGGCTGGGGCTGGCGCTTTTCGTCGACGGCATCGACGGGCCGATCGCCAGGAAGCTCGACGTCAAGGAAATCCTGCCGACATGGTCGGGCGAACTGCTCGACAACATCATCGACTACGTGACCTACGTGTTGATTCCGGCCTTCGCGCTCTATCAGCGCGGCTTCATGGGCGAGCGCCTGTCGTTCCTGTCTGCGGCGATAATCGTGGTGTCGAGCGCGATCTACTATGCCGATACCGGCATGAAGACGAAGGAGAATTTCTTCAAAGGCTTTCCGGTCGTCTGGAACATGGTGGTGTTCACGCTGTTCGTCATCGAACCAGGACAATGGGTTTCCTTCGCCGTGGTCGTGGTGGCCGGCATTCTCACCTTCGTGCCGATCAATTTCATCCATCCGGTGCGGGTGAAGCGGCTGCGGCGCGTCAATCTCGGCATGACGCTGCTTTGGTGCGCTTTCGGCGCGCTGGCGCTGGCGCAGGCCGCACTTGCCTCCTTCTACGACCAGATCGGCGTGCTGGGCGAGCAGGTCAGCGACTTCATCAAGATCGGGATCACGGTCACCGGGCTTTACCTCGCCTGCATCGGCGCTATCATGCAGTTCTTTCCAAATCTCGGCGCCAAGCCGGACAAGAAAGCCTGATCCCAAGAGAGCCTGAAAATGTCCAAAGCGATCCGCATCCATGCCCATGGCGGCCCGGAGGTCCTGACCTATGAGGATGCCGATCCCGGGCAGCCAGGCTCGGGACAGATCCTGGTCAAGCACAGCGCGATCGGTCTCAATTTCATCGACGTCTATTATCGCTCGGGCCTTTATCCGCCGCAGGGCGGATTTCCGCTGATCCCCGGCGGTGAGGCGGCCGGCGTGGTCTTTAAGGTCGGCTCGGATGTCGACTGGCTCAAACCCGGCGATCGCGTCGCCTATGCCGTGACCACCGGCGCCTATGCCGAGCAGCGCGTGATCGCTGCCGACCGCGTGGTGAAGGTGCCGGACGGCATCAGCGACGAACAGGCCGCAGCCATGATGCTAAAGGGCATGACGGCCGAGTATCTGTTGCGCCGTACATTCAAGGTGAAAGCCGGCGACACGATCCTGTTTCATGCGGCGGCCGGCGGTGTCGGGCTGATCCTCGGTCAATGGGCCAAGCATCTCGGCGCGACGGTGATCGGCACCGCGAGTTCAACCGACAAGATCGAACTCGCCAAGGCGCATGGCTTCGACCACGTGATCAACTATCGCGAACAGGATTTCGTCGCCGGCGTTGCCGCTATCACCAGTGGCAAGAAATGCGACGTCGTCTATGATTCGGTCGGCAACGACACGTTTCCAGCCTCGCTCGATTGCCTGCGGCCGCTCGGCACGTTCGTCAGCTTCGGTCAATCGTCTGGGCCGATCCCGCCCTTCAGCATCTCGTTGCTGGCGCAGAAGGGCTCGCTGTTCGCAACGCGGCCGACGCTGTTCGTCTACAATGCCAGGCGCGAAGACCTCGAGGCTTCCGCCGCCGCATTGTTCGACGTGGTGCTCAGCGGCGCCGTCAAGATCAAGATCAACCAGCGTTACGCGCTCAGCGAGGCCGGCAAGGCGCATTCCGATCTCGAAGGGCGCAGGACCACCGGGACAACGATACTTATCCCTTGAGCGCCCGCAGTTTCGGCCCGCCGACGCCGCCGTTCTTGCGAACTGCTCTTTACCGCTTGAGTTTCCGCTGAAATTCTTGAAGCTCTTTCAAGTCGTGAGGCGCTTACCGTAGAGAGCAGGGCGCGCATACGATGCTTGCGGGAACACAGAACATGTCTGGCAAACCAGATGGAGGCACCGTGAGTGCAGATCAGGACGGCGCAAACCTGCTTGAGGTTCGCGGCCTCACAAAGATATTCGGCACGCTGACAGCCTGCGACCATGTCGATCTCAACATCGCCAAGGGCGAGATCCATGCGTTGCTTGGCGAGAACGGCGCCGGCAAGTCGACGCTGGTGAAAATGCTTTTTGGATCGCTGGAACCGAATTCTGGCGAGATTTTCTGGAATGGCCAGGCGGTCAGGATCACCAGCCCAGGCACCGCAAAAAAGCTCGGCATCGGCATGGTTTTCCAGCATTTTTCCCTGTTCGAAGCGCTGACGGCGGCGGAGAACATCGCGCTGTCGCTGGATGACGGCTCGCCGATCAGCACGATCGCGGCCAAGGCGAGGGCGCTCTCCTACAGTTACGGCCTGCCTCTCGACCCGCTATCGCTGGTCGGTGATCTGTCGGTCGGCGAGCGTCAGCGGATCGAAATCATCCGCTGCCTGCTGCAGACGCCGCAACTCATCATCCTCGACGAGCCGACTTCGGTGCTGACGCCGCAGGAAGCCGATAAGCTGTTCGAAACGCTCGAACGGTTGCGTTCGGAAGGAAAGTCCATCCTCTACATTTCGCACCGGCTGGAAGAAGTCAAACGCACCTGCGACCGCGCCACCGTGCTGCGTCACGGCAAGGTGGTCGGCCATTGCAATCCGCGCCAGGAAACCGCGTCTTCGTTGGCGCGGATGATGGTCGGCAACGAGGTCCAGGCCGTGGTGCGGGCGCCGGCCGAGGGTATCGAGACCGCGCCGGTGCTGCTTCAAATCCGCGAACTCACCCGCAAGCCGGCGACCCCGTTCTCGATCCCGCTCAGGAACATCAATCTTGAAGTCCGCGCCGGCGAGGTGATCGGCATTGCCGGTGTGGCCGGCAACGGCCAGGGTGAATTCTTCGAATCCGTTTCCGGCGAGGTGCTGCAGGAGGATACCGGCTCGGTCCGCATCCGCGGCAAGGATGCCGGCGGCCTCGCCATCACCGGCCGGCGCCTGATGGGCGCTGCCTTCGTTCCGGAAGAGCGGCTCGGCCACGGCGCAGCACCGCGCATGAAGCTTTCGGAAAACCTGCTTCTGTCGCGCCACGCCACCGACGGCAAGATGTTTGTCGGCGCCGGTGGAATGGTCAAGAGCGATGCGATCTATACCGCTGCTCAACGCATCATAAAGGCAATGGACGTGCGCAAGAGCGCGCCGGACCCAGAGGCTGCGGCCCTTTCGGGCGGCAATCTGCAGAAATTCATCGTCGGCCGCGAACTCGACCGCCGGCCAAGCGTCTTGGTGGTCAATCAGCCGACCTGGGGGGTCGACGCGGGTGCGGCGGCCCACATCCGCCAGGCGCTGATCGAACTGGCGCGCAGCGGCTCGGCGGTGCTGGTGATCAGCCAGGACCTCGACGAGCTGTTCGAGATTTCCGATGCGATCACGGTCATGCACAATGGCGAACTGTCGAAGCCGCTGCCGATAGCTGAAGCGACATTCGAGAAAATCGGGCTGCTGATGGGCGGCGCCGAACCCGGTCATGCCGAACATACGCTGGAGACGGCTTGATGCGCCTCGAACTTGTAAAACGCCCGCAGCGCTCGATGCTGTTTTCGGCACTCTCGCCTTTCATCGCTTTCGTTTTGACGATCATAGCCGGTGCCATCATGTTCGCGCTGCTCGGCGTCAACCCGTTGACTGCGTTCCGCATCTACTTCATCGAACCGATCAGCCAGGTCTGGCAGTTGCATGAGCTGGCGATCAAGGCTGCCCCCCTGATCCTGATCGCGGTCGGACTGTCGGTCTGCTACAAAGCCAACATCTGGAACATCGGCGCCGAAGGCCAGTTCATCCTGGGCGGCATTGTCGGCTCGATCTTCCCTGTGCTGTTTCCGCAGTTCGAAGGCCCTTTGGTGCTGCCGCTGATGCTTCTTTTCGGCATGGTCGGTGGGGCTGCCTATGCTGCAATCCCGGCACTGCTGAAGACGCGCTTCAACACCAACGAGATCCTGACCAGCCTGATGCTGGTCTATGTCGCCCAGCTCTTCCTCGATTGGCTCGTACGCGGGCCGTGGCGCGATCCGCAGGGCCACGGTTTCCCGCAAACCATCCAGTTCAACGACTCGGCCATACTGCCGGAACTCCTCCCGGAATCCGGCCGGGCAAACTGGGGATTTGTCTTCGCGCTGGTCGCGGCGATACTGATCTGGATCCTGATGAGCCGTATGCTGAAAGGCTTCGAGGTCCGCGTGCTCGGTTCAAGCCCGAGGGCAGGGCGCTTCGCCGGGTTTGGCCTTAACCGCATGGTCTTCTTTGCCTTCCTGCTGTCGGGCGCACTGGCCGGACTTGCCGGGATTTCGGAGGTCTCGGGAGCCATCGGACAATTGCAGCCGGTGATCTCGCCCGGCTACGGATTTACCGCTATCATCGTGGCATTCCTCGGCCGGCTCAATCCGCTCGGCATCGTCGCCGCAGGCCTTGTGCTGGCGCTGACCTATCTGGGCGGCGAGGCAGTGCAAAGCGCGCTCGGCATATCCGACAAGGTGGCGCGCGTGTTCCAGGGCATGCTTTTGTTCTTCGTGCTCGGCTGCGACACGCTCATCCATTACCGCATTCGCCTGACCGGCTTTTCCGCGCCGAAGCTCGAGGCAGCGCCGAAGCTGGAGGGAGCCCGCTGATGGACATCACCGTCAACATCCTCTTGACCATCGCGACGGCGGCGACGCCGCTGCTGATCGCGGCGATCGGCGAACTGGTGGTCGAACGTTCGGGTGTGCTCAATCTCGGCGTCGAAGGAATGATGATCATGGGTGCCGTCGGTGGTTTCGGCGCCGGCTATCTCACCGGCTCGCCTTGGATAGGGCTGTTGGCGGCAATCACCATGGGGGCAGTGTTCTCGCTTCTGTTCGCCGTCATGACGCTGTCGCTGGCCACCAATCAGGTGGCAACCGGCCTGTCGCTGACACTGCTCGGCCTCGGGCTTTCCGGCATGATGGGGACGAATTTTGTCGGCCAGCCTGGCGAGAGGCTGCCAAACCTCGACATTCCCGGCCTGACCGCAATCCCGGTCGTCGGCAGGCTGCTGTTCGGCCAGGATCCAATCTTCTACATCTCGATCGCGCTTACCGCTGCCGTGATGTGGTTCCTGTTCAAGACCCGCACCGGGCTCACGCTGCGCTCGATCGGCGACAGCCATGCATCCGCCCATGCGCTTGGTATCCATGTCATCCGCTACCGTTATCTCTCAGTGATTTTCGGCGGCGCTTGTGCCGGGCTCGCCGGCGGCCACCTATCGCTGGTCTACACGCCGCAATGGGTGGAGAACATGACCGCCGGCCGCGGCTGGATCGCGCTGGCTCTGGTCGTCTTCGCTTCCTGGCGGCCGTGGCGGGTGCTGGCCGGCGCCTATATTTTCGGCGCGGTCTGGATTGGCCAGCTTCATGCACAGGCATTCGGCATTCCGGTCCCCTCGCAACTGCTTTCTTCGCTGCCCTATCTGGCAACCGTCGTGGTTCTCGTTCTAATCTCGCGCAACAAGCGTTTGACGATGATGAACACGCCGGCCTCCTTGGGCCAGCCATTCGTTCCGGATCGTTGACAACAAAAAGACGGAAGCTCCAAGGCTTAACTCAGAGAGGTAACAAAATGAAAAAACTGCTTATTGCCGTGCTGGCGACGACGGCCGCATTGTCGCTGGCGGCCTCAGCCGAGGCGGCGGACAAGCTGAAGGCATGCTGGGTCTATACCGGCCCGATCGGCGATTTCGGCTACTCCTACCAGCACGACCAGGGCCGGCTCGAGGTGGAAAAGGCACTCGGCGACAAGGTCGAGACTGCCTATCTCGAAAACGTCTCCGAAGGCCCCGATGCCGACCGCGCCTTCGAGCGCCTGGCGCGCGAGGGGTGCAAGATCATTTTCGGCACATCCTTCGGCTTCATGGACCCGGAAGTGAAGATCGCCAAAAAATTCCCCAAGGTGATGTTCGAGCACGCCACTGGCTACAAGACCGCCAAAAATCTCGGCATCTACAATGCGCGTTTCTATGAAGGCCGCTACGTACTTGGTCAGATCGCCGCCAAGCAATCGAAGTCGGGTGTCGCCGGCTACATCGTTTCTTTCCCGATCCCGGAAGTGGTGATGGGTATTAATTCCTTCATGCTAGGCGCACAGTCGATCAATCCGAACTTCAAAGCCAAAATCGTCTGGGTGAACTCCTGGTTCGATCCGGGCAAAGAAGCCGACGCCGCCAAGGCATTGTTCGACCAAGGCGCCGACATCATCGTCCAGCACACCGACTCGACCGCTGCGTTGCAGGTGGCGGAGGAGCGCAAGCTGCACGGCTTCGGCCAGTCCTCCGATATGATCAAGTTCGCACCGCACGCGCAGCTGACCGCACTGACCGACGAATGGGGCCCGTACTACATCAGCCGGGTCCAGGCGGCACTCGACGGCACCTGGAAGCCCGACAATGTATGGCTCGGCATCAAGGACGGCGCCGTCAAGCTGGCGCCGTTCACCAACATGCCCGACGACGTCAAGGCGATGGCCGAAGCCACCACCAAGAAGATCGCCGACGGCTGGAACCCCTTTACCGGGCCGATCGCCAAGCAGGACGGCACACCTTGGCTGAAGGAGGGCGAGGTCGCCGACGACGCCACGTTGCTCGGCATGAATTTCTACGTGAAGGGCGTCGACGACAAGCTGCCGCAGTAGGCAACCGGAAGCACACCGAACGAAAGAGCGCCGCGAGGCGCCCTTTCATTTCGGACTGAGTGATCTCAGACCGCCGAGCCGTAGAGGTCGTAAGCGTCGGCGCGATCGATCTTGACCGTGACGATGTCGCCGGCGCGCAAGGGCCGCCGCGACTGGATATGGACCGAGCCGTCGATTTCAGGCGCATCGTATTTGGTCCGGCCCTTGGCCGAATTGCCATGCGCCTCGTCGATCAGGACCGGCAGTCGCTTGCCGATTTTCCTGGTGAGCTGCGTTGCCGAAATCTTCTGCTGGCGCTGCATGAAGCGGTGCCAGCGGGCTTCCTTGATCTCCTGCGGCACCTGCTCGAGGCCGAGCTCGTTGGAGCGCGCGCCTCTGACCGGCTCGTATTTGAAACAGCCGGCGCGGTCGATCTTCGCCTCGTCCAGCCAGTCGAGCAGCATCTCGAAATCGTCGTCCGTCTCGCCGGGGAAGCCGACGATGAAGGTGGAGCGGATGGCAAGGTCCGGGCAGACGTCGCGCCAGCTGCGAATGCGCTCGAGCGTCTTTTCGCCATGAGCGGGCCGGCGCATGTTCTTCAGCACCTGCGACGAGGCATGCTGGAACGGAATGTCGAGATAGGGAAGAATCTTGCCTTCGGCCATCAGGGGGATGACGTCTGCGACATGCGGGTAGGGATAGACATAGTGCATACGCACCCAGACACCGAGCTTGCCCAGTTCTTCCGATAGATCGAGGAACTTCGCCCGCACTTCGCGGTCGCCGAACATGCTGGTCTGGTATTTGATGTCGATGCCGTAGGCGCTGGTATCCTGCGAGATGACGAGGATCTCCTTGACCCCGGCCTTGGCCAGCTTCTCGGCTTCGCGCAACACGTCGGCGGCCGGCCGCGATACGAGGTCGCCACGCAGCGCCGGAATGATGCAGAAGGTGCAGCGGTTATTGCAGCCTTCCGAAATCTTGAGATACGCATAGTGGCGCGGTGTAAGCTTGACCCCTTGCGGCGGCAAAAGGTCAATGTAGGGACCGTGGCTCGGCGGTGCTGCCTCATGCACAGCCGCCATAACGCTTTCATAGGCTTGTGGGCCAGTGATGGCGAGGACGTTGGGGTGTCTTTCACGAATGACGTCCGGCTCGGCGCCGAGGCAGCCGGTAACGATAACCCTGCCGTTCTCCGAAAGTGCCGAGCCGATAGCGTTGAGCGATTCGTCGCGGGCCGAATCGAGAAAGCCACAGGTGTTGACGACGACAAGGTCGGCACCGTCGTGCTTGCGAGCGATCTCGTAGCCTTCGGCGCGCAGGCGGGTGATAATGCGCTCCGAATCCACAAGGGCTTTCGGGCATCCAAGGCTGACGAAACTGACGCGAGGGGCGGACATCTAAGCTTTTCCGGATTTTCAGGATTGGCGGCGGAGTATCACAGTTGTCGCGGCATTGGTATGGGCAGCGGCTGCGGCGAAACGCAACCGCCAGCATCACCGAGGGCTCGCCGAAGCTAAAAGGACGGCCGATACGAATTCGAGTCGATGCGTCAACTCACCGCACTGCTGACATGCGGCAAGACTTCCACCGCGCCTCGATAGATCATATCGAGTGCGACATAGAAGATGATCAAAAGGCCGATATAGGCGATCCAGCGATGGCGGTGCAGCAGCTTGGCGATGAAGCTCGCGGCAAGGCCCATCAGCGCGATCGACAGGACGAGGCCTATCACCAGCACCTGGAAATGATCGCGCGCCGCGCCGGCGACCGCCAGTACGTTGTCGAGCGACATCGACACGTCGGCGATGACGATCTGCAATGCCGCCTGACCCAAGGTCTTCTTACGCGCCTTGCCGGCCACCATATCATCGCTGTTGATATCGGAATTGGACAGCGCTTCGGTCGCCTCCACCTCGTCGGCATGCGACGTGCGCAGCTCGCGATACATCTTCCAGCACACCCACAGCAGCAAGATGCCGCCGGCCAGCAGCAGGCCGACAATCTGCAGCAGGGTGACGGTGATCGCGGCAAAACCGATGCGCAGCACCGTCGCCGCCACCACGCCGATGAGAATCGCTCTCTTGCGCTGCTCGACCGGCAAGCCCGCTGCGGCCAGGCCGATGACGATGGCGTTATCGCCTGCAAGCACGAGGTCGATGGCGATGACCTGGAGCAGGGCAGAGAAGCCCGCGGCAGTGAAAATTTCCATCGACTGGAAGTCCCTTGCTGGTTGGCCGACCGTTCGCGTCGAATGCCTCGAGGGCCTAACGTGTATGGTTCCCGCACGTCAAGGGACTGGTTGGAACAAGGTCGGCAATATACAGAGTTTACGACGATCGGCCCGAAACACCTGCAAAATGCGGCCACAGGTCGCGAATGCCTAGTTATAGAGATTGTATTTGGGCCAGTCGCTTTCCGGAATTTCATCACCGATCCGGTAGCGGAGCTGCAGGACTTCCATATGGTCCGGCGCTGTCTCGCATTTGAATTTCAGCCGGTACCATTGTCCTTTGCTGCGAAACGCAGCACCCGGGCTCCTGATCGCATCGGCGCCCATTTCGGGCGTCGCAAAAGCGTAGGCGACGACACGATCGGCTTTGTATTTGTGGTCGTCGCGGGTAATCCGGTCGAGAATTTCGGCGTCGCATCGCTGCTCCAGCCGGGTTTGCGGATCGAGTTTCAGCAGGCCGGCGCGCAATGCGCTGTCCATCGCGCTGGCCGGCCAAGGCAGCGCCATCCATGCGAGGAGCGCAAAAAATAACCTATTCATGGGCGGGAGAAGCACCATATTTCGGCGCAAAAATCAATCCGATCGGGGGCTCGCTCGCGTCCCGGTCATCTCGATGCAAGCCCGGGAGATTGCTTTCGGGATAAAGAGCGTCACTGGCGGAGGGAGTGGGATTCGAACCCACGGTGGGCTTGCACCCACGCCGGTTTTCAAGACCGGTGCCTTAAACCGCTCGGCCATCCCTCCAGGGTGATTTTTCAATCACTTAGGATATCGCGAGAGGAGCGGGTTCGAGCTGTCGGTACCGGATTGGCACCAGGACGGTCCCCGATCGGTTCGCGCTCCATTCCTGTAAAGCCGCATTCAACGCCAAGTCAACCGTGGCGGCCGCACCTTTCGGCGCGATCCAGGACGGTGAGCAGCGTCATGGCGAGCTGTTTGTGCTGAGTGTGGAAAATCGTTTTTAAAACCCGCACGGACTATTAATCGTTGCGCGCTGATATGTTGGGCGCATTAGGCACATGTAAGTAAAATCGTCTTCTGGAGTTGAATTTTGGCCGTACTTGGCGCTCTCCGGCCCGGTCTTCGCTGTAGACCAATTCGCGAAACCGACTGGGAGGGAGTGGTTGATTGTCTGTGCAGGGGCTTTCCGGCGCGTAACCGAAGTTACTGGATCCGGGCTCTGACCCGTTTGTCGAAGCGGCCTGCGGTTGCCGAGTTCCCACAATATGGCTTTGCTTTGGAGCATGCCGATCGGATCGTCGGCGTTGTGCTCACCCTTTATGCGCGCTACCAGGGGTCGGAGAGCGAGGAAATCCGCTGCAATCTTTCGAGCTGGTCAGTCGACGCAGAATTCCGTTCCTATGGCGCCATGTTGGTTGCGGCGGTTCTCAAGCGGAAGGACGTGACCTACACGAACATTTCGCCGGCGCAAGCGACATTGAAAGCCAACCGGGCGCTCGGCTTTCGGCTCTTCTCCAGCGGACAATTTACCTTCTTGCCGGCTTTAAGTTCGGCGCCGCGGTCATGTCGCGTGGTCGAAGTGCGTCCCGATCTTCCGGAACTGGCGATGCTGTCCGAGAGTGAGAGATACATACTCTCGGAACACGCCGCGCTGGGGTGCCTGTCGCTGATCTGCATCTGCGACGGAGCAGCGTTCCCCCTGGTGTTGATGCCGCGCCGAATGTTGCACGGTCTTATCCGGTGCCATCAGGTCATCTATTGCCGCTCGCTCGCGGATTTGAGCCGCTGCGCCGGTGCCATGGGGCGCTTTCTCTTGCGAAGCGGAATCCTGGTTTGCTTTGTCGACGCCAAGGAGCCGATTCCAGGTTTGGTGGGATGGTACCGCCCCAACAAGGGGCTGAAATACTTCAAGGGTCCCAGACCACCCACACCTGGAGATCTGACGTTCACCGAGCTCGTGATCTTCGGTCCCTGAGTCTGCGCTCGCAGACACGCCAGGCGAGGTTCAAAGCCCGCCACGAACGGCGTTTTGCTGATCTAAGCGATGACTTCATCCCGACCGGCGAGACGGTCCGCGCCACAATCTCGCCCGGTTCCGACCACAATCGGTTAATACGGTGATAAACAATTCCTGCGCACAAAAAGCATTGGGGTAGGGCGTTGCCGGCGTTTCTGGAGTGGGTGCTTTGGCATCGCTGACGTTTATGCTGCGGTGCCTTCGTCGATGCTATAGGGGACAATCAAAATATGCAGACCACGGCGCGCCCGCGTCTTCGTCGCGCTTTCGCTTTCGCGCTGTTGGCCTTGTCGGCAGCGTTTCTTGCGGCATGTGCCGCGCCGCAGCAAAAGGCGATGGTCAACAAGAAACCTCGCTCCAAGGAATATTTTTCCGAAGCCGAATATGGCGTGAAAGCCAGCCCGCGCGTGATGTTCAAGACGTCTCGGGGGCGCGACCAGCTCGGCAAGCCCTATCAGGTGCGCGGCAAGTGGTATTATCCGAAGGAAGACAAACGTTACGCCAAGGTTGGCCTAGCGTCCTGGTATGGTGAGGCGTTCCACGGCCGGTTGACCGCCAATGGCGAAGTCTACGACATGGCAGATCTGACGGCGGCGCATCCGACTATGCCGCTCCCGAGCTATGCGCGGGTCACCAACATGAAGACCGGCAGCTCGGTGATCGTGCGCGTCAACGATCGCGGACCCTATCATGATGGACGCATCATCGATGTGTCGAAGCGCGCTGCTGAAATGCTCGATTATGCCAATATCGGTACGGCCGAGGTGAAGGTCGAATATGTCGGCCGTGCGCCGCTCGAAGGCAATGACGGGCAGTATCTTATGGCTTCGTATCGTCCAGGCAACAGGGCGCCGGATCCGTCGGACGGTCTGCCCAGCGGTGTCATGGTCGCCATGAATGGGCCGTCGCCAAGCCTGGCGGTGAGCGCTGCAGCCGTGCCGTTCCCCGGTCAGCTGACGAATACCGGGCAGGGATCCGATGCAGGGCCTGTCATAGCGGTGCAAGCGTCTGCTTCGGGAGACATTGTACTGCCCGATTTCGGCCCGATCGTGCCGGAGCGTCCGGAGATCAACCTGCCGGCGCAATCTCCATTCACCATGGCGTCGCTGTCTTACGCCGACGAGCGCGTGCAGCGCGCCTCCAACGCGTTTGCCGAGCTGGACGACACCGGCATGTCGCCCGCCGAGCTTCTTCAATCGTGGAAGCGGCAAGCTCCTCCAACCCGGTCGCCCACGGACTATGTCGCGGCGGGTTCGTTCGAGGATGCCGCCGAAGCCGAGCAGGTGGCGACCCAGCTTTCCAGCTTCGGCAAGACCGAAATCCAGCGCTCGGAACTTGAAGGCAAGGACTGGTACTCGGTCAACCTCTATGCCGACGGCCGTGGCAGCCTGGACGAGATGCTGCAGGCAGCGTGGTCGCATGGTGCGCCGGATGCGCTTGCTGTACGCGACTGAGCTCGGGGTTGCCTGGTTTTTTCGTGCGCGATTGATCCGCCAGGCAAAAGCCTGATAGCTTCTGCCAACGTGCAAGAGCGCCGGCTCACTGGTCGAATCTGATGAAATTTTTTCGCCCTTTCACTGGGCTTATAGCGCTCGGCCTGCTGCTGCTGCTCTCGCTTGCGCCGGCCTCGGCACAGCTTTTCGAGACCAAGGCCGCGCAGGCCTTCATGATCGATGCCGAAACCGGAACCGTGCTGTTTTCCAAGGACGCCGACAGGTTGATCCCGCCGGCCTCGTTGGCCAAGCTGATGACGATGGAAGTGGTCTTCAACGCCATCAAATCGGGGCGCATGACGCTCGACGACACCTTCGTGGTGAGCGAAAACGCCTGGCGCAAGGGCGGCGCTCCTTCGGGGACATCGACTATGTTCGCGAAACTCAAGTCGACGATCCGGCTTGAAGACCTGATCCAGGGCGTGACCGTGCAGGCGGCCAATGACGGCTGTATCGTCATCGCTGAAGGAATCGCGGGGTCCGAGGCAAACTTCGCGGCGCAGATGACCGAGCGTGCCCGCCAGATCGGCTTGCAGAAATCGACCTTCGTCAACTCCACCGGTCTGCCGGCAGATGGGCAGCAAACGAGCGTTCGCGAACTCGCACTTCTGGCGCTGCATATCTGGCGCAACTACCCGGATCTCTACCGCTATTACGGCCAGAAGGATTTTACCTGGAACAAGATTTCCCAGAGAAACCGCAATCCGCTGCTGGCCATGGATATAGGCGCAGACGGGCTCGCGGTCGGCGCCAGCGAGCAATCCGGGTTCGGCATTGTCGGCTCGGCCAGCCACAACGGCACAAGGGTGATCGCGGCGATGAGCGGCCTGGCAAACGACCGCGAGCGTGCTGAGGAAGCGCGAAAGCTGCTCGACTGGGGCGTTCGCTCCTTCGAGAAGACTGAAATATTCGCCAAGGACGAAGTGGTTGGCGAAGCCCAGGTCTTTGGCGGCGCGAAGTCCGGAGTCGCGTTAAAGGCAAAAGGACCGGTGCAGATCTTCCTGCCAATCACCAACCGCGACAAGCTCACCGCCCGGATCGTCTATGACGGACCGGTTGCCGCGCCGGTGGAGGAGGGGCAGCCGGTCGGTACGCTGCGCGTCTGGATCGGCGATACTCTGAGCCAGGAGACGCCGCTGTTCGCCGCCGAGTCGATCGGTGTCGGTTCGCTGCCGCAGCGCGCGCTCGACGCCGCCAAGGAACTGGCCGTCGGCTGGCTGCGTTAGCACCGTCGCGGTGGACCTTTTTTCCCGCCGGGACTATACGGTCCCCGAAGTATGGACAAAGGCTTTGGCGCGCGGATTTTTCATCACTTTTGAAGGCGGCGAAGGAGCAGGCAAGTCGACGCAGATCGAGCGGCTGGCAAAGAAGATGCGCGCCAAGAAATACGATGTGCTGGTGACGCGTGAGCCGGGTGGCTCGCCGGGCGCGGAGGCGGTCAGGCATGTCCTGCTTTCAGGCGCAGCCGAGCCGTTCGGCCCCAAGATGGAAGCGTTGCTTTTCGCCGCTGCTCGATCCGACCATGTCGAACAGGTCATCCGGCCGGCGGTCGAGCGCGGTTCGGTCGTGCTTTGCGATCGTTTCATGGATTCTTCGCGCGTCTACCAGGGCGTCACCGGGGGCCTCGACCCGGCATTCATGGACGCATTGGAGAAGGTCGCCATCAACGGCATGGTGCCGGACATGACGCTGATATTCGATATCGACCCCGCCGAGGGCCTGAGGCGCGCTACCGCCCGGCGGGGGAGCAGTGACGGACCGGACCGCTTCGAGAAGGAAACATTGGCCATCCACCAACGCCGGCGCGAGGCGTTTCTCGCGATCGCCGCAGCTGAACCCGAACGCTGCGTCGTCGTCGATGCGTCAGCCGACCTCGACACTGTGGAGGATGTCGTTACCGCCATCGTCTTCGCGGCTCTCGAGAGGATGATGCCGGCGCAAAGAAGGCAGGCGGCGCCGGTATGATTTTCGAACGCATCGCGCCGGAACAGCACGATACGCTGGACGGGGTGCCCGAGCCATCCGAGACGCCGCGTCTTGTCGGTCACCCGCAGGCGGCCAACATGCTCGCCACCGCTTACCGCTCGGGAAAGCTGCCGCACGCACTGATCTTTGCCGGACCGGTGGGCATAGGCAAAGCGACGCTGGCCTTTCATCTGGCGCATCATCTGTTGAAGCACCCGGCCTTCGAGCAGGCGCCGGAACGGCTTGCCGTTCCAGATCCGGCTTCGTCGCTGTTTCGCCAGATCGCCACCGGGGCACATCCTTCGGTTCTGCATCTTACACGCCCCGCGAACGACAAGACCAAGAGCTTCAAGACAGTGGTCACGGTCGACGAGATCCGCAAGGTCAGTCGTTTTCTGTCGCTGACCTCGCACGACGGCAGCTACCGGGTGGTTATCGTCGATCCCGCCGACGACATGAACACCAATGCTGCCAATGCCTTGCTGAAGAATCTTGAAGAGCCACCCGCGCGCACCTTGTTCATCCTCATCGTCCATGCGCCGGGCAGTTTGCTGCCGACGATCCGGTCGCGCTGCCAGATGGTGCGATTGGCCCCGCTCGATGCCAAGAGCTTGATGGCGGTTCTGGATGGCATCGAGCCCCCGCCACCGGAGGATCCTGCGGCGCGCGCGGCGCTGGCGGAGCGGGCAGGGGGCAGCGCGCGCAACGCGATCCTGTTGACGCAGTATGGCGGGCTTGAAATCGCCGCCACCCTCGATGCCCTGGTGATGTCCAAAAAGATGGATGTCGCAGGCGCCTACCGTCTTGCCGAGGCGGTCGCCGGCCGCGACCAGGCAATCCCGTTCGAGATATTCAATCGCCGCGCGCTCGACCTGCTGTCGGCCGGCGCCAGCCAGGCCGCGCTCGCCGGCGATCTCGCGCGGGCCAAAACGCTGTCGGATACTTGGCACGAGGCTTTGAACGCTATATCTGAAACCGAGACCTACAATCTCGACAAAAAGCAGCACGCCCTGACCATGATCGACCGCCTGAATTCTGCAATGCGAATGTGACGGCCGCTGGCGTGGCTTTGAAGCCCCTGAGCATTGATCCCAATCAATCGCAGGAACTTCGAAGCCACCACATTGGCGTCGGATGGCAATTGCCGTTTCGATGCGATATCTCACCGCGACATCTTTCATTCAGACATTCATGACGGCTCATCCATGTCACGCGAAAAATACTACGTCACGACGCCGATCTTCTATCCGAACGGAAAGCCGCATATCGGCCATGCCTACAATGTGATCGCCAGCGACACGCTTGCCCGCTTCCAGCGGCTCGACGGCAAGGACGTCTTCTTCGTCTCGGGGACCGACGAGCACGGCTTGAAGATGCAGCAGACGGCGGACGCCGAAGGCCTGACGCCGAAGGCGCTTGCCGATCGCAATTCGGCGATCTTCCGTTCGATGCTCGAAGCGACCGGCTGCTCGAACGACGTTTTTATCCGAACGACCGAGGAGCGGCACTACAAGGCCTGCCAGGCGATCTGGACACGCATGGCTGAGAATAGCGACATTTACCTCGACCGCTACAGCGGCTGGTATTCGGTGCGGCAGGAAGCCTATTTCGACGAGGCCGAAACCAAGGTCGGCGACGACGGCGTGCGCCGCGAACCGCTCGGCTCGCCTGTCGAATGGACCGAAGAAGAAAGCTACTTCTTTCGGCTTTCCGCCTATCAGGACAGGCTGCTCGCACTGTACGAGAACAGCCCCGAATTCGTCGGGCCGGCGGAGCGGCGCAATGAAATCGTCAGCTTCGTCAAATCCGGCCTCAGGGATCTGTCCATCTCGCGGACCACGTTTAACTGGGGCGTGCCGGTCCCCGGCGACGACAAGCATGTGATGTATGTCTGGGTCGATGCACTGACCAACTACATCACCGCCGCCGGTTATCCCGATCCGGCCAGCGAGAGATGGTCTTTCTGGCCGGCAAACGTCCATGTCATCGGCAAGGATATCGTGCGCTTTCACGCGGTCTACTGGCCGGCTTTCCTGATGTCGGCTGGCATCGAATTGCCGAAGCGCGTGTTCGCGCATGGTTTTCTGTTCAACCGCGGCGAGAAAATGTCGAAGTCGGTCGGCAACGTCATCGACCCGTTCGCCATGATTGAGCACTACGGTCTCGACCAGGTGCGCTATTTCTTCCTGCGAGAAGTGCCGTTCGGTCAGGACGGTAGCTACAGCCATGATGCGATCGTCAACCGCACCAATGCCGACCTTGCCAACGATCTCGGCAATCTGGCGCAGCGCTCGCTGTCGATGATCGCCAAGAACTGCGGCGGCGTGGTGCCGAAGCGTGGCGAATTGAGCGACGCCGACCAGGCGATCCTCGATCAGGCAGATGCCGCCCTTGTCACGGCGCGCAGGACGATGGCCGACCAGGGCATCCATTTGGCGCTGGCGGCGATCTTTGGCGTGGTGGCCGAAGCCAACCGCTATTTCGCTGGGCAGGAGCCATGGGCGCTGAAGAAGACCGATCCGGCACGCATGGAAACGGTGCTGTGGACGACGGCTGAGGTGATCCGGCGTGTCGGATTGCTGTGCCAGCCCTTCATTCCAGGCTCGGCGGCAAAGCTGCTCGATCTTTTGGCAGTGCCGGCGGACAGCCGCGACTTCGCGCATGTCGCCGAACGTCATGCGCTGGTGTCCGGTACGGCACTGCCGGCGCCGGAACCAGTATTTCCTCGCTATGTCGAGCAAACGGATACAAGCGCCTGATGCTGGTCGACAGTCACTGCCATCTCGACTTTCCGGATTTCGCCGAAGAGCGGGCGACCATCGTCGCCCGCGCCCTCGCGGCCGGCGTCGGCCGTATGGTGACGATCTCGACGAGGGTGAGGCGATTTAGCCAAGTGCTTGAGATTGCAGAGACTTTCGATGAGGTCTATTGCTCGGTGGGCACCCATCCGCACAATGCGGCGGAAGAGCTTGACGTCACTGTCGATGATCTGGTGCGGCTCTCTGCTCATCGCAAAGTGGTGGCGATCGGCGAGGCCGGGCTCGACTATTTCTACGATCATGCGCCGCGCGACGCACAGGCTCAGGGCTTTCGCACCCACATCGCCGCGGCGCGCGTGACCGGTCTGCCGCTGGTCATCCATTCGCGCGACGCCGACGACGACATGGCTGACATCCTCGAAGAAGAAACAGGGAAGGGCGCCTTCCCCTTCATCCTGCACTGTTTTTCGTCTGGGCGCAGGCTAGCCGAGATCGGTGTTGCGCTCGGCGGCTACGTTTCGTTTTCCGGTATCCTGACCTTCAAGAACTCCGCCGAGCTGCGCGCCGTCGCCGCCGATGTGCCGCGCGACCGTCTGCTGGTCGAAACCGACGCGCCATACCTTGCGCCGATTCCGTTTCGCGGCAAGCGCAATGAGCCCGCCTATGTTGCGCATACAGCCAAGGTGCTGGCCGAGACGATCGGCTTCAGCGAGGCCGAAATCGCTGATATCACCACGGATAATTTCTTCCGGCTGTTCAGGAAAATGCCGCGCCGGGCGCCTGACGTATGAGCGACCGGTTACGTCTTACCGTCCTCGGCTGCGGCTCATCGCCGGGTACGCCACGCATCACCGGCGATTGGGGCAATTGCGATCCCGCGAACCCCCGGAACCGGCGCACGCGCACCGCAGCGCTCGTCGAGCGGATCGCGGCGAATGGCGTCCGGACCACAGTCGTCATCGACACCGGCCCGGATTTCCGCGAGCAGATGCTGCTGGCATCGGTCAGGCGCATCGATGCGGTGGTCTACACACATCCGCATGCCGACCATATCCACGGCATCGACGATTTGCGCGGCTTCGTACTGGAGCAGCGCCACCGGATCGACATCCATGCCGATCAGGCCACCATGCTGCGCTTACGCGAGGCGTTCCGCTACTGTTTCGAAACACCGAAAGGCAGTTCGTATCCGCCGATCGTCAACGCCCATATCATCGACCACGACAGGCCGGTGGTGATCGAGGGCGAGGGCGGCGCCCTCACCCTAGAACCGCTGCTGCAGCTTCATGGCGACATCACCTCGCTGGGTTTCCGCATCGGCGGGCTGGCTTATTGCCCTGATGTCAGCGACTTTCCGGACGCGACCGCCGAGCGCTTGCGCGGGTTGGACGTGCTGGTCATCGACGCGCTGCAATACACCGTCCATCCGAGCCATCTGTCGCTTGGCCAGGCGCTTGGCTGGATCGAAAGACTGGCGCCGAAGAACGCGGTGCTGACGCATATGCATGTGCCACTCGACTACGCCACGGTAATGGCCGAGACGCCGGCCAACGTCGAGCCTGCTTATGACGGCATGACGATCGAAATCCCTTACGAATCAGCGTGAAGGACCAAGTTTTTACGGCTGGGTTTCTGAGTGGGATCTCGCAAGGTGCGTGAACCAATTCTCGCTCTAAAGCCGGCCCAGCGGCTCGCTGGTGCCACTTCCACGCCACATTCTTATCCGCCATTTCAGTTCCATAACCTATCTTATGCGACTGAAGCTTGTAGCAGCCATTTTAGGAATGCGACGGTTGAGCAAATTAGAGATGCGACATTTGTCGTGCGTCTGACGAACCGCAGCGTTACAACCAGCAAATGACCCACTTTCTCGGCTTTCCCGATCACCTCGCCGATGGCCGCATGCCTCGTGCGGTGATCTTCGGAGCCGGTCACGGCAGCACGTATCCCAGCGAGGACAGTCATGGCTATGCCTTGGCAGCCGACGCCATCCGCGCTGCAAGCCGGGTCGATGCCACGCTCATCGAGCACTGGGATTTCGATCTTGGTGGCCCGCTGTTCGACGGCAGGCCGATCTGCTGCATCGATACCGGCAACATCCCGACCACCATGCATGACAATGCCGGCAACCGGGCCAAGATCGAGGCGAAGACGCGCGAGGTCCTGGCATTGCCGGCCGTGCCGATCCTGCTCGGCGGCGACGACTCCGTGCCCATTCCCTTCCTCGCCGGATTTGCGGATCACGGCCCGGTCTGGATCCTGCAGATCGACGCCCATATCGACTGGCGCGACGAGTTGCATGGCGAACGATACGGCTATTCGAACCCGATGCGCCGGGCGAGCGAGATGCAGCATGTTGCCGGCATCGTGCAGGTCGGCATCCGTGGCGTCGGTAGCGCACGCATCACCGAAATCGAAGCTGCGCGGCGCTATGGCAGCCGTTTCGTGACCGCCCGCGAGGTTCACGCCCAGGGCGTCGAAGCCGCTCTCCGATACATTCCGGAAGGAGCGCGGATCGTCATCACGCTCGACTGCGATGGCCTCGATCCCGGTATCATGCCTGGCGTAGCTGCGCGTACACCTGGCGGCCTCACCTATACGCAAGTGATCGACCTGATCGCGGGCCTCGGCAGGCGGGCCAAGATCGCAGGATTCGACCTTGTCGAGCTCTATCCTCCCGCCGACATTGACGGCCTGTCGGCGATGACCGCCGCACGCCTTCTCGTCAATGTAATCGGCACCATCGTCCGTCAAGTTTGAAAGCCGGCTTACTCACGCATGATGGCCAGACAAGATTTCATCGGCTGCCGGCCAGGCGCGAAGATTCGCAACCGGCATGCTACGGTTGCGAATCATGAAGCGACTTGGGCTCTTCACAAGTTTCGTCCTCACCCTCGCCTGCGTGCTCACTGGCGCGCGAGCGCAGGACCTTGATCGTGCGCCAGGCGAGAACGACCTGGCTTTCGCCAAACGTGTTGTCGGGTTCGCCGACAATGCTGATCCGCACACCACAGCCGTGAGCTGGAGCGGCCTTCAGACACTCTTCGTCGATTACCAGACCGCTGAGGACTATCCGGAACGCCCGCTCGTCGCGCTGCAACGGCTAGCTGACAACAGATATCGCGCAATCCAGGTCACGATCGGTGAACAGGAGGGTGACACGCCGGACATAGCGCTCGGCCTCGCCAACGCCGACCACGACCCGGCAAAGGAACTGATCGTGATACTTTCCTGGGCTCAGATGCACTACGATGTCGAAGGGACGCTCTACGAAGTTCGCATCTTCGATGGCCCCAAGCCAGGCCAGAAGGCGCTGACTCAATTGAAAGCGAGCCGGAAGTTCGACGCCACATGCGACTGCCATTGGCGCGACGGCACAACGAAGCACTTCCGCTTCAAGACGATCGCAGCGGTCAAGACTGAACTGAAGCGCCTGGGCTATTAGCCGCCGGCGAGGGCTCGCTTCCCGGATGCTGCCCTCGCCATCTCGCCTATGCTGACCCGCAATCGTCACCAGCGCCGGCACAGGCACAGTCTGGGTCGCTCGTCAGAACTCCATATCACCGAAGTCACCGCCATTGTCGGAGCTGGCATCGCCTGCCTGATCGGCTTCGTCCGGCTGCGGCGTCGGCTGTTCAGCGGCCTTCGCTTCGCTGCCGCCAAACATGCCGGCGATCGCGTTGCCGAGCAGCACTCCGCCGGCCACGCCCATCGCGGTCTGCGCAGCGCCAGCAAGAAAACCGCCGCCTGCCCGCTGTGGCGTGTCCTGCGGCCCTTCAGTTGCAACGGAGGCGGCGCGCCCTACCCGCGGAACCGAGCCCGAGCGCCTGCCGCCGCTGCGGCCGAAGAAGCTGCTGAGCGGTCCACCGCCGGCGGGCTGCTGCGCCTGCTCTTCCAGTTCTTCGATGCGCGCCTGAGCTGCGTTCAAGGCCTGCTCCTGCACCACGATCGTCTGGGCCATGTAATATGGCGCGCCAGGCTGCCGGCCGATCTGATCCTGGATGAAGCGCTCTGCTTCCGCATCGCGCGGCGGCGCCTGGCGCTCGACATTTGCCAACTTCTCGAAGAGGTGTCCGATCGCCTGTTGATCGTTTCTGTCCATGATATCCGCCTCCGGTCGTGGTCCGACGCCGGCTATTCGCGCTCGCCGGTGAAGTTCAACAGCAGTTGGAAGATGTTGATGAAGTTCAGATAGAGCGAGAATGCACCGAAGACAGCGAGCTTCTGCTGTGATTCCGCACCGAAGTTTTCCGCATACTGCTCCTTGATAGTCTGGGTATCCCAGGCGGTGAGGCCGATGAAGACGGCGATGCCGATCACGGAGATGGCGAACTGGAGCGCGGTCGAGCCCAGGAAGATATTGACGATGCTGGCGATTACCACGCCGATCAGGCCCATGATCAGGAACGACGAGAACTGCGTCAGGTCGCGTTTGGTCGTGTACCCGTAAAGGCTGGTCGCGCCGAACATGGTAGCGGCGATGAAGAAGGTGCGTGCGATGCTGGTGCCGGTAAAGACCAGGAACACGGAAGCCAGCGACAGCCCCATGACCGCGCAGAATGCCCAGAACATCGCCTGGGCGCCGGCCGCCGACATCGTCTGCATCCGGAACGAGAACAAGAGCACAAAGGCCAGTGGTGCCAGCATAACCACCCATTTCAGCGGTGTGGAGAAGATCGGCACGTAAAGCGCGGGTGTGGAAGCCACCACGAACGCGATCACGCCCGTAACGACGAGGCCAAGGCCCATGTAGTTGTAGACGCGCAGCATGTGCCGGCGCAGGCCTTCGTCGTAGACGGCTCCGGCTCGGGCTCCGGCCCCGATATATCCGAGATTGTTCATGTGGTTCTCCTTCTTGAAGGTCGATCAGTAAAGCGTCTTGGCGAGCGCTTCGGCCGTGACATCTATGCCTTGGATGTCGCTATGTGCGACGACCGCGTAGGCGACCTCGCCGATCTGGAAATAAGCCGAGGAAACGTCGCCCGAGGGAACGACAGTCGGCTTGACGACGTCGAATGTCCCGGGCCTGATTGCGAACAACGAGACCAGCCCCATCTCTTTCGTCTCGACAGCCATCTCGACGCTCGGACCGAACTGCGATGGGTAGATCTGCACGTCGCGGACCGTCCAGTCCGCTGGCAGCGATGGCATAATGATCGCCGTCGCGGCGCGAATTTCGTCGGCATTGTAGCCGGGCGCTTCGGGTTGCGACGACATCGCCTCGCGCACGAGCGTCGTGCGGTGCGCCCGGACCGCGTCCTCCACATAGGCGGGCGGATGGGTCGAAGCGACGACTTCCGTCACCGATATCGGCCCGATGAGCCCGTTCGCAAGCCAGCCGGCAGCGACGAAGACAGCGACTGCCGCCGCTCGCTGCAAAGCACCAAGGACGCGGCCGCGCGCCAATCCCCGCTCCAGCCGCCGCGCGGCATCGGCCGTCGCGGGCCGCGCCATGCCTTTCGATCCGGCAAGCGCCACGCGCAATTCGTCACGCATCCGCAGGTCGGACATCACCCGTGCGGCCGCCTCCGGGCGGGCCGAAAGGAACGCCTCGACCTCGATGCGACGCGCCACGTCCAGCTGATCGTCGACATAGGCGTCGAGATCGGTGTCGGTCACGGGATCGCGCAGTTGGTTCATCATCGACCTCCGACGATCTTCAGATGGCCTTTCGCCCGTGCCGGTGCCGCGTCCTCCATCTCGCGGAGTGCCGCACGTGCCCTGCCGATGCGCGACATCAGCGTGCCAAGCGGCACGCCGCTAACCTCGGCCGCCTCGCTGTAGCTGAGCCCCTCGATGGCGACGAGATGCAGCGCGCAACGTTGCTCTTCCGGCAATGTGAAAAAAGCGTCGCGCACCTGTGCCAGACGGACCGAATGTTCCTGCGCAGCCTGGACGCTGGCCTCGGCGAGATAGCCGGCCTGTTCGATGCGCATTGCTTCGGATTTGCGGGATCGCAAGCCATCGATGAACGCGTTGTGGACGATCGACAGCAGCCATACGCGAAGGTTTCCGCCGGAGCGGAAGCTGCCGCGTCGCTCATAGGCACGCACCAGCGCATCATGCACCAGATCCTCTGCATCGGCGCTGTCGCGTGTCAGCGAGCGTGCATAGCGGCGCAGTGAACCGAGCTGTCCCAGAATGTCGAAGCGTGGCATCGGCCGTTTCATGTCCTGTTTACGGAGCAGGTCGGAATTTTAATCCCGCTCTCCCCGAATTTTTCGGCTCGCCGCGCTCTCTCTGGGAGATCTCGCGCCTGCCCTCGCCCGGCAGATAGTATCGGCCGCCCTCGAGACAAACCGACGCCGAGTTGGCGCATATGAAACTGCTGGCAAAGCACGGCCGGTTTGCGTATCACTCCGCCGCCAACGGAAACTTATCGATGTTCGAAAATCTCCAGCCCGCGCCTGCCGACAAGATCCTGGCCTTGATCGGCCTCTATCGCGCCGACCCGCGTCCCGACAAGGTCGATCTCGGGGTCGGCGTCTATAAGGATCGCGACGGCAAGACGCCGGTGATGCGCGCGGTGCGCGAAGCCGAAAAGCGGTTGCTGCACGGCCAGGATACCAAGACCTATCTCGGCCTTGCCGGGGATACCGCCTTCAACGCGGCGATAGCCAGGTTGGTGTTCGGCCCAGCCGCCGACATGACGCGCATTCGTGCGGCACAGGCGCCCGGCGGCTCCGGCGCGCTGCGGCTGGTGGCAGAGCTGCTGAAAAGGACCCGCACCGACGCGATGGTCTGGCTGTCGGATCCGACATGGCCGAACCACACGCCGGTGATGCGCGCCGCTGGCCTGCAGACACGCGAATATCCCTATTTCGACGCTGCTTCTGGTGCGGTTCGCTTCGACGACATGCTGAATGCATTGAGAACCGCGAATCCTGGCGACGTCGTATTGTTGCATGGCTGTTGCCATAACCCGACGGGCGCCAATTTAGACATCCCGCAATGGGCTGCCATTGCCGATCTTGCCGTTGAGCGCGGCCTGCTGCCCTTTGTCGACATCGCCTATCAGGGCTTTGGCGACGGGCTTGATGCGGATGCCGCTGGCTTGCGCCTTCTGGCGGCAAAAGTTCCGGAAATGGTCGTTGCCTCGAGCTGCTCGAAGAACTTTGCCGTCTATCGCGACCGAGTCGGTGCAGCGCTGATCATGGCGAAAGACGGCGCGCAGGCGGATTTGGCGATGGGCCAGATGCTGTCGGCGGCACGTGCCATGTATTCGATGCCGCCGGACCACGGCGCGGCGGCGGTGCGCATCGTGCTCGAAGACTCCGCATTGCGTTCCGATTGGGAGGCAGAGCTTGAAGAGATGCGGCTGCGCATGCTGCGGCTGCGCGTCCAGTTCGCCGAGGCGCTCCGGCGGCAGTCCAACTCCGGCCGTTTCGATTTCGTCGCCAGCCATCGCGGCATGTTTTCCCGGCTTGGCCTGTCGGAAGCGCAAGTCGAGCGGCTGCGCGCCGAGCATGGCATCTACATGGTCGGCGACAGCCGCATCAACATTGCTGGCCTGCCCGAGGACGGCATGGATGCGCTCGCCAAGGCGATCGTTTCCGTGGTCGACTGATGCTTTTGCTAACTAGGATCTTCCGGAAACCGGCTTCCACTTTCGTATCATTGTCTGGCGGCCCATCTGTGGACAAGGCGCCCTCACCGGCTGAAGCCGTTGGCCGCATAGCCGTGTACAGGATAGCGTTTCCCAGATGAAACCCTCGAAAGACATTTCCCGGCTGATCGAGATCATGGCAGCGCTGCGGGCGCCGGAAACCGGTTGCCCGTGGGATATCGAGCAGGACTTTTCGACAATCGCGCCATACACGATCGAGGAAGCCTACGAAGTGGCGGACGCCATTGCGCGCGGCGACCTCGACGATCTGCGGGACGAGCTTGGCGATCTCCTGCTGCAAGTGGTCTACCACGCGCAAATGGCCGAGGAGGCCGGCGAATTTTCATTCGGCGATGTGGTCCAGGCCATCACCACAAAAATGATCCGCCGCCATCCCCATGTCTTCGGCGACGACAAGGCGCGCAGCGCCGGCATGGCCAAGGGCATGTGGGAAAAGATCAAGGCAGAGGAAAAGGCGGAGAAGCGCAGTGCGCGCCTCACCCGTGGGCTCGACCCGGAAGACCATGGCAAGGGCTTTCTCGACAGCGTGCCGGTCGCGCTGCCCGCGCTGACCCGGGCGCTCAAGCTGCAGGAAAAGGCCGCTCGCGTCGGCTTCGACTGGAGCGAGGCGGCACCGATCCTCGAAAAGATAGAGGAGGAGATCGGCGAATTGCGCGAAGCGCTGGCCAAAGGCGACAGCGCGCCGATCAAGGATGAGTTCGGCGACATGCTGTTTGCGGTCGTCAATCTCGGCCGGCACCTCAAAACTGATTCCGAAGCGGCACTCAGCGGCACCAACGAAAAATTCCGATCGCGCTTCCACTATGTCGAGCGGACGCTGCAAGCGTCGGGAAACAGCCTCGAAGAAGCGACGCTGGACGAGATGGAAGCGCTCTGGCAGCAAGCGAAAAGCGCAAAGTAGGCCCCTACCCGTTGTTTTGACGGCGCAATCGGCTTTCGATCTCCTGCCTGGCGCTATGCGTGGCCTTGAGCGCGATGGTCACGCTGCCATCCTCATTGTCATCACGCGAGGCGATGTCGCCGTTGCGGTAAAGCCAGTCGACGACGGCGAGTTGGTCGGGCTTGAGCGTGACGGTGAACGTCTCCAGTTCGCCCGACATCATCGTCTCGATGATCGCCTTCAGCGCATCGATGCCCTCGCCGGTCACCGCCGATATGGCGATTGGCGGCGCCTTCTTGCCGTCAGCACCATCAGCAAGCAGCCGCGCCCGGTTGCCCTCGTCGAGTCGGTCGATCTTGTTCCATACTTCGATGACTCGCTTGCTATCGCGGGCATCGACGCCGAGATCGGCAAGGATGCGCTCGACATCTTCGGCCTGCGCGGCCGTATCGGGATCGGAGATGTCGCGCAGATGAATGACGAGGTCTGCCTCGACCACTTCCTCCAGCGTCGCCCTGAAGGCCGCGACCAGATGCGTTGGCAGGTCGGAAATGAAGCCGACCGTATCGGAAAGGATGATCGGCGTACCGTGCGGCAGGTGCACGCGGCGCAGCGTCGGGTCGAGCGTGGCAAACAGCATGTCTTCGGCCAGCACCCCTGCTCCGGTCAGCCGGTTGAACAGCGTCGACTTGCCGGCATTGGTGTAGCCGACGATCGCCACCACCGGAAATGGCACCTTCTTGCGCTTGGCGCGGTGCAGGTCGCGGGTGCGGCGCACGGTTTCGAGCTCGTGCTTCAGCTTGGTGATCTTGTCCTGCAGCACACGCCGATCCGACTCGATCTGGGTCTCGCCAGGACCGCCGAGAAAGCCGGCGCCGCCGCGCTGGCGCTCGAGGTGGGTCCAGCTTCGGACAAGGCGGCCCTTCTGGTAGTTGAGATGGGCAAGGTCGACCTGCAGCGTGCCTTCCTTGGTGCGGGCGCGCTCGCCGAAAATCTCCAGGATCAGCCCGGTGCGGTCGAGCACCTTGGCGTTCAACTCTTTTTCGAGGTTGCGCTGCTGTACCGGGGTCAGCGGATGATCGACAATGACCACTTCCGCGTGGCCCTCTTTGACGATCTCGGCGAACTCCGCGACCTTGCCGCTGCCGAGCAGGGTCGCCGGACGTGGATCATTGACGGTCACCACCGCCGTGTGGACCAAGTCAAGGTCGATGGCGCTGGCGAGGCCGACCGCCTCGTCGCGACGGGCCTCGGCGGAACGGGTCAGGCGCGGACGATTGGTATCGTCGTCGCCACGCGGCTGCCGGGTAAGCACCGGCACGATGACCACCGCCCGGGTCCGACCGTTGGCCTCTGTCCCGGTCTGATGTGCTGGTTTTCCGCGAACGCTGCGGTCCGCGTCTTTCTCACGTGCCAATCAGGCGCCCTGGCTTTCCTCACCATCGAACATTTGAACCGGCTGGCTCGGCATAATCGTGGAAATAGCGTGCTTGTAGACAAGCTGGGAATGGCCGTCGCGACGCAGCAGAACGCAGAAATTATCGAACGAAGTGACCACGCCGGTCAGCTTCACGCCGTTGATGAGAAAGATGGTGAGTGGGTTTTTGCTCTTGCGAACTGAATTCAGGAACAGGTCCTGAAGATTTTGCGATCGTTCCGCCATTGTTCTTGTCTTTCGCCGATCCCCTTCGGTTTGCAGGCCAATGCGCCAAATTAGCCGGCACATGTCAAGCACGCAAACACCATCTTGCCGTCAGTAACGACAAGCAGAACGAGATATATTGATGTTCATTCCATCTGTGCGGTTATCAGGCTGGACTTTTTTCCGCAACGTCAAAAAAGGCCTGCCGTAATGAAACTGTTATCGAGCCCGGGTGGCCGTTGGCGACGGGAGCGCCATCGATCGCCACCACCGGCATGGCAATCGTGGTTGCAGAGCTGATGAAAACCTCGCGCGCGGCCTTGGCTTCGGCAACCGAAAAGCCGCGCTCCTCAATCTTCAGGCCGAGCTTGGCGGCGACATCGAACAGCGTCGTGCGGGTGATGCCGCGCAGGATGCCGTGCTCGGCGGGCCGTGTCACCAGCACGCCGTCCCTGGTGATGATCCACGCGTTCGACGATCCACCTTCCTTGACGGTACCGTCAACATCAACGAACCAGGCCTCCTGAGCGCCGGCTTCCTTGGCTTTCTGCTTGGCCAGCACGTTCGGCAGCAGGCCGACCGACTTGATATCGACCCGATCCCATCGGTTCTCCGGCACCGTGATGACCCGGATCCCGCTCTCGGCCCGCTTCGCGGCAACTGCAGGATCGGCTTTTTTCGCGATCACCACCAGCGACGGCTTCGTGCCCGCCGGCGGGAAGAAAAACTCGCGGCTGGCGACGCCGCGTGTCACCTGGACGTAGACCAGACCGTCGACGACATGGTTGCGGCGCACCACCTCGCGCATGACGAGCGGCAGCACGCCGCGCGTGATCGGCCAATCGATCGAGAGTTCGGTAAGTGAGCGGTTCAATCGAGCGAGATGGCGCGGCATGTCGACGATGAAGCCTCGTGCCACCTCGCAGACCTCGTAGACGCCGTCGGCGAATTGATAGCCACGGTCTTCGATATGCACGGAAGCTTCGGCGTGAGCGACATAGCGCCCGTTCACATAGGCAATGCGCGGCATGGCTAATCCCTGAAGAAGTCCCAGCTTTCTTAAGCGATTCCAAGACCGCCGTAACCGATAATTGCGTGGGCCACGACTGGTTTGGCTGTCAGACGCCCAGCGACTTCAGCTTGCGGTGCAATGCAGAGCGTTCCATGCCGATAAACTCTGCCGTCTTCGAGATGTTGCCGCCAAAACGGTTGATCTGGGCGATCAGATAATCCTTTTCGAATTGTTCGCGTGCTTCACGCAGCGGCAGCGCCATTATGTGCTGATCGGACTTGTTTGGAGTGCGCGGCATGACGTCGCCGATCTCGGCAGGCAAGAGGTCGGCGGTGATCGGCGCATCGACATCGTC
Organism: Mesorhizobium sp. M0340; assembly: GCF_040321535.1. Lineage (NCBI taxonomy): Bacteria > Pseudomonadati > Pseudomonadota > Alphaproteobacteria > Hyphomicrobiales > Phyllobacteriaceae > Mesorhizobium > Mesorhizobium sp. M0340. The sequence goes on along the minus strand of NZ_JAMYRR010000006.1, from coordinate 74,144 downwards.
GCCACGCGCCAGGATCATCAGACGCTCGACATTGTTTCGCAACTGCCGAACGTTGCCCGGCCAGTTGTGCGCCTGCAGCACCGCCAGCGCGTCGTCGCCGATGCGGCGCGGCTTGATGCCGGCCTGGCGAGCGATCTGCTTCATGAAATTGTCGACCAGATAAGGAATGTCCTCGCGACGCTCGGCCAGTCCTGGCACCATGACCGGAACCACGGCCAGGCGATGATAAAGGTCCTCACGGAAACGGCCGTCGGCGATCATGGCTTCGAGGTTCTGCGAGGTCGACGAGATGATGCGCACGTCGACCTTGACCCGCTTGGTGCCCCCTACCCGCTCGAACTGCTGTTCGACCAGCACGCGCAGGATCTTGTTTTGCGTCTCGCGCGGCATGTCGGCCACTTCATCGATGTAGAGAATGCCGCGATGGGCTTCCTCCAGCGCGCCGACCTTGCGTTCGACGCCGTTCGATTCGGTGCCGAACAGCTCGATCTCCATACGCTCTGGCGTGATGTTGGCGGCGCTCAGCGTCACAAAAGGTGCACTCTTGCGCGCCGACAGTGCGTGGATGGCGCGCGCCGCCAGTTCCTTGCCCGAGCCGGAGGGGCCGATAATCATGACCCGGCTGTTGGTCGGCGCGACGCGCTCGATGGTCTGGCGCAATTGGCTCATTGCCGACGACATGCCGATGAGGTCGAAAGTCTCGCCGCTGCGCAACTTGAGATCCGAAACCTCGCGTCTCAATTTGGACGTTTCAAGCGCCCGTTCGGCAATAAGGATCAGCCTGTCGGCCTTGAACGGCTTTTCGATAAAATCATAGGCGCCGCGGCGGATGGCCGAGACCGCCGTTTCGATATTGCCGTGGCCCGAGATCATCACCACCGGCAGGTTCGGGTGCATCGTCTTGATCTCGTCCAGCAGAGCGAGGCCATCGAGCCGCGAACCCTGCAGCCAGATGTCGAGGAAGATCAGCCGGGGTGCTCGGTCGGCGACCGCCGCCAGCGCGCTGTCGGCGTCAAACGCCGTGCGTGTTTCGTGACCTTCGTCGCTCAGGATACCGGCGACGAGTTCGCGGATGTCTTCCTCGTCATCGACGATGAGAATATCAGACGCCATTACCGACCTTTTCAGTTTCTTTTTCGTGTTCCGTCTTGCCCTCGCCGCGTATCGGAACTGTGGCGGCAACCGGCAGGATGATGCTGATCATTGCACCCCGCCCATCGTGGAAGTCCGCTGGTGCATCGTGCAATTCGAGTCGCCCGCCATGGTCCTCCACGATCTTCTTGACGATAGCGAGGCCAAGCCCGGTGCCTTTCTCGCGTGTCGTCATGTAAGGCTCGAGCAAGCGCTGCCGGTTTTCGCGCGGCAAGCCCCTGCCGTTGTCGATGACGTCGATTCGAATCGCGCCATTCTGACGCCCGGCTTGAATCCGGATTATGCCGTGCGGACGATCCTCTGCATCAAGGCCGTCGATGGCTTCGGCGGCATTCTTGATGACGTTGCCGAACGCCTGCGCCATCAGGCGGCTGTCGAACGTGCCTTTGAGCGGCTCATTGCCGAAGACGCGCTCGAAGGTGATGTCGGCGCGGCTTACTTCGACCAGGAACGAGGCCTCGCGCAACGAATCGCGCAGATCGATTGCCTTCATTTCCGGTTTCGGCATGCGGGCGAACGCCGAGAACTCGTCGACCATGCGGCCGATGTCCTCCACTTGCCGGATGATGGTGTCGGTGCATTGATCGAAAACCTCACGGTCCTCGGTGATGACCTTGCCGTAACGACGCTTGATGCGCTCGGCCGAAAGCTGGATCGGCGTCAGCGGGTTCTTGATCTCGTGGGCGATGCGCCGCGCCACGTCGGCCCATGCAGAGGAACGCTGTGCCTGGACCAGATCGGTAATGTCGTCGACTGTCACGACGTAGGACTTATCCTCCGAACCGTCGTCGCCGGCTTCAATCGTGATCTGCACGTTGAAGGTTCGCTCGGTGCCGGCACGATAGAAGGTGACCTGTTCGCGATAGACCGGCTTGCCCGATTTGCGGCCGATCTCGAAAACGCGGCCGACATGCGGCAGCACCGCGGAAAGGTTCTGCCCAAGCGCTGCCGGCGCGGATATGGCCAGCATCGTTTCGGCCGAACGGTTGACGATGGTGACGATGCCATATGGATCGACGCCGATGACCCCGGCGGTGACGCCGGCAAGCACCGCCTCCGAAAAGCGCCGCCGCTCGTCGATCAAATCCTTGGCCGACAGGATCTCGTTGCGCTGCGATCTGAGCTCCATCAGCATCTTGTTGAAGGTGTCGCCGAGCGAGGCGACGTCACCGTCGGAGGGGCGGACAGGCACGGCTACGTCGAGATTGCCGGTAGCGACCTCGTCGGCCGCGCCGATGAGCTGACGAATCGGCCGCACCAGGCGGTCGGCCACCGCAATGCCGGTCCAGATGGCGGACAGGACGATGATCAGCGTCAGCGACAGATAGGGAAGCGCGAAAGCCACTTGCGAGGTGCGGCGATTGTCTTCGAGACCGCGATATTCGGCGGTGTTGGATTTGACGATCTGCCGCGCCTTGATCACCTCGGGATCGACGAGGCGGATGGTGTAGAGATAGAGGCCGTCGATCTCGCGCAGCTTGACGATGGCACCCATGATGTTGCGGGTGCGCGGTTCTATCAGCACCGGCTTGCCGTCGGCAGCGCTTGCCACGGCGCCCTCAGGCGGCTCCGGCATGGCAAAGTCCGCGTCGGTCTTGGCGCTCATGACGAAGGAACCATCGGGCTTGATGAGTGCCGCGTGCGCCAGCGAGCGACCCACCGCCTCCTTGTTCATGAGGTCGAGGAAACCGGTACGATCGAGGCCGTAAAGCGTGCGCGAAGCGTCGAGGTCGTAAGCCATCGACAACGTCGTGCCCTGAAGATTTCGCGCGTTTTCCTGCACATAGGCGTCAGCGATCGACAACGACGAATTGACGATCGTCTTGGTGCGGATCTCGAACCAGCGGTCGAGGCCGATGTCGAGCGTGATCGACGCGATGATCGCCACCATGATCGCGGGGATGGCGGCGACCAGCGCAAACATCGCCACTATGCGCACATGCAGGCGCGACGCGGCCTTGCCATGCCGTCGTGCCATCAGGATACGATGCACCTCGCGGCCGACCAGCAAGATCAGAAACAGGACGAACGCCGCATTAAGCGCAATCAGCGCCAGCGTCGTCCTCGCGTCGGGCGTGATCGGCGTCGCGCCGACCAGAATGGCGAAGGAGATCGCCGCCGTCACCAGCGCACCGGCAATGGCGATCACGCCCGGCAGCGCAAGCAGCCGGCGACCGTCTCGCGCGCCCGTATTGCTGAAAGGCGATTTGCTCAGTGTCGGTGCGTGCAGGGCCATGTCGCCGTCTAGAGCCAGTGATTGCGTCGGATGTATGCAACGCATTGTGGCGATTATGCAACAAGTGTGGCCGAGACGGAAATCTTTCGGCAATCGATCCCCTGGAAAGCGCTCGTAAAGGGATTCGTCTAGACCTGCCTGGACGATTTGTAGACGTTGACGCCGAGTTCGCGAATCTTCTTGCGCAGCGTGTTGCGGTTGAGCCCCAGCAATTCGGCAGCCTTGATCTGGTTACCGCGCGTTGCGGTCATCGAGGCGAGGACCAGCGGATATTCGACCTCGGAGAGGATTCGCTGATAGAGCCCGGCCGGGGGCAGGTCGCCGGCAAACGAGGCAAAATAGCGTTGCAGGAAATGCTCCACCGCCTGGCCGATGGAAAGGTCGTCGGGAATGAGGTTGCCGCCACCTGGAACGACAGGCCTTTCGCCGGTCTTCAACTCCGCCTCGATGATCTCGGCGGAAATCTCGTCCTGCGAATACAGTGCGGCCAGCCTGCGAATGAGGTTTTCGAGTTCGCGCACATTACCGGGCCATGGGTAGCGCTTCATCAGCTCGATGCCGCCGGTGGAAATGCGCTTGGTCTGCAAGCCTTCACTGACGCCGAGCTTAAAGAAGTGGCGGACGAGGTCCGGAATGTCCTCCGACCGCTCGCGCAGCGCCGGCAGCCTGAGCGGCACAACGTTCAACCGGTAGAACAGGTCCTCGCGGAAAAGCCCTTGATTGATCAGTGTGCGCAGGTCCTTGTTGGTGGCAGCGACGATGCGCACGTCGGTCTTGATTGGCGTGCGGCCGCCGACCGTGGTGTATTCGCCCTGCTGCAATACACGCAGCAGCCGCGTCTGCGCTTCCATCGGCATATCACCGATCTCGTCGAGGAAGAGCGTGCCGCCTTCGGCCTGCTCGAAACGGCCGGTGGAGCGATTCTGCGCGCCGGTAAAGGCGCCCTTCTCGTGCCCGAACAACTCCGATTCGATTAGGTCGCGCGGGATCGCCGCCATGTTGATAGCGACGAACGGACCGCCTCGGCGGCGGCCGTACTCATGCAGCGCGCGCGCCACCAGTTCCTTGCCGGTACCCGACTCGCCGCTGATCATGACCGTCAGGTCGGTCTGCATCATGCGCGCCAGCATGCGGTAGATGTCCTGCATGGCCGCCGAGCGGCCGACCAGCGGCATCGTTTCCGGCGGCTCGTCGGCCCGCGTATCGATCTTCGGCCGCCGCGGCTCGGAAAGAGCGCGGTTGACGATGTTAAGCAGCTCCGTCAGGTCGAACGGTTTCGGCAGATACTCGTAGGCCCCGGTTTCGGAGGCACGAATTGCTGTCATGAACGTGTTCTGCGCACTCATGACGATGACCGGCAGTTCCGGTCGCGCCTTCTTGATGCGCGGCAGCATGTCGAAGGCGTTCTCGTCAGGCATGACAACATCGGTGATAACCAGATCGCCCTCGCCCGCCGCAACCCAGCGCCACAGCGTCGAAGCGTTGGACGTGACGCGCACGTCATGGCCGACGCGCGAAAGCGCCTGGTTGAGGACAGTGCGGATGGCCGCATCATCGTCGGCGACGAGAATATTGCCGCGAACGGTCATTTGCGGTCTCCTTCACCGTCGTCGTCGGTGCCAAACTGGGTTTCTTTCCACGCCGGCATCAGGATGCGGAAAGTGGTGCCGCGCGGGGTCGATTCGCATTCAATGATGCCGCCATGCTCGCCGACGATCTTTGCGACCAGCGCCAGACCGAGACCGGAGCCGTTCGGCTTGGTAGTGATGAAAGGATCGAATAGGATCGGCAGGATGTCTTCGGAAACACCCGAACCGTTGTCACGCACGCAGAATTCCAATGGCAGCGATACGCGGTCCTGGGTCCCGGGTACGGAAACACGGATGCCCGGACGGAAGGCGGTCGATAGCATGATCTCGCCCTGCGGATCACTGCCGATCGCCTCGGCGGCATTTTTTACCAGATTGAGAAACACCTGGATGAGCTGGTCGCGATTGGCAAAAACCGGAGGCAATGATGGATCATAGTCCTCCAATATCTTGATTCGCTTGGCAAAACCGTTCTTGGCGATTGCCTTGACATGGTCGAGCACGACATGGATGTTGACGGGGTAGCGGTCGATCGGCCGTTCGTCGGAAAACACCTCCATGCGGTCGACCAGCGAGACAATGCGGTCGGTCTCGTCGGTGATCAGCCTGGTCAGTGCGCGATCCTCGTCGGACGCCGACAGCTCTAGCAACTGCGCAGCACCACGAATGCCGGACAGCGGGTTCTTGATCTCATGGGCAAGCATCGCGGCGAGGCCGGTGACCGAGCGTGCCGCACCGCGATGCGTCATCTGCCGGTCGATCTTGTCGGCCATTGAGCGTTCCTGGAACATCACCACGACCGAGCCTGGAAATTCCGTCACTGGTGCGACGTAGAGGTCGACCACCTTCTCGATGCCGAGACGTGGCGACGACACGTCGACCCGGTATTCGTTGACCGGTGCCCGGCGCTCGCGCACCTGGTCGACAAGCGTCAGCAGCGGGCTGCCGAAAGGAATGAGCTTGTGCAGCGTGTTGCGGGCGAGCATCGTGGCGCTCGACCGGAAAAAATCCTCGGCATCGGCATTGGCGAAGGTGATGAAACCTTGCGGATCGACCATGATTACCGGCCGGCGAATGGTGTTGAGCACAATATGCGCGGCGTCCGCCATATCCGTGCTCTGTGTGACGGTGGCGTTCATGCCGCACTCCGCAGGTTCGCCGCTTCGGGAGCGGTTGAAAACATGTCGCGCAGCAACGCAATGACACGCCCAGGCTCGAAAGACGTGAGTATGGTCTTGCGCCGGTCGTCGCTTGTGCCGCCGGCGTGGCGGTCGAGATACCAGCCGAGATGCTTGCGCGCCTGGCGCACTCCGCTTTCCACGCCATAGAGCGCCAGCATGTCTTCGTAATGGGCAATGACGTAGTCGGCCAGCGCTTGCGGGCTTTCCGGCATGCTGGATACCGGCTCGGCCAGCGCGGCCGCTACAATGCTGCCGGCCGTCCACGGCGCGCCATAGTGCGCGCGGCCGACCATCACCGCGTCGGCGCCAGACTGCTCGAGGATCGACGCGGCCTCTGCCGGCGAGCCGACATCGCCATTGGCAACGACCGGGATAGAGACCGCCTTCTTGACGCGTGCGATGGCACGCCAGTCGGCCTTGCCCTGGTAGAACTGACAACGTGTCCGGCCGTGTACCGTCACCATCATCACCCCGGCCTGCTCGGCGCGTCGCGCCAGCATCGGCGCGTTGAGCGCACCTTCGTCCCAGCCGAGCCGCATCTTGACCGTGACCGGCACGTTGACCGCGCCGACCACCGCTTCGATCAGCGACAGCGCGTGGTCGAGGTCTCGCATCAGTGCCGAACCGGCATAGCCGCCCGTCACCTTCTTGGCCGGACAGCCCATGTTGATGTCGATGATGTCGGCGCCCTCGCCGGCCGCGATTCGCGCGCCCTCGGCCATGTGCACCGCCTCGCGGCCGGCAAGCTGGACGATGTGAACAGGCAGCCCGGAATGACGGATGCGCAGGCCCGAACCAGCCCTGCCCTTTGCAAGCTCACCGCTCGCCACCATTTCCGATACAACCAGCCCGGCGCCATGGGCATGGGCGCGCTGCCGGAACGGTTCGTCGGTAATGCCCGACATCGGCGCGAGAAACACGCGATTGCGGATTCTCACGCCACCCACATCCAGCGGCGAAGCCAATTTGGTCACATCAGGCATGCACAAAAACCAAGCACCTTCGGTTGCTGCACATTCTCTAGCCAGAACGACGGCAATGTGCAACGCGCAATGTCGTGACATTAAGGCGCATTTGGGAAAAAAAACGGATCGCCGCACCGCATCAATCCTGGGTCTTTCAAAAGCGATACCACTTTTCGGGATCATGGGTTAAGCGTCTCGGCATGAGAGATGTGAGCGAAAAGCAAGCTGCGGACGACAAGGTCGCCGTGGTCATCGTTGCTGCCGGCCGCGGCGCGCGCGCCGGACAGGCCAATGGGCCAAAGCAGTACCAGCAAATTGGCGGCGGCGCCGTTATTGCACGCACGCTCGGCGCCTTTCTGACGCATCCGAAGATTGGACCTGTCGTCGTTGCTATCCATGCCGACGACGGCGCGCTTTTCCGCCGTACGGCCGGTGCGAACGCCGACCGTGTCGTCGCTGTGACCGGCGGTACGTCACGGCAGGAGTCCGTCCGCCTTGGACTGCTGGCGTTGAGAAGCAATGCGCCGGGCCGGGTCCTGATCCATGATGCGGCCCGGCCGTTTGTCGATGCGGAACTAATAGACCGCACGATCGCCGCTATTGGCGAGCGCCAGGGGGCACTGCCGGCTTTGCCGGTTGCCGATACGCTCAAGCGCGAAACGGCAGAAGGCATGATCGGCGAAACCGTGTCCAGGGCCGGGCTTTATGCCGCACAGACACCGCAAGGCTTTCCGTTCTGGCCGATCCTGGCTGCGCACGAAAAGGCTCATCATCTGGGCAAAGCGGATTTCACCGACGATGCGGCAATCGCCGAATGGGCGCATATTCCGGTGAAGATCGTTCCCGGCTCGCCGGACAACGTCAAACTGACTTGGGCACGGGATATTGCAATGGCGGATCAGCGGCTTTCTAGCGCCCCACGTTTTCCCGACATCCGAACGGGCAATGGCTATGACGTCCATGCGTTCGAGCCCGGCGACCATGTCACCTTGTGCGGCGTCGCCATTCCACACGACAGGAAATTGTCCGGCCATTCGGATGCCGATGTCGGTCTCCACGCCTTGACCGACGCCCTGCTCGCCACCTGCGGCGCCGGGGACATCGGCACGCATTTCCCGCCCTCCGACCCGCAGTGGAAAGGGGCCGCTTCACGCATCTTCGTCGAACACGCGGCCAAGCTGGTGCGCGCGCGCGGCGGGCGCATCGCCAACGCCGATATCACCCTGATCTGCGAGGCGCCGCGCGTCGGCCCGCATCGCGAGGCGATGACCGAAACGCTTTCCGCAATCCTGCGAATTTCGCTCGATCGCATTTCGATCAAGGCGACAACCAATGAGAAGCTCGGCTTCGTCGGCCGTGAGGAAGGCATAGCGGCCATCGCGACCGCCAGCGTCGTGTTTCCAGGGGATGTCCCCGAGTGAGCAATAGCGATCTCGCAGATGCCCTGCTTCAGGCCTGCCAGCAGCGCGGCATCACGCTGGCGACGGCCGAGAGCTGCACCGGCGGCATGATCATCGCCGCCCTGACCGACATCGCCGGCTCTTCCGCGGTGGTCGATCGAGGCTTCATCACCTATTCCAACCAGGCCAAGACCGAGATGCTCGGCGTCTCGGCCGCTACGCTCGAGGCGCACGGTGCGGTCTCGCGCGAGACCGCAGTGGAGATGGCGGCCGGAGCCTTGGCCCATTCGCCGGCCGGGCTTGCACTGGCGGTAACTGGCATCGCCGGTCCGGCCGGCGGCTCGGCGGAAAAACCCGTCGGCCTGGTCTGGTTCGGCGTTGCCGTGGCTGGCCGGCCGGTAGTCAGCGAATGCCAGCTGTTCGCCGACAAGGGCCGTGATTTTATCCGCCGGGAGACGGTCCGGCATGCGCTTGAGCTGGGTCTGCGCGCGCTCGCTGCGGATCAGGCTGCCGATGGCGCGCCGTAGATGATTTCGGCCCTTTTCTCGAACGCCTCGGAGAACATGCGGAAGGCGCGGTCGAACATGGTTCCCATCAACGCACCCAAAATGCGGCTCTTGAACTCGTAGTCGATAAAGAAGCAGACGTTGCAACCGCTGCCGTCGGCCGGGTCGAAGCGCCAGACATTGCTCAGATATTTGAAAGGGCCGTCAATGTATTTGACATCGATGGCGTTCTCGTCCGGCTTCAGCAGCACCTGCGTGGTAAAGGTCTCTCGGATCGCCTTGTAGCCGATGCTCATGTCGGCGATGAGCAAGGTGCGTCCGTCGCGTTCCTTGCGTGAGCGAACCGTCAGTGCCTCGCAAAGCGGCACGAATTGCGGATAGGATTCGACATCGGCGACCAGAGCGAACATCTGCTCCGGCGTATGCGCGACGCGGCGATGGGCTTCGAATTGTGGCATGAAACCAGTTTGTTAGGCGGACTTCCTGAGAAACGCTTCACGCGCCGCGCGTAGTCTGGCGAAATCGTCGCCGGCATGGTGCGACGAGCGCGTCAGCGGGCTTGACGCCACCAGCAGGAAGCCCTTGGTCTTGCCGATCGTCTCGAAGGACTTGAATTCCTCAGGCGTGACGAAGCGGATCACCGGATGGTGTTTCTTCGACGGCTGCAGATATTGGCCGATGGTCATGAAATCGACATTGGCCGAACGCAGATCGTCCATTAGTTGCAGGATTTCGTTCCGCTCCTCGCCAAGGCCAACCATGATGCCGGACTTGGTGAAGATCGAGGGGTCAAGCTCCTTGACCCGCTGCAAGAGCCTGATCGAGTGGAAATAGCGCGCGCCCGGCCGAACCGTCAGATAGTTAGACGGCACGGTCTCGAGATTATGGTTGAAAACATCCGGCTTGGCCGCCACGACGATCTCCAGCGCACCGTCCTTGCGCAGGAAATCGGGCGTCAGGATTTCGATCGTCGTCGACGGGGTTGCTGCCCTGATCGCGCGAATGACATCGGCAAAATGCTGGGCCCCGCCATCGGCGAGATCGTCGCGATCGACGGAGGTGATGACGACATGGCTCAAGCCCATCTGCTTGACCGCATGCGCGACACGCGCCGGCTCGTCGGGGTCGAGTGCGGTCGGGATGCCGGTGGCGACATTGCAAAAGGCGCAGGCCCGCGTGCAGATCTCGCCCATGATCATGAAGGTGGCGTGCTTCTTCTCCCAGCACTCGCCGATATTGGGGCAGCCCGCCTCTTCGCAAACCGTCACCAGTTTGTGAGACTTCACGATTTCGCGCGTCTCGGCATAGCCTTTCGACATCGGCGCCTTGACGCGGATCCAGTCGGGCTTGCGCAGTACGTCCTGATCCGGCTTGTGCGCCTTTTCGGGATGCCGCAAGCGCGGCGCATTGGCAATCGTGTCGAGGACGGTGACCATGTGAAACCCGGCTAATTGGCAAGCGCTTGTCCAGCGCTCGCTCTACCCACGTCATCTAGGACTTTTCGGCGAAAAGAAAAAGGCCGCGATCACGCATGCCCCGGTGGCCTTTTTCGCATAGCAAGTGCCGACAGAGGTTAGCGGCGCACCAGTCGTCCGACCGCAATCAGAATGCACGCGCCGATGAAGCCGGTGATCAGATAGGCGATCCAGCCGACGCCGAAGATGCCGATGTTCAGGGCCTGCAAGATGGCGTTCAACACGATTGCGCCGACAACGCCGAGAACGATGTTCATGAGGATGCCGGTATTGCTCTTCATGACCATCTCGGCGAGCCATCCCGCCAGGCCACCGATGATGATGGCTGCTACCCAGCCCACGCCGTTCATTTCCATATGCCCTCTCCTTGTATGATGGATGATGCCTGCGAAACGAATTGCTCTGCCGTCGAGTTCCTTTGTGTCTTCCCTGTGAGACTCGCCCAACTAATTTATCATGCATTCAGTGCGCGACCATAGGCGTCGAGTACACTCTCCTTCATCATCTCCGACAGCGTCGGGTGCGGGAAGATCGTGTGCATCAGCTCTTCCTCGGTGGTCTCCAGATTCATCGCCACGACGAAGCCCTGGATCAGTTCGGTTACTTCTGCGCCGACCATGTGGGCACCCAGCAACTGGCCGGTCTTCTTGTCGAAAATGGTCTTGACGAAGCCTTGGTCCTCCCCGAGCGCAATCGCTTTGCCGTTTGCCGCGAACTGAAAGCGGCCGACACGGATGTCCTTTCCGTCGGCTTTCGCTTTGGCTTCTGTCAGTCCGACCGAGGCGACTTGCGGATTGCAATAGGTGCAGCCTGGGATCTTCAGCTTGTCGGTGGCATGCACGCCGGGGAAATTGGCGATCTTTTCCACACAGACCACGCCCTCATGCTCGGCCTTGTGGGCGAGCATCGGCGGTCCGGCAACGTCGCCGATGGCGTAGACGCCCGGCACGTTGGTCTTGCCGTAGCCGTCGACGACGACGCAACCGCGGTCGGTCTTCACGCCGAGCGTCTCGAGGCCGAGGTTTTCGATGTTACCCTGTACGCCGACGGCCGAGATCATACGATCGGCGGTGATCTTCTCGACCTTGCCGTCCTTCATCTCGACATGCGCGGTGACCGAGTTAGTGCCCTTCTCGACCTTGGTCACCTTGGCTTCTAGGATGATCTTCATGCCCTGCTTCTCGAACTGCTTCTGCGCGAATTTCGAGACCTCGGCGTCCTCGACCGGCATCACAGCCGGCAGCAGTTCGACCACCGTCACCTCGGCGCCCATGGTGCGGTAGAACGAGGCGAACTCGATGCCGATGGCGCCCGAGCCCATCACCAGCAGCGATTTTGGCATCTCTGTCGGCACCATCGCCTCGAAATAGGTCCAGATTAACTTGCCGTCAGGCTCGATGCCGGGCAGCGCGCGCGGCCTGGCGCCGGTCGCCAGAATGATGTGCTTGGCGCTATAGGTGCCCTCGCCCTTGACGCCCTTGGGCGCCGGCGGCTGCGGCTCCATCGGCTTCTTCGACGATTTCGACACAACGATCTCGCCAGGTTTGGTCAGCTTGGCTTCGCCCCAGATGACGTCAACCTTGTTCTTCCTCATCAGGAAGCCGACGCCGCCGTTGAGCCGCAGCGAGACCTTTCGTGACCGATCGACGACGGCGGCTGTGTCGACGCTGACCTTGCCGTCGATCTTCAGGCCGTAGTCCTTCAGATGATCCGAATAGTGCATGATCTCGGCGGAGCGCAGCAGCGCCTTGGTCGGAATGCAACCCCAGTTCAGGCAGATGCCACCCAAGTGCTCGCGCTCGACGATCGCCGTCTTGAAGCCAAGCTGCGCCGAACGCACTGCAGTGACATAGCCGCCGGGGCCGGAGCCGATGATGATGACGTCGTAGTTCTCAGCCACGGCTTTCTCCTTCACAATTCCAACATGAGGCGCACGAGCGGCGCCAGCGCTTGCCCGACGTTCCGCGTGTTTTCGGCATCGAGATGGACGCCGTCGAGCGGCGTGGTTTTGGCCACCGTGCCGGCATCGAAGAAGCCACAGCCGGCCTCGTCGGCAAGGGCGGAATATTGCGGCGCCAGCCGCTTTGACGCGTCATCGCCGCCAGCGAACATTTCCTTGAACTCGGCGTTTTCCGTGCGGCTGACTACGGGCGGCGCGACGATCAGGATCTGCGGCGCCGGCCAATTGAACGGGTAATCGTGACCGCGCACGATATCGATCAGGCGTTGCATGCCTTGCTTTGCCGCGACAGGATTGCCGTGAATCCACGGCTTCATATCGTTGGCGCCGAGCATGACGACGATCAGATCGATCGGTGCGTGCGTCGTCAGGATTGTTGGCAACAGCCTTGCGCCATTGCGGTCCGCCCCGGCCAAGTGATCGTCGAAGGCGGTGGTTCGGCCATTCAGGCCTTCGGCAACGACCTCGACGCCGCTGCCCAATGCCGCCTGCAGCACGCTCGGCCAGCGATCTTCCAGCGGGTGTCGGCCGAGGCTTGCCGCGTCATAGCCCCAGGTCAGCGAATCGCCATAGCAGAGGACCGTTTTCATGCGTTTTCCCCCCTCCAACAAAGACCTATCCGCAATCGCTACCGCCCGAACAGCCAATGTACGATAATCGTTTACGAGCCGGATTGGATGGAGGCGAAAAGGCTGGTGTAGAATTTCCGCACCGCCCTGTTCCCTGCTTAGACCAGCATGCCCATCGGATCTTCGATCATGCGCTTGAAGGCGACGAGCAGCTCGGCGCCGAGCGCACCGTCGACTGCGCGGTGATCGGTCGACAGCGTCACCGACATGATTGTTGCGATCTTGATCTCGCCGTTCTTCACCACCGCGCGTTGCTCGCCGGCGCCGACCGCCAGGATTGTCGCATGCGGCGGGTTGATGACGGCAGAAAAATCCTTGACGCCGAACATGCCGAGATTGGACACCGCCGTGGTGCCGCCCTGATATTCTTCCGGCTTCAGCTTGCGGCTGCGGGCGCGGCCGGCAAGGTCCTTCATCTCGTTGGAGATAACGGACAGCGTCTTTTCGTCGGCACGGCGGATGATCGGGGTGATCAGGCCGCCGGGGATCGACACGGCGACACCGACATCGGCATGCTTGTGCTTGATCATGGCGTTTTCTGTCCACGACGCATTGGCGTCCGGAACCGCCATCAGCGCCATGGCAAGAGCCTTGATGACCATGTCGTTGACCGACAGCTTGTAGGCCGGCGTTTCGCCCTTCTCGGTCTTCTTCACCGGGGCGGCCGCATTGATCTGCGTGCGCAGGGCCAGAAGTGCGTCGAGTTCGCAGTCGAGCGTCAGATAGAAATGCGGGATGGTGGTCTTGGCCTCGACCAGCCGCCGCGCAATGGTCTTGCGCATATTGTCGTGCGGGATCAGCTCGTAGGAGCCTTCGGCAAACAGTTTGAGCACCTGCTCGTCCGGCATCGCCTTGGGTGCTGCGGCCGCAGGCGCCGCAGCGCCGGCGGGGGCCGCTTTTGCTGCTGGTGCCGCCTTGGCGCCGCCACTGGAAATCGCGGCATCGACATCGGCCTTTACCACGCGGCCGTGAGGGCCGGAGCCGGTCAGCGCCGCGACATCTATACCGGCTTCGCTGGCGATGCGCCGGGCCAGCGGCGAGGCGAAGATGCGCTCACCGTTTGCATGGCCGTTGGCGGCCGGCGCCGCTTCCGCCTTAGCTGCAGGTGCGGCAGGTTCCTGCTTCAGCGCTTCGGGCTTTGGTGTTTCAGCTTTGGAGGCGTCCGCTTTCGGAGCCTCAGCCTTTGCCGGCGCAGCGCCGTCACCGCTTTTCGCGGCGGCCGCCGCATCCTCCCCCTCAGCCGCCAACACCGCGATCAGCGCATTGACCTTGACGCCTTCAGTGCCGGCCGGAACCACCAGCTTGGCAACCGTGCCTTCGTCGACGGCTTCGACTTCCATCGTTGCCTTGTCGGTCTCGATCTCGGCGATCACGTCGCCGGGCGAAACCTTGTCGCCCTCCTTGACCAGCCACTTGGAAAGGTTGCCCTCCTCCATTGTGGGCGACAGCGCCGGCATGGTGATGTTGATAGGCATTTTGTCCTCCGCCCTGCTCAGCGATACGTGACGGCTTTGACCGCCTCGACGACCTCGCCGACATTGGGCAGCGCCAGCTTTTCGAGGTTCGCCGCATAGGGCATCGGCACGTCCTTGCCGGCAATGGTGATGACCGGTGCGTCGAGGAAATCGAAGGCCCGCTGCGAGACCTGATTGGCGATATGGTCGCCGACCGAGTTCTGCGGAAAGCCTTCCTCGACCACCACCAGGCGATTGGTCTTTTTGACCGAAGCGATGATCGTGTCGAAGTCGAGCGGGCGGATGGTGCGCAAGTCGATTATCTCGGCATCGATGCCCATGCCACGCAACTCCGCCTCGGCCTTGATCGCGTAGGTCATGCCGATGCCGAACGAGACGATGGTCACGTCCTTGCCGGATTTGTGAATGCGTGCCTTACCGATCGGCAGCACGAAATCGTCCATCTTCGGCACGTCGAAGGAGTGGCCGTAAAGGATTTCGTTCTCGAGGAAGATGACCGGGTTCGGGTCGCGGATCGCCGCCTTAAGCAGACCCTTGGCGTCGGCGGCGGTATAAGGCATCACCACTTTCAGGCCGGGAATATGGCTGTACCAGGCGGCATAGCATTGCGAATGCTGCGCGGCGACGCGGGCAGCCGCCCCGTTCGGGCCGCGAAAGACGATCGGGGCACCCATCTGGCCGCCAGACATGTAGAGCGTCTTGGCGGCAGAATTGATGATCTGGTCGATCGCCTGCATGGCGAAGTTGAAGGTCATGAATTCGACGATCGGCTTCAAGCCGGCCATCGCCGCGCCAACACCAACGCCGGCAAAGCCGTGCTCGGTGATCGGCGTGTCGACCACGCGCCGCGGACCGAATTCCTGCAACAGGCCTTGCGTGATCTTGTAGGCGCCCTGGTACTCGGCAACCTCCTCGCCCATGACAAAGACATCGCCGTCGCGGCGCATTTCCTCCGCCATTGCATCGCGCAAGGCTTCACGTACCGTGGTCGAGACCATTTCGGTGCCGGCCGGGACGTCGGGATCGGCGGCAATTTCCAGCCTGGGTGCGGCGACAACAGGTGCTGCAGCTTCGCTCTTGGCCGGAGCAGCCGCGGGGGGCGGAGCAGCCGCGGGCGCTTCCGCTTGCGACTCAATGGCCTCCTCGCCGATACCTTCGCCTGCCTCGTCGACGTCTTCGCCATCGACGGCCAGCACAGCGATCAGTGTGTTGACTTTGACACCCTCGGTGCCGGCCGGAACCACGATCTTGGCAAGCGTGCCGTCGTCCACGGCTTCGACTTCCATCGTTGCCTTGTCGGTCTCAATCTCGGCAATGGCGTCACCGGCTACGACCTTGTCGCCCTCTTTTTTCAACCACTTGGAAACATTACCCTCTTCCATGGTCGGCGAGAGGGCGGGCATGAGAATTTCGATCGGCATGTCCTTGCCCTCTCGTTAAAGTACGATGTCGGTCCAGAGCTCGGACGGATCCGGCTCCGCGTCGTTCTGGGCAAATTCTGCGGCGTCGGCGACGACGTCGCGGACTTCCTTGTCGATGGCCTTGAGTTCGTCCTCGCTTGCCCATTTCTTGTCGAGCAGCCGCGCCTTGACCTGCTCGATCGGGTCACGTTCGGAGCGCATTTTCTGCACTTCTTCCTTGGAGCGGTATTTTGCCGGATCCGACATCGAATGGCCGCGGTAACGATAGGTCTGCATTTCGAGAATGAGCGGCCCGTTGCCGGCGCGGCACCATTCGGCGGCGAGGTCGCCGGCGGCCTTAACGGCGCGCACATCCATGCCGTCGACCTGGATGCCTGGAATCTTGAAGGAGGCGCCGCGGTGCGAGAAATCCGTCTCGGCCGAAGAGCGCGAGACCGAGGTTCCCATGGCGTAGCGGTTGTTCTCGATGATGTAGATCACCGGAAGCTTCCACAGCGAGGCCATGTTGAAGCTTTCGTAGACCTGGCCCTGGTTCGCTGCGCCATCGCCGAAATAGGTCAGCGTCACATTGTTGTTGCCGCGATAGCGGTTGGCGAAGGCAATGCCGGTGCCGAGCGACACTTGCGCGCCGACGATGCCGTGGCCGCCGTAAAAATGCTTCTCCTTGGAGAACATGTGCATGGAGCCGCCCTTGCCTCTCGACAGGCCGCTACGGCGCCCGGTCAGTTCGGCCATGACGCCGCGCGGTGACAACTCCATGGCCAGCATATGACCATGGTCGCGATAGGCGGTGATCATCTGGTCGCCATCGATCAGCGCCATCTTCATGCCGGTAACGACCGCTTCCTGGCCGATGTAGAGGTGGCAGAAACCGCCGATGAAGCCCATGCCGTAAAGCTGGCCGGCCTTTTCCTCGAAGCGGCGGATGAGCAGCATGTGCCGGTAGGCGGCAAGCTCCTGGTCTTTGGTGAATTCAACAGGCTTCGGGGTGGAAAGGCCCGGCGTTTTACCGTCTGATTTGGATTTGGCGGGCGCTTTTCTGGTGGCGGTGGCCATGCATCACTCCCTGTTGGCGTCTCTTGGCGGACAGCGAGGGAGATCAGTTCTCCCACCGATTTGAGGCAGGCTAACATGCAGGGAAGGCTTTCGCCATGCCGAAAACGCATGGCTGTCATGCATCTAACCAATTAAAATCATTGCAGATATCGCTGATTAACTGAAATCGGGTTATCTTGTGCCCGGCAACATGATGGTGATCTCGTCGGCGTGGGACAGATTAAGCGCCTTGCGCGCCTGCTCGTCCAGCATGTCCTTCTCCAGCGTGCCCTCATGCATCAGCTGAACGCGGCGCTCGAGATCGACACGGCGCGCCTTGACGGCATCGAGCCTGCCCCGCAATTCGACAGTCTCGGCTTCGAGCTGATACTTGGAATAGATGCCGAACTCGCCATGATAGGCATGGAAGCCGAAATAAGTCAGGAACACCACGCAGAGCGAGGGGATGATCAGCCGGCCGGTGTTTCTTTGCTTGTGCTGGCGTGTCCACATGGTCCGAATCCTCTAGGCCGCCTTTGTCGCCCGATTGTGCTTAATGGACGGTTACAGCCTGTTGGATTCAGAGCCAGGAAGCAAAAAAGGGCGGGAATGTCCCCGCCCTCGCCGCCACGGATTTTCTCTCGAAATCAGCTTTTCACGATCGACTTGCCGGCATATTGCGCCTGCTTGCCGAGCTCCTCCTCAATGCGGATGAGCTGGTTGTACTTGGCCATGCGATCCGAGCGCGACAGCGAGCCTGTCTTGATCTGCCCGCAATTGGTGGCAACGGCGAGGTCGGCGATGGTCGAATCCTCGGTCTCGCCCGAGCGGTGCGACATCACCGCGGTATAGCCGGCCTTGTGCGCGGTCTCGACGGCGTCGAGCGTTTCGGTAAGCGAGCCGATCTGGTTGACCTTGACCAGGATCGAATTGGCGACACCCATGCGGATGCCGTCGCGCAGCCGCGCCGTGTTGGTGACGAACAGATCGTCGCCAACCAGCTGCGTTTGCTTGCCGATGAGATCGGTCAGCATTTTCCAACCGTCCCAGTCATCCTCCGCCAGGCCGTCCTCAATGGTGATGATCGGGTAGTCGGCAGCAAGTTTGGCCAGATATCTGGCCTGTGCCTTCGGGTCGCGGGTTTTCCTCTCGCCTTCATAGACGTAGTTACCATCCTTGAAAAATTCGGTCGCCGCGCAGTCGAGGCCTAGCGCAACCTCCTCGCCAGGCTTGAAGCCAGCCTGCTCGATCGATTCCATGATAAAGTCGAGCGCGGACGGCGCACTCTTCAGGTTGGGAGCAAAGCCGCCCTCGTCGCCGACGTTGGTGTTATGGCCGGCGTCCTTCAGCTTCTTTCGCAGCGTATGAAAGATCTCCGAGCCCCAGCGCACGCCGTCGCGCAGCGTCGGCGCGCCGATCGGCAGGATCATGAATTCCTGGAAATCGATCGGGTTGTCGGCATGCGCGCCGCCATTGATGATATTCATCATAGGCACCGGCAGCACATGGGCCTTGGTACCGCCGACATAACGGTAGAGCGGCAGGTCGGCCGCTTCGGCCGCGGCCTTGGCCACCGCCAGCGACACGCCGAGGATGGCATTGGCGCCGAGCCGGCTCTTGTTGGCCGTACCATCGAGCTCGATCATGGTCTGGTCGATATGGATCTGATTCTCTGCCTCCATGCCGCCGATCGCCTCGAACAGCTCGCCGTTCACCGCCTCGACCGCCGTGAGCACGCCCTTGCCGAGATAGCGGGGGCCGCCATCGCGCAGTTCGACCGCCTCATGCGCGCCGGTAGAGGCACCGGACGGCACCGCGGCGCGACCCATCGAGCCATCTTCGAGCACGACGTCGACCTCGACGGTCGGATTTCCGCGGCTGTCCAGGATTTCACGCCCGACAATGTCGATGATGGCCGTCATTGCGATGTCCCCGATTGATCGATTAAAGCGTCGCGCACCTCTTAGCCAAAGCGCCGCAAAACGCAATCGGGGCAGTTGCAAATATTGCCCGCGCCCATTGCCGCTCTTGGGACTCACGAAGCACAAAACACTGTCATCATTTGTCATACGCGGCATGCCGGTTTCTGGTTTATGGCTGTTGTCGCGCGGGGCGAAACAGGAGGAGTTTCGCCATGTCCCAGTTGAGCGGTATTGTGAGTTTGTTCCTGATCGCGGCTGCGTTCCTGACGTCGTGCGACAATCAGCAACCCCCGCAGGGATCGTCGCCTTTGCCGGCCCTGCAGATTGCGCAGTAGCATCCCGCCACATCGAAAGGCCCCCGATTTCCCGGGGGCCTTTTTGATTCCAGGAGATAGTCAGTGCCAGTAAGGTCAATGCCAGTAAGGCTCGACCTTGTAGTAGTTGTATGAGGCGTCACGTGCGGCCTCGCCGTCGGCGCCGGTCAGCTCGTTGATCGAGTAAGAAGGAGCGGCCATCAGCTGGTCTTTGGTGAACGGCACGACATAGCCACCCTTGTTCTCGTCATAATCAAGGCTCGCCCACGGAATGGCGTGGTATTTCTCGCCAATGCCGAGAAATCCGCCAAAACCGATCACGGCAAACATGATTCCGTTCGACAATTTGTCGAGCATGACGTCCTCGATGTCGCCGATATGAGTGCCTTCCGTGTTGTAGACCGATGTGCCGATAACCCGCGAAGCGGCGATGGCTTCGGTGTGTCCCGTCTGGGTCGTCATGGTGTTCTCCTCGTCGTCGTTGACATTAGATTTTGACAATGAGGGCCGCGGGCTAAGGTTCCAGGCGGGTTCGAAATTCTTCAAAGTTTTCTTGACGACGCTGCTGTGGCGCAACTGCTGGTTCAACCCACGCTCTTGGCGATGCGATCGAAGGCCATCAGTCGTTCAAGCAATGCGGGAAGATCCTTTAGCGGCACCATGTTGGGACCGTCGGAAGGCGCGTTGTCGGGGTCCTGGTGCGTCTCGATGAAGACGCCGGCGACGCCAACCGCGACGGCCGCGCGCGCCAGCGTCTCGACAAAGCGCCGGTCGCCTCCAGACGAACCGCCCTGCCCACCCGGTTGCTGCACGGAATGGGTGGCATCGAAAATCACCGGCGCGCCGATCTCGGCCATGATCGGCAGCGCCCGCATGTCGGACACCAGGGTGTTGTAACCAAAGGATGCGCCGCGCTCGGTCACCAAGACATTGGCGTTGCCGGAGCCGATGATCTTGGCGACGACGTTCTTCATGTCCCACGGCGCGAGGAATTGGCCCTTCTTCACATTGACCACCTTGCCGGTTCTTGCCGCAGCAATCAGCAAATCGGTCTGGCGGCTGAGGAAGGCAGGAATCTGCAGGATATCGGCATGCGGAGCGACGATCGCGCATTGTTCCTCAGTGTGGACGTCGGTCAGGATCGGCAGCGCAAAATTCTTGCGCAAGTCGTCGAAGATCGGCATTGCCACTTCAAGTCCCGCGCCGCGCGTGCCGCCAAGCGAGGTGCGATTGGCCTTGTCGTAGCTGGTCTTGTAGACGAGCCCAATGCCGAGCCTTTCGGTCAATTCCTTTAGCGCACCGGCCATGTCGAAAGCGTGCTGCCGCGATTCCAGCTGGCATGGACCGGCGATCAGCGATAAGGGCGCGCTGTTGCCGAAAATGACTTTGCCGACCGCAACGGAAGAGTTCGGCATCAGTGGATTGAGCTTGTTCATGCGATCTCCCGGAAAATAAAGGCGGCGCCCTGCCCTGGCGCGGGCGGCACGATGATATCACTGCCGCGCGTGTGATGTTCGACGGAATTGGCTGCAAGCAGTTTGGCGACGGCGTCGGCGTGCCCAATCGAAAAGACGATCCCGGCAAAGCGGAGTTCAGATGGCGCGCCGGCGGGAATGCCGAAGCGTGCCGAATAGGCTGCAGGATCCAGAATGGTAACGACGGCATTCGGCAGCTTATAGACAGTGCCGCCCGGCGCCTCGATTCCGGCTACGATCGAAATCAAGCGGCCTTGTTCGAAAGGTTCGCCAGTGACTGCCACGACTTCGACAATGCCGGTTGCGCCATTAGCGTGCGCCTGCAACGCAGTGCGGTCGACGTTCGGCGCATTGATCCGCTCGCAGGCGAAGAGAAAAGCGTCCGTTGCCTTGCCTGTAGCCGCGAAGGCCAGTTTGAACGATGCGGTGTCGCTCTTTCCCGTCGCATCGGTGAAGGCGCGCGAAAAGCTTAGCGCGTCTCCCGCCGACAGACCGGCTTCCATGTAGCGCGCGTAGTCCGCGGCGGCGCTTTCGGTGCCCAGCGCCACGGCAGAAAATCCTTCATCGCCGTTTTCTTCGCGATAGGTGCGATCACGCGCGACAAAGACATTGCGGTTCGCGATCGCCTTTGCCACGGCCTGTCTGTCGGCGACCACGAGCGGCTCGAGATAGGTGCCGTCGGTGAGGAAGACACAGCAGTTTTCCGTTCCGAAAGGGTGGATACCTGTCGGCGCAACGGTAAAGCCAAGCAGGGTCAAGCGCGCCCGCGCAACATCGAGGCTCGCGGTCGGCAGCACCAGATGATCGAGCGGATGAGGCCTTGCGCAGGTGTTCTCGGTCATGTCCCGCGCGGTGTGCCTCATTCCTGAAAATGGTTCAAGGGCTTGGCCGACGCCTCAGCGGCAAGACCACTATCAGCGCCTAGGGGACGGCGGCTCGTCTACTTGCAACGATGTCGGCCGAATAACGCAATTCGCGTAGCGGTTTGACCCGGCTGGTCGTCTCTGCATAGAGCGGATGCGCCTTGTAGGCGGCGAGCGCCGCTTCGTCCTCGAACTCGGCGTAGACGACCACATCGATCTCATCCGAGAGCGGGTCGACCTTGGTGTTGAGCGTTACCTCGAAGTGACGCGAATGAGGTATCTTGCCAAGCGCAAGGAGGCCCGTGCGCACTGCCTCGACATCCGCTTTATGCCGTGCGCTGAAGAAAACGATATGCCGGATCAACCCAGCCTCCTCGACCGTTGGACCGGCGTTCTTTTGTGTCAGCGGCAGTGTGCCGTCAATCGGCAGGTTTGTCGCGTCTGCGAACCGTAGCAGCGAAGAGAAACTACACCATGCTGGTCACATAGTGCACGATGCGGGTTACCTCCCTGACCGTCCTATCGAGGTAGCGGCCTTGGTTGTAAATGCCGTCCCAGATCAGGAAAAAGGTGACGGTCGTGATGACGATGACATAACGCATGACTAAAACTAGCGCATATGGACGGTTGCAACCATAACGATTCCAACGCTGCTGGGGACCCTCCCCGGGAATCTTTAGCGGCCGTTTGATCTGCCCGGCCGTCAAAAAGTCCGATCGTGACGCAGGATGCGGCCATAACGGCCAATGGGAAATCATATCATGCGCAGACGGACGATCTCCCTCGTTGCAATTCTTGTCGCTACAGGCGGCATCTGGCTCAACAACACCTCGCTGCTTTCGAGCCGGCCGGCCGGCACCCCTTCGGTGCTTGCGCATCGCGGCCTGGCTCAGGATTTCGACCGTACGAACCTCGGATCGGAAACATGCACGGCCGCTCGCATGCTGACGCCGCGCCATTCCTTCCTCGAGAACACGATACCGTCGATGGAAGCCGCCTTCGCGCTCGGTGCGGACGCGCTCGAACTTGATGTCCATCCTACCACGGACGGCAAGTTCGCCGTCTTCCACGATTGGACGCCGGATTGTCGCACCGACGGCAAGGGTGAAACGCGCAGCCATGCAATGTCCGAATTGAAGACGCTCGATATTGGTTATGGCTACACTGCCGATGGCGGCAAGACCTTTCCGTTTCGCGGCAAGGGTGTCGGCATGATGCCGTCGCTGGATGAAGTCTTGCAGCGCTTCCCGAACCGGCGCTTCAACATCAACGTCAAAAGCAACGATCCCAAGGAAGGCGAGATGCTGGCTGCCTGGCTCGCCACATTGACGCCGGCCGAGCGCGCCAATCTGACGGTCTATGGCGGCGACAGGCCTATGGACGCGGTCAAGGCAGCATTGCCGGATACGCACACGCTGAGCCGCGCATCCCTGACGCGCTGCATTCTTCGCTACACTGCGCTCGGCTGGAGCGGCTACGTTCCTGATGCCTGCCGCCAGGGCACTTTGCTCATCCCCGTCAATATCGCCAAGTGGATGTGGGGCTGGCCGGACCGTTTTCTCGACCGTATGGACGGTGTCGGCAGCCATGTCTACCTGCTCGGTCCCTATTCCGGCGGCGGCTTTTCACAAGGCCTCGACGACCCAGCCTCGATCGACCAACTGCCGGACGATTATTCCGGTGGGATTTCGACGGACGCACTGGATCTGGTCATGCCTGCCGTCAAGCGGCGTTTCGCACCACGCGGGTGACAAGGCCATCTGCTGGAAAAAGGTTTGCTATACCGGACAGTATCTTAACGCTGAGACAGTTTCGAGTCGATGTTCAAATCCTCACCTAGAGAGTGATGCGGTACTTGGCAAACCCTGCTTCGCCCTCGCCCGCCGGCTCGATCTTCAGCGACGTCACTTGCGCAATGAAATCCTTTGCCCTGGCGCCGGTCTCGAATACGACACTGGTTCCCGGTAGTGGCGCAAACGACCAGTTGGCGTCCGCCGACGGATTGATGGTGCCTTTGCTGACGATATAGCGCACGATCACATCGCGGTTGGTGTCGGGCGCTTCGTAGATGATCTTCGAGGCATTGATCTGCGGGAAATTGCCTCCGCCGCCGGCTCGGTAGTTGTTGGTGGCGACGACAAATTTCCGGTTGGGATCAATTGGTTTGCCGTTGAACATCAAGTCAATGATGCGGTTCGAGCCAGCATTCACCAGCCCGCCCTTCGAATCATATTTCGGTGGCTGCGACAGATCGATTCTGTAGGTGACGCCGTCGATCACGTCGAAATTATAGGATGGGAAGTCAGTGTTGATGAGCGCCTGGTCGGCTTTGCCCGGTTCGATCCGGTTGAAGATGCCGGCCGACATTTCCAGCCATTCCTTCACCTCCGCTCCGGTGATTTCGACGGCGCGCACCGTGTTTGGATAGAGGTAGAGGTCGGCGACGTTCTTGATGGCGATATCGCCCACCGGCACGTCGGTGTAATAGTCGGCGCCGTTGCGCCCACCCGCCTTGAACGGTGCCGCTGCCGACAGCAGCGGCATATCCTTCCACTCGGTGTTCTTCAGGATGTCCTTCAAGTACCAGGTCTGCGCCTGACTGACGATCTGGACCGATGGATCGTCGGCGACCAGCGCAAAATAGGAATAGAGCGGCGCCGAGGTTTTGCCGACAGGCCGGCGCACATAGGCGAGCGTCGCCTCGTGATCCTGTTTGAGCGCGTCGACGATGCGCTGGTCGTCCGCGACGGTCGGCTTGTTCGTCTTGTCGACCCGCTCAAAGATCGGCCTGGCCTCAGAGGTCGCCGAGACGATTTTCCATGTCGATCCGTCGCGCTCCAGCAACAGATCGATCAGCCCCATATGCGAGCCCCAGAAGCCGGCCATAACGGCGGGCTTGCCTTGCAGCGTGCCTTTCGCCGGATCGACGGCTTCCAGCAACTGAAAGTCCTTCTTGCCAGGGAAGACGAGGTGCTGGTGGCCGGTGAACACCGCATCGATGCCTTCGACACCTGCCACGAAGACGGAGGCATTCTCCATCATGTCGCTTTGCTTCACGTCGATGCCGGAATGGGAGAGCGCAATGACGATGTCGGCGCCTTCTTCCTTCATTTGCGGCACCCACGCCTTGGCCGCCTCGACGATGTCGCGCGTCTTGACACTGCCTTCGAGATTTTTCAGGTCCCAGACCATGATCTGCGGCGGCACGAAGCCAATGATGCCGATCCTGATCGGTTGCTCGGCGCCCGATCCGTCTTTGATCTTCCTGTCGAGGATGACATACGGCTTGAGATAGAGCTTGTCGTCGCGCGGGTTCGCGGCGAGCTCGGTGCCGCGGATCAGGTTCGCGCAGACGAACGGAAAATTGGCACCGGCCAGCACCTTGTCCATGAACGACAGGCCATAGTTGAACTCGTGGTTGCCGAGCGTCGAGCATTCGTAGCCGAGCAGGTTCATGCCCTTCATGACCGGATGCAGATCGCCATCCTTCATCCCTCTCTCGTAGGCGATGTAGTCGCCCATCGGGTTGCCTTGTAGAAGGTCGCCATTATCGACCAGCATCGCGTTGGTTGCTTCCTTGCGCACGGCTTCAATCAACGATGCCGTTCGCGACAGCCCCATCGTGTCGTTGGCTTTGTCGGCGTAGTAATCGTAAGGCAGCACATTCACGTGGATGTCGGTCGTCTCCATAATCCTCAGATGCGCCTGATTGGCTTGAGCCCGGGCGGGGAACGGGTGCAGCATGATCAGCGCTCCGCTGGCGGCAACGCCGGCGAGGAAATCGCGGCGTGAGACGAGGTGGCGCAGTTGGGACATTCGTTTTCTCTTTCTTCCACGACGTGACAAGTCCTGCCCGAAGCAAAGCTTCGCGCCGAAATCCAGCCGAGTCCAGAAGCCGATTCCATCAAGAGGAGGTGACGCGCCGATGAATGTCCGGCAGCGAACAATCAGCCCTTATCGTCGTCGCCCTGGGTGATCAACCGCGCGCTGCGCTGACCGGTGAAGTAGATCCATAGCCAGCTCAGGGAAACCGCAAGCCGGTTACGAAAGCCGATCAGGAAGTAGATATGCGCCAAGCCCCACAGCCACCAGGCAAGCCGGCCGGTGAGCTTGATCCAGCCGAAATCGATGGCCGCGGCGCGCTTGCCGATCGTCGCCAGATCGCCGTCATGCCTGTAGCTGAAAGGACGCGGTGTCGCGTCACCGGCAAGCCTTGCCTTGATCGTCGCGGCGACGTGCCGTCCCTGCTGCTTGGCGGCGGGCGCGACGCCCGGCACCAGCCGGCCATCCGGCCGCAGGACGTGCGCTGCGTCACCGATGACGAAAATCTCCGGGTTTCCCGGCACACTCAGGTCGGGCTCGACAAGCACTCTGCCCGCGCGGTCCGCTGCCGCGCCGAGCCATTCGGCGGCCGGCGAAGCGGCGACGCCCGCCGCCCACAGGATTGTCCTGGCCGGCAAGTGTGTGTCGCCGAAGACGACACCCTCGGCATCGCAGCGCGTAACCGCCCGGCCGAGTTCGACGGTCACGCCGAGCCGTTCGAGCGCCTTCGTTGCATAACCGGAGAGTTCGGGAGCGAAATTGGAGAGGATGCGGTCGCCGGCCTCAATCAGCACCACACGCGTCTGCCGCGTGTCGATGTTGCGGAACTCGCCGCGCAGCGTGTCGTGCGCCAGCTCAGCAATGGTGCCGGCCAGTTCCACGCCGGTCGGCCCGCCGCCGACGATCGCCAGCGTCAGCAATGCCTGACGCTTGGCGGGATCGGTTTCCCGTTCGGCCCGCTCGAAAGCTAAAAGAATACGCCGTCGAATGGTGGTGGCATCCTCCAGCGTCTTCAGGCCCGGGGCAAACGGTTCCCATTCGTCATGGCCGAAATAGGCGTGCCGCGCGCCGGTGGCCAGCACAAGCGTGTCGTAAGCGACCGTGCCGCCGTCCTGCAGCAGCACGCGCTTGCCGGTGCGGTCGATGCCGGGAACGGTGGCGAGCAGCGTCGTCACATCATCGCGCTTGCGCAGGAGATGGCGGATCGGCCAGGCCACTTCGGAGGTGGCCAGCGCCGTCGTCGCCACCTGGTAGAGTAGTGGCTGAAAGAGGTGATGATTACGCCTGTCGATCATGGTGATACGCACCGGCGCGCCGGCAAGTGCGCGGGTGAATTCGAGACCGCCGAATCCGGCGCCTACGACGACGACGTGATGGTTGGCTGTGTTCATCTCACTCATCCCTCTCGCCAAGGCTGATGTAAGTGTCCTTGTGCAGTGCAGCAATGCCTGCGCTGCACCTAACTGGGAGTCGTCCCTTGATGTCGTGAATACGCATGCTGCAGACTCGTTCCCAGATATAGCCTGCGTCCAGGATACGACTTGGTTGGAACTGTATATATTGCAGGTGAAGCATGGCTAGGGATGAAGATGAAGGCTCAGCGCAGTACGCCTCGCCGCCTTGTTTTATGCACGAGCTCGACCCGGAGTTCCAACCGCCGCTATCCGACTGGACCGACGTAAGGCGCTGGCGCAAGGCCGAGCGCCAGCGATTGATCGCATCCCGCCTTGCCGTTTCAGCCGACACGCGCGCAGCCATGTCGCAGCGCATTGCCGAAGGGCTCGACGCGATGATCGGTGACATCGCCGGCCGCGTGGTCAGCCTCTATTGGCCGTTTCGCGGCGAGCCGGACCTGCGCCCGTGGATGGAAACCGTCGACGCGCGGGGCGGGCGCACGGCGTTGCCCGTCGTCGTCGAGAAAGACCGGCCGCTTGTCTTTCGCGCCTATACCCACGGAGACCGGCTGGAGAAGGGCGTCTGGAATATCCCGATACCGGCTGACGGCGATCCGGTGTTACCCGACATCGTCATTTCGCCGATTGTCGGCATCGATCCTGAGCAGTTTCGCCTGGGCTATGGCGGCGGCTTCTTCGATCGTACGCTTGCCGCGATGCCCTTCAAACCGCTGGTCATCGGCGTCGGCTACGAACTGCAGCGCATCGTCACCATCTACCCGCAGCCGCACGACATTCCGATGGACCGTGTGGTGACCGAGGCAGTCAACACCTAGGCGAGTTCGGGCCTAGGCGAGTTCAGGTTTCATTCCCACCGCTGTGCGATCGACGATTTCGCGCAAGGCAAAAGACGAATTGATCTTCGTCACATGCGGCATTGCCGACAGCCACTCCTTGTGGATACGTTCGTAGTCGACGAGATCCTTTGCCGCTATGCGCAGGATGTAGTCATATTCGCCCGACATCAAATGGCAGGATAGGACGTTCGGGCAGCGCTTTATCGCTGCCTCGAAATCCGACAACGTCTTCTCGAATTGCCCGGACAGCGATATATGCACGATCGCCGTCATCTGGTGCCCAAGTGCAGCGTTGGACAGCCGAGCGTGATAGCCACGGATGGTTCCGGATTTCTCCAGATTGTCCAGCCGCCGCGAACAGGCCGACTGCGATAGGCCGACCTTCTCGGCGAGCGCTGCATTGGGTATCCGCCCATCCTTCTGCAACGTCTCAAGAATGGCGATATCAATCCTGTCGAGCGGCATTTTTGCGAGTTCCTGCGACAATTGCAATGTTTTGCGCAACGATTATCGAAGAGTCGCCTCTCAGGCAAGCGCATTCGCAAACACTTATCGAGCGATTCGTGGTTCACTATCTCTAGACAGGGAACGAGCCCCAAAGGGCCGGATCAGGAGAAAAAAGATGCGCGTCGGTTGCCCCCGGGAAATCAAGAATCACGAATACCGCGTCGGCCTGACACCGGGCTCGGTCCGCGAATATGTCGCGCATGGCCATGAAGTGCTGGTCGAGACCGGCGCCGGTGCAGGCATCGGCGCCGATGACAACGCGTATCGCGCTGCCGGCGCCACGATCGCCAAGACGGCAGCCGACGTGTTTGCCAAGTCCGACATGATCGTGAAGGTCAAGGAGCCGCAGCCCAACGAGTGGGTTCAGCTCCGCGACGGCCAGATCCTCTATACCTATCTACATCTTGCCCCGGATCCGGAGCAAACCAAGGGCCTGTTGGCCTCCGGTGTGACCGCGATCGCTTACGAGACGGTCACCGACGAGCGCGGCGGCCTGCCGCTCTTGGCGCCGATGTCGGAAGTTGCTGGCCGCCTGTCGATCCAGGCGGGCGCCACGGCGCTGCAAAAGGCCAATGGCGGCCGCGGCGTGCTACTTGGCGGCGTGCCCGGCGTGCTCCCCGGCAAGGTCACCGTGCTCGGCGGCGGCGTTGTCGGCCTGCATGCCGCACGGATGGCGGCCGGCCTCGGCGCCGACGTCACTATCATCGACCGCTCGATCCCGCGCCTGCGTCAGCTCGACGACATCTTTGGCGGCCGCGTTCACACCCGCTACTCGACCGTCGAGGCGCTGGAGGAAGAATGTTTTTCGGCTGACATAGTCGTCGGCGCCGTGCTGATCCCGGGGGCAGCAGCGCCCAAGCTGGTGACGCGCGAAATGCTGTCGGGCATGAAGAAAGGCGCCGTGCTGGTCGACGTCGCCATCGACCAGGGCGGTTGTTTCGAGACATCGCACGCCACCACCCATGCCGAGCCGACCTATGAAGTCGACGGCATCATCCATTATTGCGTCGCCAACATGCCGGGTGCGGTGCCGGTCACCTCGGCCCACGCGCTCAACAATGCGACGCTGCACTATGGCCTGCAGCTTGCCGACAAGGGCCTCAAGGCGCTGGTAGACGACCACCATCTGCGCAACGGGCTTAACGTCCACAAGGGCAAGATAACGAATCGCGCGGTGGCCGAGGCGCTCGGTTACGAACTGGTCGAGCCAAAGGCCGTTCTCGCGGCCTGATTTCCAACCGTTTGTTCCTGATGAGTCGCCGATGCTGTCGGCGGCTGCTTGTTCACAGGCAATTTTCTCGGTCTACAGCCGGTTTTGCCTGCATCTGGTGCCCGTTTGATGCAATGTGCTCTTTCTGTGGCTTTTTTGTTACAGCCGCCACAATGAGCCGATGCTACGTAGATGCAGGGTTCACCAGGGGCAGGGTAATGATCAGCAGAAAATTCACGAAATCTCTTCTTCTCGGCGCAGTTTCTGTTCTGGCGCTTGGGTCGGTCTCTCATGCCGCCGACGTGGTCGAACCGGTCGTGGAGACGGCGGGCTTCAACTGGAGTGGCATCTACGTCGGCTTTGGCGTTGGCGCCGGGGCGAACGTCCACGAGTTGAGCAGCGATTTCATTCCTGGGGTGTCGTTCAACGGCATTGGTGGCGAAGGCCTGTACGGTGAACTCACCGTTGGGTACGACTATATGGTGGCGCCGCGGTTCCTGATCGGCGGACTTCTGGACGCTCATGCCGGCAACATCGAAACCTCCCTCGACGTTGCTGGATTCGACGCATCGGTCAAAGAGACCTATGGTTTCGACGCTGGCTTGCGGGCAGGCTACCTCTTCACGCCAAACACCTTGGGCTACGTCCTTGGTGGCTATTCCTGGCAGAAATACAAATTTGACACGAGCGCAGGTTTTGACTTCGACTGGGACCAGAGCGGCTACTTCGTCGGAGCCGGCGTCGAGACGGCCATCAACAGCAACTGGACCATCAAAACCGAATATCGTTTTACGCAATTCAGCACCAACGATGATGTCCTTTCCGAGTTCGGTGTACCGGATGGTGCAATCAACCTCGATACATCGCGTCACACGTTCCAGGTAGCAGCCAATTATCGTTTTGGCGCCCAGAATGGCGGTGTCTCTTCCTTTGAGGCACCTACCTACAACTGGACCGGCTTCTATATCGGCGGTGCGGGCGGCGCGGGTGCGTCGGTGCATCAGATCAATGTTCCGCCGCTTGGCGACCTGGAGTTCAACGGTATCGGCGGCGAAGGCGTGTTTGGCGAATTGAACGCCGGCTACGATCATGACTTCGGCAGCTGGGTTGCCGGCGTTATGGTTGATGCTCGCTACTCCGGCATGACCTCGGAGCTGGAAGTGCCCGGCGGGTCCATTAATCTGGACACCGACTATGGTTTCGATGTGCTGGGCCGGGTCGGTTTGAAGGTCAACGAATCAACCCTCGCCTATGTGCTTGGCGGTTACAGCTGGCAACATTTCGATCTGAACGCATCTTCACCCATCGGCGACATCATCGATTGGGGCTCGAGCGGCTTCTCGGTCGGTGGTGGTTTGGAAGCGGCCGTGACCAACAACGTAACTGTCGGTCTCGAATATCGTTATTCGCAGTTTGCCGAGAAGGATATTCTGGAGGAGTTTGGAGGGCCGAGCGATGTCCTCACCACCACTCCTTCTTTCCACACCGTCCGTATCGGTGCGAAGTATAAGTTCAACTAAGGCCCTCCAGGCAAATCGTTCAAGCCCGCCGGCTAATCCCGGCGGGTTTTTTGTTTTGCGAACAATGCAGGCACAAAAAAGCGGAGCCAAAGCCCCGCTTCCTCGGTTTTCGAGATTTCCGCCGGTTCATCCGCGGTCGGCAAATCGATCGACAGTCTCTTTCTACCACTTGTATGCGACGGGAGTGCGACAGCCCCAAGCCGGTGCAGCCTGTTCGGTTACGCGCGGTCGATCCGGCACTGATAGCAATTGTTGCGCGCCGAGCGGATGTGGACGTAGGCAATGTCGTCGCGTTCGAACAACGTCTCTGCCCGTGCGGCAATGGCGTCGGTCGGAATGACGCCGCCGCTACCGTAGACAATACGGTCGTCCTTGCCATAACCGCGCACGATGTAATCGCTGCTTTCGAGCATTTCTGGAAGCAACTCAACCTCGGCGGCGCGTTCGCATTCTTCCGCATGCAGAAAGATCGGCCCGGTTTCGGCATAAGGCTGCAGCTCCGGAAAAGGCCGATAGGCCAGAACAAGATAGGCTTCTCCCGCAGCAACATTCTTCAAGCAATGACGGCAAGGCACGCCGTCGCCGTCCGAAATCTGCCGCTCTGGCATCAGGCCATAAGCATCCGCCCCGCCGCGCTGAAGTGCCCGGACCGCGTCGGTTGGCAAGGCTTTGAATCTTATCGTCATGGCAAAATCTCCGGTGTCGTTGACCGGAAATTATGCTCGCAAGACAGAGCTTCCCACCCGATTCCTGCCGAAATGGATCAGTCCATCAGCGCGTCGAGACCGCGAACCAGACCCTTGATCTGCTGTACCCGTCTGATGGCGAGCAGCGTGCCCGCCACATAAGGTGCTGCGGACGAGCCGGCGTCGTGGCGGATGGTCAGCCGCTCGTCTGGCAGGCCGAACAGCGCCTCGCAGGACAGGATGTAGGACGGCAGGCGAAGCGCGTGCACTTGCACCCCCTCGCCTGCGCCGACCGCACCCCCGCGTGTAGCCGGCACGCCAGAGACCTCGGAGACCGGCTTTGCCGTTGAGGCCTTGCGGATGTCGGCCAGCGCCTCAGCAAGCTCCCGTGCGGTACCGGAGGGCGCGTCGGGCTTCTTTGCACTGGCATAATCGATGACCTCGACATCCGGCACGTATTTTGCCGCCATAAGTGCAAACCGCTTCATCAGCGTGGCGGTGATGGAAAAGTTGCCGGCGGCAACGACGCCGACGCCGTTGGCGCGCGCCGCGGCATCGATGTCGGCATAGTCGGCAGCACCCAGTCCCGATGTGCCGATCACAGCGTGCCGTCCCTTGTCGATGGCGAGCAGCACATGGTCTTTCACGACATGCGGCTTGGTGAAGTCGACCAGTACGTCCGACGGCGCCTCCAGCGCCTCGGCCAGCGAAGCCGAAACGACAATACCATTAGCCGGCATGCCAACCAGCAGACCGGAATCCTGCCCAGCGCCGCTGCGTGACACGGCCCCGGCCAGCGCCATGTCGCCTTGCGCCCCGATCGCCGGAACCAGCGCCTTGCCGACCCAGCCCGTCGCGCCGGCCATTACCACCCGTATTGTCATCGTGCGATCCTCCATCACCATCGGTTTTTAGACGACAGCGATATGGAAAGTGCTAGGCTCATACAAGTCGGACACACATTTGAGTGTTGATCCAGACCCTGGGCGTGGCAACGACAAGCTGAAGCCTGGATGAACGGGCCTGAAATCAGGGCCGCATGACGCTGGCCGCGCGCTCGGCGAAAGACATCGGATGTACGACCTCTTTTTTTTGCGCCACTGGCGTAAAGCCTAGTTTTTGATAGAGCGGCAGTGCTGCTGGGTGATCGAGGGTACAGGTTTGCACGGTTACCCGCCTTGGCCCGTGCGACCACGCCGCGGCGATTGCCGCACCGAGGAACCAGCGGCCGATGCCTTGCCCGGTCGCGTGCTCCATCATTCCGAAATAAGCGAGTTCCACTTCCTCCGGCAAATGCGGTTTGAGGTCGAAGAAGCCGGCCGGCGCACCATCCAGATAAAGCACCCTGATGTCGCGGTCCTCGCGGTGGATGCCCGCCGCAAGCTCCTCGTCGCTCAGCCTCAGCACATTGACCCAGTGCCATTTGCGGCCGACCCGATCCATCAAATAGCGGTAGAAATGCAGCGGAATGTCTTTGGTCTTGAGCAGCGCGATCTGGCGGTTGTACGGCAGAGGCGGCGAATAGGCAGGCGGCACATGCATTTCGAGAAACGTCACGGTGACGTCGATGTCTTCCAGCGATCCGTCTTCCATCCCCGTCAGTCCTTGCCCGTCACGACGGGCGTGTCGGAAAGCCCGCCCCATTCGGTCCACGAACCGTCATAAAGCCTGTTGTCGGTATGGCCAAGCGTCTCCAAAGCTAGCGTGATGGCTGCCGCGGTGACGCCCGAGCCGCAGGAGGTGACGACCGGCTTCGACAGGTCGATGCCCGCTCCTTCGATCACGTTGCGTAGCCTGTCCTTTGGCAACAACGTGCCGTTTTCCGAAAGCGCCGAAAACGGCACGTTGTGCGCGCCCGGCATATGACCGGAGCGGATGCCGGGGCGCGGCTCCGGCTCGGTGCCGGCAAAACGGCCAGGCGAGCGCGCGTCGGCGATCTGGCTCTCCCCCGTCTCGACGATCCGGCGCATGTCCGCAAGGCTGGCGACGCGGGCGGCATCAAAGTTGGCATAAAACACGCAAGGGGCGATCTTCGTCGGCTCCGCCGTCACCGGCCGTCCGGCGGCTTTCCAACGGTCGAAGCCGCCGTCGAGAACATAGACTTGGAATACGCCCATGACGCGAAACAACCACCAGGCGCGCGGTGCAGAAAAGAACCCTGGCCCGTCATAGACAACAATCGTGTCATCGGCCGAAATACCCATCGCGCCGACATATTGCGCGAAATGCTGCGGCGACGGCAGCGTGTGCGGCAGAGCCGCGTCGGGGTCCGAAACCGCGTCCTGGTCAAGGAAGCGGGCGCCTGGAATATGCGCTGCGTCATACTCGGCGCGCGCGTCGCGCTTTTGTGCCGGCAGATACCAGGACGCGTCGACAATCGTCAGGCCGGGCTTGCCGAGCCGCTTCTGCAACCAATCGGCATCGATGGTGAAAGGACTGTCGTCGGCCATCTTTTCTCTCCTGTCCCGCCTGTCGCAGTCCTATATCAGGCTGGCGGCATAGGACCAAAGCGAATGCGGAAGCGCCGGTTCTCGCGGCCCTTCTTCTCGATCTTGCCGATATGGATCTCGCCGATTTCGCCGGTGCTCTTTACATGGGTGCCGCCGCAAGGCTGGCTGTCGATCGAGGCGTTCTCGCCGATGCAGACCAATCGGATCTTTCCCGTGCCAGCCGGAGGCCGCACATTCTTGGATTTCACCAGGCCCGGATTGGATGCCAGTTCCTCGTCGGAAATGAGCCGGGTGAAGATCGGGTGGTCGGCCCGCACCAACTCCATCAATCTGGCCGTCACGTCTTCCTTGGTAAAGCCGGCGTCCGGGATATCGAAATCGATACGGCTGTCGTCCTCGGAAACCGCGGCGCCGGTGATCGGGAACGGGCAGACGACGGTAAGCAGGTGGCAGGCAGAATGCATGCGCATCAGCAACTGCCGCCGCGGCCAGTCGATGGCGAGCCGCATGCGCTCGCCCACCTTTGGAACTGCCTGCTCCAGCGCCGGCACATGGATGATCTCGTCCTTGGTTTCGCCGGTGATCGTAGCGATAATCGCAATGCCGGTGCCGTCGGCACGTTCGAGGCTGCCGGTGTCGCCCGGCTGCCCGCCCGATGTGGCGTAAAACACCGTCCGGTCCAGAATGATGCCCCCGCGATCGTTGACTGCGACGACGGTGGCGTCGGCCGTCCCCAGATAGGCGTCGTCACGAAACAGCGCTTCGGTCTTGTGCGCCATCAGGCAACCCTTTCGAACGGTACCGAAATCGTGCTCTGTTGCTCCATCCACCCCGGCACCGGCAGCTTCTTTTCGCGCAGGAATTCAGGATTGAACAGCTTCGACTGGTAGCGCGTGCCGTAGTCGCAAAGCATGGTCACGATGGTGTGGCCGGGGCCTAACTCGCGCGCCAGGCGAATGGCGCCGGCAATGTTGATGCCGGTCGAACCGCCAACGCAAAGCCCCTCCTCCTGGATCAGGTCGAATATGATCGGCAGTGCGTCCTCGTCGGGGATCTGGAAGGCAAAATCGGGTGTAAAGCCTTGGAGATTGGCGGTGATCCGCCCCTGCCCGATGCCTTCGGTGATCGAACTGCCCTCGGATTTCAGCTCGCCGCTGGTGTAGAAGGAATAGAGCGCAGCCCCCAGCGGATCGGCCAGCGCTATCTTGACTTGGCTGTTCTTGGCCTTCAGCCCGAAACCGACGCCTGCCAGAGTGCCGCCGGAACCGACCGCCGACACGAAACCATCCACCTTGCCGTCGGTCTGGTTCCAGATTTCTTCGGCCGTGGTGCGGATATGGCCGTCACGGTTGGCGACATTGTCGAACTGGTTGGCCCAGATCGCGCCGTTCGGCTCGGTCTTCGCCATCTGCTCGGCCAGCCGGCCCGACAGCTTCACGTAGTTGTTCGGGTTCTTGTAAGGCACGGCGGGCACTTCGATCAGCTCGGCGCCGAGCAGTTTGATTGTATCCTTCTTCTCCTGGCTCTGGGTGTCGGGAATGACGATCACCGTGCGGTAGCCGAGCGCCTTGGCAACCAGTGTCAAGCCGATGCCGGTATTTCCGGCCGTCCCCTCGACGATGACGCCGCCGGGCCGCAGCAACCCGCGCTGCTCCGCATCGCGGATGATAAACAGGCCGGCGCGGTCCTTGACCGACTGCCCGGGATTCATGAATTCGGCCTTACCCAGGATCTCGCAGCCGGTTGCTTCCGAGGCCTTGTTGAGGCGGATCAGGGGCGTGTTGCCGATCACGTCGATCACAGAACGGGGCATGGAGATTCCTTTGTGGGTGCGGCGAAACCCTAGAAACCCGAAGCTTCGGTTTCAAGGCAAGAATTTGCCTGGTCCAGTCGCATTCGCACACTGCAATTCCTGCACCCAGGGGCGCCCAGCCGGTATTCATTTCAACGATGTACCGAAAAGCACTCTTTTCATTCGATTTCTTCACCGGTAGAGCGCAGGTTAAGAAGAGCCGGCGGGGCGCAGCATGACACTCTATCGGGCCAATCCGAAGCATGGCGTCGCCTGGATTACGGGCGGCAGCAGCGGTATCGGCCGTTCGCTGGCCAAGGATCTTGCCGCTCAGGGCTATGTCGTCCCGGTGACTGCGCCCGATGACCATCCGATCGATACGCTCATCGTCGAAACGGCGCAGATGTCGGGGCGTGTCGCAGCCTTTCCTTGCGACGTGACCGACGAAAAACGCATGGCAGAGACGGTTGCAGCGATCGAGAAAAATCTCGGTCCGATCGTGTTGGCAGTGTTCAACGCGGGAAGCTATATCGCAACGCCGGGCGAGGATCTTGTCGCGCGCAATTTCCGTCGGTCTTTCGAAGTCAATTATTTCGGCATCATCAATGGCCTGGTGCCGGTCATCGAACGCATGCGCGTACGCTCGCGCGGCCATGTCGTGCTGATCGGTTCGGTCACCGCCTATTTCGGCTGGCCCACTACCGCCGCTTACGGCGGCACCAAGGCGGCAGTCAATATCTTGGCCGAGTCGCTGAAATACGATTTCGACAAGATGAACGTCCGCATCCAGGTGATTAATCCGGGCTTTGTCGACACGCGGCTGACTGAGAAGAACTTCCTGCCGATGCCGGGCTTGATGCCGGTCAACCTGGCCTCGCGCCGTATCGCGCAAGGCATCGAATGCGGCGGCTTCGAAGTCACATTCCCACGCCGCCTGAGCTGGACGCTGAAGCTGCTCAGGATGCTGCCGAGGCCGTTCTGCCGATGGGTGATCATCACGGTCACCCGCTGGAATGCGCGGCCGCTGAATTTCGACCGCAAGCCACCGGTCGAATAGGATCGGTGACGCGGCGACGGATCGTGTTTGCGGGTCGCTGGGGCGCCACGTCATTGCCGGCGACGCGCTCGCGCCATCGACCACGGCTTCCCTCGCGCAGCGGATTGTCGTGTGGGTCGAGGCGGTGGTGAAGTAAACCAAAGGCCTCAAGCAAAGGGCGACCGAAGCATCACTCCGGTCGCCCTTTTCAATCGTGAGTAACCAAGGCAGGCTTGGCCGGACGCAAAACGGTCAGGTTATGCCGCCCGTGCAGCCGGTCGCTTGCCGCCGAAGCGGCGCTTGTTGTTGCCCTTGAAGGGCTTGGCGCCTTCCGGCTTGCGGTCGCCCGCAAAGGCCGGCTTGTCGCCGCCGAAACGCTTCTTGGCGAAGCCGTTGTTGGCGCCGCCGGGACGCCTGCCGTCGCGACGGCCGTTGTGGTCGTTGCGATCGTTGGCCGGCTCGAAGCTGCGCTCGTTCTTCTCGGCCGGATTGCGCTGCGGATCGGGGCTGCCGAGATGATCGGCAACGATCGGCAGCTTGGTGCGGATGATACGCTCGACCTGGCGCAGCTTGGCGTTTTCCGAAGGGTCGCAAAGCGTGATGGCGATGCCATCCATGCCGTTACGGCCGGTGCGGCCGATGCGGTGGACATAGCTCTCCGCCTCGTCCGGCAGATCGAAATTCACCACATGGCTAATGCCGGGCACATCGATGCCGCGTGCTGCAATGTCGGTCGCCACGAGAATTCGCACCGAGCCTTCGCGGAAATCGTTGAGCGCCTTCTGGCGGGCATTCTGCGACTTGTTGCCGTGGATAACGGCGGCCTTGAAGCCGTCGCGCTCGAGGTCCTTGGTCACCCTGTCGGCACCATGCTTGGTGCGCGAAAAGATGATAACGGACTTCATCGCCTCGTCGGCGAGCATCGCCGACAACACCTGACGTTTCTGCTTGGTGCGGGCAAAGACGACGCCCTGCACGATCTCCGCGGCCGCAGTGCTGTGGGGGGCGACCTCGACGCGGATCGGGTTCTTCAGCAAGCCTTTCGCCAGCTCGGCGATTTCGGCCGGCATGGTCGCCGAGAACAGCACCGTCTGACGGTCCGGCGCTGTTGCCCTGGCGATGCGCTTGACGTCGTTGATGAAGCCCATGTCGAGCATGCGGTCGCCTTCGTCGAGCACCAGCCATTTGGTGTCGGCAAGTACGAGGTCGCCCTCACGCACCAGATCGGTCAGCCGGCCAGGCGTGGCGATCAGGATATCGACGCCGGGTGCAACCTTCTTGACCTGGCTGAAGCGCGAGACGCCGCCAAGCACCAGCGCGGTCGAGACATGCGCGCCCTTGGCGAGAATCTTGATGGTGTCCTCGATCTGGACGGCGAGCTCGCGCGTCGGCGCCAGGATCAGCGCACGAGCCGTCTTCGGCCGACGCTTGGTGCCAAGCGCGATGATCTTCGACAGGATCGGCAGCGCGAACGCCGCGGTCTTGCCCGAGCCGGTCTGGGCGATGCCGAAAATGTCGCGGCCTTCGAGCTGCGGCGGGATAGCCTGCGCCTGAATCGGCTTGGGATCGGTAAAGCCGGCGCCATGGGTGGCCTTGAGCAGTGTACCGCTAATTCCAAGTGCGGCGAAACCGGTCAGTTCCCCAGTGTTCTCACCGGTCAAAGTGTTTTCATTGGTCAAAATATTCTTCTTTCATGCGGCTTCTGGCCGCAAACA
Organism: Mesorhizobium sp. M0340; assembly: GCF_040321535.1. Classification (NCBI taxonomy): domain Bacteria; kingdom Pseudomonadati; phylum Pseudomonadota; class Alphaproteobacteria; order Hyphomicrobiales; family Phyllobacteriaceae; genus Mesorhizobium; species Mesorhizobium sp. M0340. The sequence continues at coordinate 35,557 of NZ_JAMYRR010000006.1, read as the reverse complement.
TCGATGGCGGCAGGGCGCAACCTGCCGTCGAAAATTGTCATGAAACGACAAGGCGGGCGGACGTCGTCCACACGGCTGCGCTGTCGTGCCCGCAGGCTTCATGCCACGGGGCTTTTTCGCCACCTTGCCGATATGTCGGGAAGAGGGAAAACAGACGCAACCAGTCTCATTCGTCGAGAAGGCCGGAGTGTCCCGGCCCAAGCGCCTATGCCGCCGCATATGGCCCACTTCGCTTCGGAATGCAAGGGGTCGGATGCTGCAGCGCAGCAAAAGCCATGGCGAAGCGGCGCTTGCGCTCACTTGCTGCCACGATTACCACAATCCAGCTTTCCGTTTTGGGGACCGGTCATGAAGGACGTGCTGAAGGAACTCGAGCGGCGCCGCGAGATCGCCCGCATGGGCGGCGGCCGAGCCCGCATCGAGGCCCAGCACAAGAAGGGCAAGCTCACCGCCCGTGAGCGCATCGACGTCTTCCTCGACGAAGGCTCGTTCGAGGAATTCGACATGTTCGTCGAGCACCGCTCGACCGATTTCGGCATGGAGAAAACCAAGATCGCCGGTGATGGCGTCGTTACCGGCTGGGGCACCATCAATGGTCGCCCGGTCTATCTTTTCGCCAAGGATTTCACCGTGTTCGGCGGGTCGCTGTCCGAGGCGCATGCCGAAAAGGTGGTCAAGGTGCAGGAGATGGCATTGCGCAACCGCGCGCCGATCATCGGCATCTACGACGCCGGCGGCGCCCGCATCCAGGAAGGCGTGGCGGCGCTCGGCGGCTACGCCGAGATCTTCCAGCGCAATGTTTTGGCCTCCGGGGTCATCCCACAGATTTCGCTGATCATGGGCCCTTGCGCAGGCGGCGACGTCTATTCGCCGGCGATGACCGACTTCATCTTCATGGTCCGCGGCACCTCCTACATGTTCGTCACCGGGCCGGATGTGGTGAAGACCGTCACCAACGAGACAGTCACCGCCGAAAGCCTCGGCGGCGCTTCCGTCCACACGACGAAGTCCTCGATCGCCGACGGAGCCTACGACAATGACGTCGAGGCGCTGTTGCAGATGCGCCGGCTGGTCGATCTGCTGCCCGCCTCCAACACGGCGGAAATTCCCGAGATCGAATGCCACCAGTCGGTCACCGATCACGATCTGTCGCTCGACAGGCTGATCCCCGACAATGCCAACAAACCCTACGACATCAAGGAGTTGATCCTTAAAGTTGCCGACGAGGGTGACTTCTTCGAAATCCAGCAGAATTTTGCGAAAAACATCGTCACCGGCTTCGGCCGTGTCGAGGGCCGCACCGTCGGCTTCGTCGCCAACCAGCCGATGGTGCTGGCCGGCGTGCTCGATGCCGACGCCAGCCGCAAGGCGGCGCGCTTCGTACGCTTCTGCGACTGCTTCTCGATCCCGATCGTCACCTTCGTGGACGTTCCGGGCTTCCTGCCCGGCACCGCGCAGGAGTATGGCGGGCTGATCAAACATGGGGCCAAGCTTCTGTTCGCCTATGCCGAAGCGACCGTCCCAAAGATCACCGTCATCACCAGAAAGGCCTATGGCGGCGCCTATGACGTTATGGCGTCAAAGCATTTGCGCGGCGACATGAACTATGCCTGGCCAACGGCGCAGATTGCCGTCATGGGCGCCAGGGGCGCGGTCGAGATCATTTACCGCAAAGACATCGGCGATGCGGAGAAAATCGCTGCGCATACAAAGGCTTACGAGGATCGCTTCCTGTCGCCCTTCGTTGCCGCCGAGCGCGGCTATGTGGACGAGGTGATCATGCCGCATTCGACCCGCCGGCGCATCGCCCGCGCACTCAGGATGCTGCGCAACAAGGACATGCAGAACCCCTGGAAGAAACACGACAATATTCCGCTGTGAGGCGCTGATGTCGCGCCTGATCCTCTACATGGGAGCGCGCTTCGGCAGGTTTGCCGTCCTGCTTTTCGCTCTGCCGCTGTTCTGCCCAATAGTCTTATGGTTCTGGTTTCTCGACCGGCATCCGCTCGCCGTCATCGCGGCTGGCGCTATTGCGATCCCAGCTGCGATGCTGGGCATGGTTCTGTTGATCGGGACATTGTTCGCCGGTTTTCGACCCAGCAAGGTGGAGGGGATCGCTCGGGAATCAGCCCCGAAATTATGGGCCATCTGGGAGAGTATTGCCGGCAAACACCGCGCCAGCCGGACTACCATCGTGCTGAGCCCCGATCTCAACGCCAGTGTCGGTGAAGAGCGGCCGTTTCTGGGGCTGCTTGGCCGTAGGGCGATTCTCACCATCGGCCTTCCTCTGCTCGCAGTGACCGACCAAAAGGCTTTTGCCGCGATCTTGGTCCATGAGAACGCACATCTGAGAAACAAAGACACAAACGGCGGCCTCAACCTAGCCGAACTCGAAAAAAGCTTCGATCTAATCTTCGACTTCGCTCCTCCGGGAAAAACCGTTTCGGGCAGCCTGTTCTACTGGATGCTTGGTCCGCTGTCGCGCACGCTGGAGCGCGAAGAAATACGGTTGTCGCGGCGGGGGGAAATTGACGCGGATCGCCATGCAGCGATGTCCGGCGACGCATATGAAGCGGCCCGCGCCCTGCTACTGATCGGTGCTGCCAGTGCGTTTTTCGATGACCAAGTGTATATTCCGCTTAAACGTGAACTGCTTGGCACCATGGTACCGCCTCGTCCACCACTCGAAAGAGTTCTGGCGGCCGCCCGTCACCTGTCGAGGCTTCCCATCCTGCAAGAATATGCGCAGAAGGCCTGGGACGCGCCCGATAACAAAAGCGCGGACCATCCGCCCTGGTCCGAACGTCTGATTGCTCTTGGATTTAGCTCGGTTCCAAAGATAGAACCAATTCTGGTTTCCGCCTTGTCGAGCCTGCTGAGCGATACGATCGTCGCCGAACGCGTCCGGCATTTCGACGGTGAATGGACATCGAACATCGCCGACGACCTCGATCGATAGCTGTCCGCCTGGAGCTACTGCGGCCAATGTCAGAGTCGTCGGCCTATTCCGCTTCCGTCGCTCCGAACCCGGCTCCCATCGTCGCGCTGACAGCGCCCGACCACGGCGTGGCGTGATTGTCGATGCGCATCTGGAAGATGAAATAGGTCGGCGAGCAGAAGCCGATGCCTTTCACCTTGCCGATGGCCGGCGTATCGGGCGGCAGCGACTGGCACATGTAATCCTCGCGACAGAAATGGTCGGCCGCGCAGGCGGGACGATTACCGCGATTGACAGCGCCGCCCAGGCACTGGTCGAAATTATTGGTCGCCACGCAGGTGTCGAATTTTTTGCCGCCGACCAATCCGCAAATCTCGTTCGGCATCGGCTTGCCCGGTTTGAAGGCGGCAAAGCTGCGATCCCGATCGTCGCAGCCGCGATAAGCGATACCCGCCGGCACGCCGATCTTCGGCGGTCGGCAGGTGTAGCCGGTACGCGAAATGCCTGGCGCGAACGCCGCGAACTGGCCGGTGATGATATAGCGGTCATTGAAAGGTTGCGCCGGGTTGCTGGTGATCGAGCCGGTCAGGCACGGATGGCCGGAGAATATGTTTTCGCTGTCCTTGGGCAACAGACATTGCGCCAGCTTGGTGCGCACGCCGGACGCGGTCGCTAGCGGCGTGCAGACGGTGCCGCCGCCGCATTGCCAAGTCGCGCCGAAGCGGGCTGCATCTTCTGGCATGAAGCACGGCATCGCCATTTCGGCCGGCGAATAGGCAATTTCGCCGGCATCGTTCCATGTCGCCGGCGGCGCGAAGGACAGCGGGCGGAAGCGGTTCGGTTCCTTGCCCCTCGCAGTCGCGTGCAGCCAGGCGACGCGGCGCGGGATGTCGGCGTGGAGATGCGGTGAGATACCGACCTCGATGCGGTTGAGCGGCGAGGTCGTCTTGTCATCCAGGCCGATAAAGTGGAACCCGGCGGTCGAACCCGCCTGATGGCAGCCTTGGCAGGCGCCATTGTCCAGCCGCTCGACCAATGCCTCTGGCGTGCGCACCAGCTTCCGCTTGGAATAATCGAGCCCGGCTAAATCCGCGGGCTGGAACAGTGGCGTGAACGGGTGGTTGGCCTGCCTTGCGCTGCCGAAAGTCGACCACGAGACTACCTTCTTTGCCAAGAATTTATCGGGGATTTGGTAGACGCCGAGGTCGATTGCCGCGACATTGGTGCGGACATAGTCGGCAAGTCTTGCTTTCAGCGCAGCGTCGTCGGCGAGACGTGCCGTGTCGGGCGTGTTTTCCAGCGGTCTTTCACTGACAGCCCCCCCGTCGATGCCGAAAATGCGCATGAGATAGGCGGCCTGTCCGCCGAATTCGGTCTCCTGGCCGGAGGGGAAGCGGACCACTTGCGCATTGAGCTCGAGCTGCTTGAAGGTGAGCGCCGCTCTTTCCAGCGGCCCGCCGATCAGCCAGCCGGCATCGACGCTCTCGTCGAGTTGTGGTGCCCAGCGTCCGGCGACGCCGACACAACCGCCATCGGCATCCGGCGCGACATTGTAGATGGCACTGAAATTGAACGGCAGGCGCGAGGCCAAAACCTTGCCGTTCTTCTTGAAGCTGTAGGCGAGGCGATAGATGAAGCGCACTTCGCCGCAACTCGTGTCGCCTTGCAGCGCGGCGAAGTCGCGCCGATCGAGCCGGTTGACTATGCCGACGAGACGGAAGCGCGCGGCATCGGTCCTCAGCCAGCGCATGTCCATGACACGGCCGACATTGCCGTCGGTCACCTCGTAAAGCGGCCGGCTGCCGGCCTTCATCTCGGCCCGCAATGCTGCGACGTCGCTTGCAATCGTTTCGACGATCGCATGATAGGCCGGCGCCTTGTCGTAGAGAGTCTTCAAATCGCCCTTGCCATCGACGCCGAAAATGCCGGCGAAACCATAGCCCTTGCTGTCAAGCTCGGCGAGAACGGCCGGGTCGTCGACGATGGTTAGCGGAGTTTCGGCGTTCGCGGCCTGTACCATGGACATGGCACTAATGATCGCAAGGAGCAGCGCAATCAGGCGGTTCATTCGGCAGCCATCCCGCGGCTTTCAACGAGTTCGCGCAGCACCGCCACCAGCGCCAGCGGCAGGTCCTCGGCGATCAGCCCCGGTCCGAAACGGGTGCCGGTCTCGGCATGGATCCAGACTGCCGCACAGGCCGCTTCGAAGGCTGGCATGCCCTGAGCCAGCAACCCGGCGATGATGCCCGACAGCACATCGCCCGAACCGGCGGTAGCCAGCCATGAGGCACCATTGCTGTTGATCGCTGCCCGGCCATTGGGGGCCGCGATCACTGTGTCGGCGCCCTTGTAGACGAGGATAGCACTGGCACGCTTAGCGGCGGCGCGGGCTTTGGCGAGCTTGGACAAATCGTGGTGCCCGGCGACATCGGGAAAAAGCTTGGCGAACTCGCCCTCATGCGGCGTCATCACCAGAGCCGGCGTTTTCGGTCGACGGGCGGCTTCGAACAGGGCATCCGGCGTGTCGCGAAACGAGGTGATGCCGTCGGCGTCGAGCACCAGCCCGTCGATCCCGCTGCCCTGCCCATGGGCGTTGCCAAGTACGACCAGGGCAAAATCGCGCGTTTTCTCCCCGATGCCAAATCCCGGGCCAAGCACGAAGGCCGATGGGCGGCGGCTGCCGACGAATTCGTCCACATCCGCGATAGTGTCTATCTTGTGCAGCATGACCGAGGTCAGATGCGCCGCGTTCACCTGCATGGCGTTCGCCGGCGACAGCAAGGTGACGGCCCCTGCCCCGCTCCGGGCCGCGGCAAGCGCCGACAGCCGCGCAGCACCCGTCGCCGACGGTCCGCCGGAAAAGACGCCAACATGGCCGCGCTTGTACTTATGGGCGTCGACCGCCGGAACCGGAAGGCGGTCAAGCCAGAGCGCCGGAATGTTCTCGAATGTTCGCGGTTGAAGCTGCGCAACGATGCTGTTGTCTATGCCGATATCGGCGAGCTCGATATCGCCGCACAGCTCGCGCCCCGGCAACAGCAGATGGCCTGGCTTTTTTCGCGCGAAGGTCACCGTGGTCCGGGCCCGGAAGGCCTTTCCTAACACATTGCCGCTCTCCCCTGAAACGCCCGACGGCAGGTCGACCGCCACAACCGGCAAGTTCAATTCGGCCGCAATGTCGATCACCTTGGCGGCGTCGCCGGACAGCGGCTTGGACAGCCCCGCCCCATAGAGCGCGTCAACCACGACGGAGCCCACCTCGGCAACGAAATCCGACAGCGGCCGAGCTTCAACCGGGCATTCCGAGGCAGCGAGTGCCGCATCACGGCCGCCTTGGGGCGATCCGGACGCCCACACAGAGACATCGACGGCGCTCTCCCGAAGGATGCGGGCCACGACATAGCCGTCGCCGCCATTGTTACCGGGGCCGCAAAGCACGTGGACGCGTGTAGCCGCCGGGTAGCGCTTGAGCACTACGGCGGCAACCGCGGCGCCGGCATTGCGCATCAGGCCAATACCGTCGAATGGACCGGCGGCAATCGCCAGCCGGTCGGCCTCGGCCATTTCGGAGGGAAACAAAAGTTCGTTGCTCATGAAATATCAGGCGACATGCACATCATTTCCCCAAGCATTGTCCAGTTTTTGATCCGACGCAAACAACGAAGGTCCCCAAGCAAATTTGGCGGCGCATCTCGTTCGGGACGACGGCGCGCAGCTGCTCATGAAATATCCGATCTGCCCAATTTTTGTGCGGACGGCAGGATCGGCGGTGTGTAGGCTCGCGGCGTTCATGGCGCATCCGACGCAGCGAATGATGCGAATGTACATTCCTGCGCGGCATGGTATCCAAATCAAGTGAGGCTGCTCGACGCCCCATCAATTGGCACAGTTCGTGCTTGATCGAGGCGCAAGCGGGGCTCACAACCCGTCTTTTTTGGCAGTGGAGGCCACTTTTTACATGAAAAAGATCGAAGCGATCATCAAGCCGTTCAAGCTAGACGAAGTGAAAGAAGCGCTTCAGGAGGCCGGGCTGCAAGGCATCACCGTGACCGAAGCCAAGGGCTTTGGCCGCCAGAAGGGCCATACCGAGCTTTATCGCGGCGCCGAATATGTCGTCGACTTCCTGCCAAAGGTGAAAATCGAGGTCGTGCTCGGCGACGATGCGGTCGAAGCCGCGATCGAAGCTATCCGCAAGGCGGCCCAGACCGGCCGTATCGGCGACGGCAAGATCTTCGTCTCGAACATCGAGGAAGTGGTGCGCATCCGCACCGGCGAAACCGGCATGGACGCCGTCTGAATTTTCCCGTTAAAAGGCCACGTTCAAACGTCATCACATAGGGAAGCAGGGACATGACGACAGCCAAAGACATCATGAAGCAGATCAAAGACAACGACGTGAAGTTCGTTGATCTGCGCTTCACCGATCCGAAGGGCAAACTGCAGCACGTAACGATGGATGTCGTCGAGGTCGAGGAAGACATGTTTGCCGATGGCGTCATGTTCGACGGTTCCTCGATCGCCGGCTGGAAGGCGATCAACGAGTCCGACATGGTGCTGATGCCCGATGCAGATACGGTGCATATGGACCCGTTCTTCGCCCAGTCGACCATGGTCATCCTGTGCGACATTCTCGATCCGATCTCGGGAGAATCCTACAACCGCGACCCCCGCGGCACCGCCAAGAAGGCCGAGGCCTACATGAAGGCGGAAGGCATCGGCGACCAGATCTTCGTCGGTCCTGAAGCCGAGTTCTTCGTGTTCGACGACGTCAAGTACAAGGCCGATCCCTACAACACCGGCTTCAGGCTGGATTCCACTGAACTGCCGTCCAATGACGACACCGACTATGAGACCGGCAATCTCGGTCACCGGCCGCGCATCAAGGGCGGCTATTTCCCGGTGCCGCCGATCGATTCGGCACAAGACATGCGTTCGGAAATGCTCACCGTGCTCGCGGAAATGGGCGTGCGCGTTGAAAAGCACCATCACGAAGTGGCCGCCGCGCAGCACGAGCTCGGCATCAAGTTCGACACGCTGGTCCGCAACGCCGATAAGATGCTGATCTACAAATATGTCGTGCACCAGGTCGCCAACGCCTATGGGAAGACGGCCACTTTCATGCCGAAGCCGGTGTTCGGCGACAATGGCTCGGGCATGCATGTCCACCAGTCGATCTGGAAGGAAGGCAAGCCGACTTTCGCCGGCAACGAATATGCCGGCCTGTCCGAGAGCTGCCTGTTCTACATCGGTGGCATCATCAAGCATGCGAAGGCGATCAACGCCTTCACCAACCCGCTGACCAATTCCTACAAGCGCCTGGTTCCGGGCTATGAAGCGCCGGTGCTGCTCGCCTATTCGGCACGCAACCGCTCGGCCTCGTGCCGCATTCCGTTCGGCTCGTCGCCGAAATCCAAGCGCGTCGAGGTCCGCTTCCCCGATCCTGGTGCCAACCCCTATCTCGCCTTTGCCGCCATGCTGATGGCCGGCCTCGACGGCATCAAGAACAAGATCCACCCGGGACAGCCGATGGACAAGGATCTCTACGACCTGCCGCCGAAGGAATTGAAGAAGATCCCGACCGTCTGCGGGTCGCTGCGCGAAGCCCTGCAGAGCCTCGACAAGGACCGCGGCTTCCTGAAGGCCGGCGGCGTCTTCGACGACGACCAGATCGACAGCTATATCGAGCTCAAGATGGCCGAGGTGATGCGCTTCGAAATGACGCCGCATCCGGTCGAATACGATATGTATTATTCGGTGTGATCCCGAACCTCATAGTCACGTAGAAAAACCCCGGCGGAGACGCCGGGGTTTTTTATGCAATGCGATGGGAAAGAAAGTCACGGCGCAGACACTCGAGGTCCGCGCCGTGAACGCATTCTCAAGCCGCCGCCGAAACCTCGGCGCTGGTCGGGACGGAGGCGATCGTCTTCAATATCTGCGAAGCGATCTGGTAGGGGTCGCCCTGCGAGTTCGGACGGCGATCCTCGAGATAGCCCTTGTAGCCGTTGTTGATAAAGGAATGCGGCACGCGGATCGAAGCGCCGCGGTCGGCGATGCCGTAGCTGAACCTGTTCCAGGGCGCGGTCTCGTGCTTGCCGGTCAAACGCTTGTCGTTGTCCGGCCCATAGACGGCGATGTGATCCATCAGGTTTTTGTCGAAGGCTGCCATCAGCGCCTCGAAATAGGTCTTGCCGCCGACTTCGCGCATATAGGCGGTCGAGAAGTTGGCATGCATGCCGGAGCCGTTCCAATCGGTGTCGCCGAGCGGCTTGCAGTGGTATTCGATGTCGATGCCGTACTTCTCGGTCAGGCGCTGCAACAAATAGCGCGCCATCCACATCTGGTCGGCGGCCTTCTTGGAGCCCTTGCCAAAGATCTGGAATTCCCACTGGCCTTTGGCTACCTCGGCGTTGATGCCTTCATGATTGATGCCGGCGGCAAGGCAAAGGTCGAGATGCTCCTCGACGATCTGCCTGGCGACGGAGCCGACATTGCTGTAGCCGACGCCAGTGTAGTACGGGCCTTGCGGCGCCGGATAGCCACTCTCGGGGAAGCCGAGCGGACGGCCGTCCTTGTAGAAGAAATATTCCTGCTCGAAGCCGAACCAGGCGCCCTCGTCGTCGAGAATGGTGGCGCGTTTGTTGGACGCGTGCGGCGTCACGCCGTCCGGCATCATGACCTCGCACATGACGAGCGCGCCATTGGTGCGGGCGGGATCCGGATAGACGGCGACCGGCTTCAAAACGCAGTCGGAGCTGTGGCCCTCGGCCTGCATGGTCGAAGAACCGTCGAAGCCCCACAGCGGAAGCTGGTCGAGCGTCGGAAACTCGGCGTAGTCCTTGACCTGCGTCTTTCCGCGGAGGTTGGGAACCGGGGTGTATCCATCGAGCCAAATGTACTCGAGCTTGTATTTCGTCATTCTAGCCTCTCGTTGCTTGATCACCGAACCCTGGATGGCGCCGGGGCGAGCCGGCCTATCCAGCAGCCGACCTGCCGGATTACTAAAATGCAATTCGTGTGCCATTCTCGCCGGCGACGGATGCGGCAAAAGTGAGGTTCTATCCGCCCAAAATCGCTGGTCCGCCGTCATGCTGCGCTCGGATCATCCACAAGCACATTTTGCACAAATAATGTGCACGTACTGATCTTTTCGTAATCATGTTGCCTAATTCGGTTGCTGAACCTATGTTGGGGAAAGGTTGAATCGGCAAGGTTCTGTCGAAGAAAGGAAACCGACAATGGAAATCACTTCCACTCGTCAGTCGGCCAAAATCCTGATGTTCCCGGTGGCAGCGCGCGCCTCTGCCTCAAATTTAAGCGGAAAGGCTAAGTTCGCGGCAGAACTTGCTTCTTTGCGCAACCGAACGGATTTCGGAAGTGCCTGGTATCATGAGGCAGCGATCGAGGAAGCGAAACAGGATCGGAAGAGCTAAGCCCTGCACTCGATAAATTGAAAAAGCCCGGCGCGATCGCTCGCGCCGGGCTTTGCTTTGAACCGGGACGGGCCGGCTACTGTTTGGTGTGCAGGTCCGTTCCGAGCGTGTCCCTGATAAAGATCATGCCGATGATCAGCGACATCGCCGCGATCACCACTGGGTACCAGAGACCGTAGTAGATATCGCCCTTGTAGGCGCTGAGCGCGAACACCGTCGCCGGCAGCAGCCCGCCGAACCAGCCATTGCCGATGTGATAGGGCAGCGACATGCCGGTGTAGCGGATGCGGGTCGGGAACATCTCGACCAGGATCGCGGCGATCGGCCCGTACACCATCGTGACGAAGACCACGAGGATGAACAGGATGGCGATCGTCATCGGCCAGTTGACCGCTGCAGGGTCGGCAAACATGGCGAAGGGACCGCCGCCGGGTACGGTGTAGACAGTGACCTCGGGGGCTCCCGCAGCCTCGTCGGCAGTCAGCAGCTTGTCCTTGATCGCCTGGTCAGTCGGAACGGTAGCCTTGTCGCCGGCGCGGATTGCCGCGGCATCGAGCTTCAGCTCAGGATTGGCCGCAATAAAGGCCTCGAGCTTCTGGTCCGGCACCTTGGCGGCTGCCCGCTTCAGCGGGTAGCCGCCATCCCGAAGTGCCGTGTAGACCGCCTTGGCGAAAGCTGCATCCTTGGCCTTGGCCTGATCGCCGGCGGCCGTGGCGTCATAAGACTCGACCGTCTCGTTGCCGATTTTGACCGACGCGGCTGTACCAGGCGCCGCAGTCGATACCACGTCGTAAGGCACCGAGTTCTTGGTCAGGAACGACGTGGCGATATCGCACGAGGTCGTGAACTTTGCAGTGCCCACCGGGTTGAACTGGAACTTGCAGTCTCCCGGTGCCGCGGTCACCGTCGCGCGTGTGTTCTGCTGCGCTGTGGCGAGCGCCGGATTGGCTGCCCAGGTCAGCGCCTTGAACAACGGGAAGGTGCAGACGATCGCCAGCGCAAGGCCGGCCATGATGATCGGCTTGCGGCCGATCTTGTCGGAGAGCCAGCCGAACACGACGAAAAAGATGGAGCCGACTGCTAGCGCGATTGCGATCATGATGTTGACCGACTGCGCGTCGACCTTGAGCACGTTGGTCAGGAAGAACAGCGCGTAGAACTGGCCATTGTACCAGACTACGGCCTGGCCTGCTGTGAGGCCGAGCAGTGCCAGCAGGGCAATCTTTGCGTTCTTCCACTGGCCGAAGGCTTCCGACAGCGGCGCCTTGGAGCCTTTGCCTTCGTCCTTCATGCGCTGGAAGGTCGGCGATTCAGAAAGCGACAGTCGGATCCATATCGAAATCCCGAGGAGCAGAAAAGAAACGATGAACGGAATGCGCCAGCCCCAGGCGGCGTAGGTTTCCTTGGCCATCGACCCCTGGACGATCAGAATGACGACCAGCGACAGGAACAGGCCGAGCGTTGCCGTCGTCTGTATCCACGACGTGTAGTAGCCGCGGCGATCGTCAGGTGCGTGCTCGGCGACATAGGTCGCGGCACCGCCATACTCGCCGCCGAGCGCCAGGCCCTGCAACATGCGCAAGATGATCAGGATCACGGGAGCGGCGATGCCCAAAGTCGCATAGCCAGGCAGCAAGCCGACCAGGAAGGTCGACAGGCCCATGATCGTCATGGTGACAAGGAAAGTGTATTTACGGCCGACAAGGTCGCCGATGCGGCCGAACAGCAATGCGCCGAACGGGCGCACGAGGAAGCCAGCGGCAAACGCCAGCAGCGCGAAAATATTGCGCGTCGCTTCCGGAATGGTTGGACTGAAAAAAGTCGAACCAATGAATACTGCCAGCGAGCCGTAGAGATAAAAATCGTACCATTCGAAAACGGTGCCGAGCGAAGAAGCGAAGATGACCTTCTTCTCCTCGCGTGTCATGCCGCGGCTTGTTTTGCCGGCGGTCGATGCCATTGCCATGAGCGTATCCTCCCGTGTGATTCCGTCAGCCCTCGATGCTGCGCGTCATCGTCCGCGTTTCCTCGCAACGCAGACTCAGTGCAGCCACCGGTGCAAAAAATGACAGAAAGCAGTGCCCAGAGGCAGACCGCCTTTGGGATTATGACTTTGGTCTAATGTGCAGTGCGAAATAGCGGGCGGTGCCGTCAGCCTTTGAGAGCTTCGAGCAGCTTGACTGCGGCCATCATGTCGCGCTTGCGGGCAGCACGGCGCGCGAGCGCCTCTGCATCATGGCCCCATTGCTCGGCCTGCCAGTCCTCGTCGACATGACCGGCAGCCCAGGCCGCCTCGCCGTCGAGCTCGCCGAAGTCGACGGCGATCGCCAGCAGCGCCGATCCGGTCAGCGAGGTCATGACGTGAATGGCGGCAAGGCGCAGCGGATCGGCACGTTGGGCAAGATGCTGGCCGAGCAGCGCGATACTCTCGCGCGGCTGTTCGACATGGATCACGCCTTCGGCGAGATGGAACCGGGCGCCGAGTGCGCTGCGCACCCAGTCGATGACCGGGTCCCAATGCTCGTTCTGCCGGTCGACTAGTCCTTGGGGCGCATCGGCGCGGTAGCAGAGCAGATCGGATGAGGCGAAGCGCAGGATGTCCTCCAGCACCGCCTGGGGATCACTGGCGACGCCATCGATTGCCGTATTGACCAGACGCATCACCGGCATCGTCACCGGGTCGATGGTCTCCTCCTGTGCGGCGAATTCGCCGGCGACGAGAGTAGCCGCCTTTTCGGTCGGCAGCGCCAGCAGCGCTTTGGCCGGCGTGCGGACGGGCTTGCCATCGAGATGGACGGCAAAACCATCTTCGACCGGCGCGACTGCGACGGTCTTGTAGAAGCGCTTCGGCAGTTGCGTCTTCATCTGGATCTGGGCGCGACGCACCGGGTCCGGATCGGAGAGCTGCTTTCCAGCTTCGAGGTCGTTCAATATGTCGCGCATGCTCATCCGGGGGCTTGTTTTCGGGCCGGCCGGTTGACGATGATAAGACCGGCGGCGATGAGGCCGAGTGCCAGGAAGATACGAACTGTCAACGGCTCGTTCAAGAAGACGGCGCCGCAGAGCACACCGAACACCGGCGACAGGAAGGTGAAGCTCGACAGTCCAGATGCAGGGTAGCGCCGGAGCAGCCAGAACCACAGAACATAGGTGAACGCGACGACGTAGACGGCCTGGAACAACAGAGCCAAGGTCGGCAGAACTGCAAAGCTGCGGACTGGCGGGCCGGCAAAAGGCATCACCAAAATCCCGACGACGGCGGCCCCGGCCAGCTGATAGAGCAGCAGCTTTTCGGCGCTGGCCGTCACCAGCTTCGACCGCTTGATGACGATATTGGTCACGGCCCACAGAATGCCGGCGCCGAGACTGAGCAAATCGCCGCTCAATGTTGCGCCGCCATTGGCGCTCAGTTTGTCGGAAAACACCGCGACCAGTCCGGCGAAAGCGAGCAGAAGACCAACGAGCTTGCGTGCCGTGATGCTTTCACCCAGCAGGAAATGGCCGCCGACCAGCATCCAGAACGGCATGGTGTTGACCAGCAAGGTGTTGCGCACGACGGTGGTGTGTTCGAGCCCGACATACAGAAACAGGAACTCGAGACCGAAAAGCGCGCCTGCCAGAATGCCGGCGACGAGGGTCTTGTCGGGCGTGAACAGCGCGATGCCGCGCCAGCGGCACCAGCCGAAAACACACAGGCCGCCGATCACCGAGCGGGCGATCGACAGGAAAACGGGATCGTAGCCGGCATAGGAGATCTTGGCGGCGACGTAGTTCAGCCCCCAGGAAAAAGTCAGCCCAACCATGATGGCGGCGGCGGCAGCGTCAACGGAACTGCGGCGGTCCATTGCGGTTGCTGCGGTCATTGCTTGGACTGGCTTTCCAGCTTCGCGAGCAGCGCCTTCAGCACTTCGGTATTCTGCCTTACCGCTTCGGTGTTCTCACGGCCCATTTCGGCCATCGACCCCTGCCGGGTTGCAACGCGGCGTATATAAGCGAACCAGACGACGAGAATCAGGATGAATGGCAACCAGTTCACCAACTGACGAACGAGCGACGCTTCATCCATGGTTTACGCCCTCGCTCATTTAATCCTCTGCGCTTGCGTCGTCGAAGCCGATCAGGTTCCAGCTCTGGCGCATGTGCGGCGGCATCGGCGCGGTGACGTCGACAAACCCCTTGTCGGGGTGCGGGATGACGATGCGGCGGGCGTGCAGATGCAGGCGGTTCTGCATGCCCCCGGGAAAATCCCAATTGGTGTCGGCCTCGAAATATTTGGGGTCACCGATGATCGGGCAGCCGATATGCGCGGCATGGACACGAAGCTGGTGGGTGCGGCCGGTATACGGCTCCATCTCCAGCCAGGTCATCGTCTGTGCAGCCTGCTCGATGATACGGTAGTAGGACACGGCGTGGTCGGCGCCCTTTTCGCCATGCTTGGCGATGCGCACGCGATCGCCGTCGGGCGTCGGTTCCTTGATCAACCAGGTCGAGATCTTGTCCTCGCGCTTCGGCGGCACACCCTTGACCAGCGCCCAGTAGGTTTTCTTCGTCTCACGCGCCCGGAACGCTTCGGCGAGCTTCATGGCGGCGAGCCTTGTACGGGCGACAACCAGAACACCCGACGTGTCGCGGTCGAGCCGGTGCACCAGACGCGGCTTCTCGCCCTTCTGGTTGCGCCAGGCTTCCAGCATGTCGTCGACATTGCGGGTGACCCCGGAGCCGCCTTGCACCGCCAGGCCGGCCGGCTTGTTGAAGACGAAGACCTTCGGGTCCTCATGGATCAGCATCTTGGCCAGGACATCGGCGTCGCCCTGGTTGCGTATCGAATGGCCGGTCAGCGGGCTTTCGCCTTTCTTGTCGACTTCGAGCGGCGGGACACGCACCGTCTGGCCGGCTTCGACGCGGGTATCGGCCTTCACCCTGCCGCCGTCGATGCGGATCTGGCCGGAACGCAGCAGCTTCTGCAGATGACCGAAACCGAGACCGGGGAAATGGCTCTTGAACCAACGGTCGAGCCGCATGCCCGCCTCGCCGGCGTCCACTGTGATCTGTTCAACGCCTGCCATGATTCCAATCGCCGTTTTGCGGGCATGCAACGGCATTCGCCGGCACCCGCAATCTCACTCGGTTATTCGTTGTCGGTTCCATATTGCAGAACCTGAACTTTCTCCAGCGTAATCAAGCCACTTGTCATGATTGTTTCAAGAACGGGCAGGAAAGCGGCCAATTTTTCCTCGTCATCGACGATCTCGATGACCAGGGGCAGATCCTCCGATAGGCGGAGGATCTTCGTGGTGTGAAGCCGGCTGGAATGGCCGAACCCCATCGCGCCGCGCAGGACTGTCGCGCCGGCGATCTGCATTTCGCGGGCCCTCAGCACGATAACCTCATACAGCGGACGGCCATCTGCCTTGTCGTTTTCGCCGATAAATATGCGCAGCAATTGCGCCTGCGTTGGTATCTTCATTGCCTGGACCCTCTCAGCCGGTTGAGGCGAACTGCAAAGATGTAGCCAAGCCAGACGGCGGCAAGCCAGGCCACCACGGAGATCGCGATATTGAGTCCAGCCGCCAGAAGCCTCCCGCCTTGCGCGAGGGTGAGCGTTTCAAGGCTGAAGGCCGAGAAGGTCGTCAGGCCGCCACAGAAGCCGGCCATGAAGAACTGGCGCTGCAGCGGACCGGCGAAGACGCGTCCATCCGGTCCCGTCAATGTCGCGTAGAAGCCGATGAGGAATGAGCCGACAATGTTGACGAGGAGTGTGCCGAAGGGAAATCCAGCGCCCCACAGGGCAGTGCTCGTCGATGAGGCAAGCGCCCGCAGCACACCGCCGATCATGCTGCCTGCGGCCACGGTCGCATAGAGCCGAACCGCTTCGGAGGTTCTGCGCCAACCAATGAGACGTCCGCCATGCCCGGCCGCGGCAGTCTCCGTCCCGTCGTGGCGGAGCTTCCGCGGGCCGCTCACGGCGCCCCGCTGCCAATCAGAAGACTTCCCGCGGCAAAGCCCAGCGTCACGCCGCCGAGGCTCAGGAAAACCGAAAGCAGCACATTTCCGCCGGCGCGCAGCCATTCGCCCTCGCGCGCCAGTGCCAGCGTCTGCAGGCTGAAGGAAGAGACCGTAGTGTAGCAGCCGAGGCCGCCGGTGACGGCAAAGGCCCAGATGGCGGGCATGCCGTCGCGCGTCACCGCATGCGCAACGACACCGATTGCAAACGCTCCCGAGACGTTGACCACCATCGTGCCCCAGGGAAAGGTCTCGCCAACCCGGCGGGCGACGAAGCCGGACAAGAAGAAGCGGGCCATTGCGCCGATCGCGCCACCAAGGCAGACAAGCAACAGATCATACATCGTGCTCCCTCGCACCGGTCACACTACGGTGTCAGGCGGCTCCGGCCTTCTTCGGCTTGCTGGAGGCGATCATCTTCCAGTTTTTGTAGAACATGGCATTGATGCGCTCGACGCTGACCGAAACGATGGCCAGGAGGCTCGCGATCAGACCGGGAAACGGCGACGGGCGAATGATGTCCATGAACACACAGTAGCGGCGCCCGTCATACTGGTTGACCGAGCGATGCAGTAGTGTGTCATCGAAGATGAACAGCGGGTTCTCGTGCCAGTAGTTCTTGGCGTTGCCGCACTCGACAAACACTTCCGATTTCACCGGGATGAGGTTGTAGAGAATGCGCAGGCTGAGCCGGAGCGGGCCAAAGTGCCAGGAAGTCGATTCCCTGCCGCTGAAAACAGAAACGGCAATCGTCTTGATATATTTGAAATCCTTGTTGAATTCGGCAACGTTGTCTATTTTGTGCTTGCCATACCACTGATAGACATACATGCCGCGCCGGCCGCTGCCGAAATTGGCGTCGATATCGGCGATGATCTCGTCCTTGCGCGCCTTAAATACGTCCAGGACCTCGTTGACCTCGCGTTGATAGTCCGGAGGAAACTGGTCCAGTTTCCAGATACCCCGGTTTCTGTAGCACAGCAGATCGACCAGCAGATTGAAGGGCGAAAGCAGCCAGGTGAAGATGCCGTTGCCGAGGAAATAACCACTGAACAGGGCCCAGTTCTTGTTGTCGTTGCGCAACACGTCGATCAGACCGAGGACAATGAAAATTGTCATCAGGATGGGAATGAAATAAAAGCCGAGCGCCAGCAGCGGGATCGCTATGGCGAACTTCCGAAGGGTCTTGCGAGATTTTTTTGTCATTTTTCCACGCGCCAGGCGCGATTCCATTCTGAATATCGTCGGTACGTTTCTGGCCTGTCCGCCGGCCGAAGGCGCATCTTGATAGGGTTTTTTGTCACGCCAGACAACGGCGATCACGCCACTGTGCGACTGGCAGCTATTTTTCTCGCTCGCTGCGCAGCTTCGCCCAATAATCCAGCCGCTTCCTGATATCGCGCTCGAAGCCGCGCTCGGGCGGGTCGTAGAATGTCTGCCTTCCCATCTTCTCCGGAAAATAGTCCTGGCCGGAAAAAGCGTCGGGCTCGTCGTGGTCGTAGCGATAGCCGGCGCCGTAATCTTCCTGTTTCATCAGCTTGGTCGGCGCATTGAGAATGTGCTTGGGCGGCAGCAGCGAACCGAATTCCTTCGCCGCCTGTGTGGCGGCCTTGAACGCGGTATAGACTGCATTGGATTTCGGCGCGGTAGCGAGATAGACGGTCGCCTCGGCGAAGGCCAGTTCGCCCTCGGGCGAGCCCAGATAGTCGTAGGCGTCCTTGGCGGCGTTAGCGACGACGAGCGCCTGCGGGTCGGCTAGCCCGATATCCTCCATCGCCATGCGCACCAACCGGCGCCCGAGATAAAGCGGATCTTCGCCGGCGTCGAACATGCGGGCCAGATAGTAGAGGGCCGCGTCGGGATCGGAGCCGCGCACCGATTTGTGCAAGGCGGAGATCAAATTGTAATGGCCGTCCTGGCCTTTGTCGTAGATCGGCGCGCGGCGCTGGACGATGCGCTGCAGAGCTTCGGCGCCGAACACCTCCTTTGATTTCGCTGCGCGCCAGACCTCTTCGGCGAGCGTCAGCGCCGCGCGGCCGTCGCCGTCGCTCATGCGGATGAGCATCGCCCGCGCGTCTTCATCGAGCGGCAGCGCCCTGCCCTCTGCCTGCTCGGCCCGCGCCAGCAGCTTGGCGATGCTGTCCTCGCCGAGCGAGTGAAAGACCAGCACGCGCGCGCGCGACAAAAGCGCGGCGTTAAGCTCGAAGGACGGGTTCTCGGTGGTGGCGCCGACCAGCACGACGGTGCCGTCTTCCATCACCGGCAGAAAACTGTCCTGCTGAGCGCGGTTGAAGCGATGGATCTCATCGACGAACAGCAGTGTCTGGCGGCCGTTCGAGCGGCGCAGCTTAGCTGCCTCGAACACTTTCTTCAGGTCCGCAACGCCGGAAAACACGGCCGAAATCTGTTCGAAGACGAGGCTTGTCTCTCCGGCAAGCAGCCGTGCGACCGTTGTCTTGCCGGTGCCGGGCGGGCCCCAGAAAATCATCGAACCGAGCGAGCCGGAGCCGATCAGCCGCGTCAGCGCGCCGTCGGGTCCGGTCAGGTGCTCCTGGCCGACGACCTCGCCAAGGTTCTTCGGGCGCAGACGGTCCGCCAGCGGCCTGCCGGGCGGCGTCTTTTCCGGTTCATCGACACTGAACAGATCGGCCATGCAACTTCTTCTGCCTGGAGCCCGATCATGCTGACGGTCGGGCTCAGTAACGCAACACCTGGCGCAGTATCTGCCCGCCGCGCTCGACGGTAAAGCGCCACCAGCGCGTATCCTGCTGGGCTACCTGTTCCAGGGTCGCCGCCTTGTCGATCGTCAGGCCATTGACCTCACGCACGATGTCGCCCGGCTGGAATCCAAAATCGGCAGCGGGCGAATCGCGGTTGATGTCGACCACGGTTACGCCTTTGACATCGGTGCGCAGACCGAGCCGTTGGGCAAGCCGTGGCGACAGTTCAGCAACCTTGGCGCCGGAAAACGGGCTGCGGCCGCGCAATGTGAGTTCCGCAGCTTTGGCGCCTTCGGGCGGTCGTTCCAGAGCGATGTCCATCGTCGCCTGCTGACCCTTGCTCAGAACGCCGAAGCTGGCGTTCGTACCAATCGACAGCGTCGCCATCCGGTAGTCCAGCGCCCCGACGCTCTCGACCGGCTTGCCGTTGAGCGACAGCACTACGTCGCCAGGCTTGAGCCCTGCCTTGGCCGCGGGTCCCGCCTCTTCGACTGAAGAAACCAGCGCACCGGTCGGTTTGTCCATGCCAAGCGATTCCGCAATCTGCGGCGTCACCGCCTCGAACTCGGCACCGGCATACGGCCGCTCGAAGAAGTCGAGCCCGGCCTTGGCCGCATCGGCGAAAGCGCGGACCATGTTCGAAGGGATGGCAAAGCCGATGCCGATCGAGCCGCCGCTACGGCTGTAGATCGCCGTGTTGATGCCGATCAGCTGCCCTCCCATGTTGACCAGCGCGCCGCCGGAATTGCCGGGATTGATGGCCGCGTCGGTCTGGATGAAGAAGCTGGAATCGGAGACGCCGATATGGCTGCGCGCCACCGCCGAAATGATGCCGCTGGTGGTGGTCTGGCCGACCCCGAACGGATTGCCGATCGCCAGCACCAGGTCGCCAACCTCGAGCGCGTCGGAATCGCCGATGGCGATCACCGGGAACGGCTTGTCGGAAGAAATCTTGAGCACGGCGAGGTCGAGCGTCTCATCCTTGAGCAGCACCTTACTGTCGAATTCGCGCCCGTCGGCGGTCGCGACCTTGACCTGGTCGGCGTCCTTGACGACATGGAAATTGGTCACCACGACGCCGGTCGGATCGACCAGTACCCCCGAACCGAGCGACGACTGCGCGCGCGGCTGCGAGCGGCCGAAGAACTCCTCGAAAAACGGATCGCCGTCGAAGGGTGACGCCACCTTGGCGGTCTGCGAGGCGTAGACATTGACTACAGCCGGCGCCGTCTGCTTGACCAGCGGCGCAAAGGACAGCTGCACCTCCTCGCGGCCGAACGGCACGCGCTTGTCGGGGCCGGAGGTGGCGTTTTCGCCTTCGACGCCATGCAACAGGTCGGTCAGCACGTCGGACAGACCAGGATCTGGCTTGGTCTCCTCCGCCAGCGCGTGCCTGGCCGCCGGCACGACGGCCAACGCCATCAAGGCGCAGATCAGAACAATGGACAGCCGTTTAACGCGCATTCCGAATCCTCCAAGTCGGGCGCCATTGTCCTGACGATTGTGCAAAATGAAAGGCTAAGCCGCTGAAATGCGATTATTTTGGGTAGTCGCCGCAAAAACCGGTGACCAAACCCCTACCAGCCCTGCCCGGTTACCTTCGGAAACAGAAAAAGGGGCCCGGAGGCCCCTTTTGAACTTCTCAGGAAAGCCGAGCCTTATGCGGCCGCGGCTTCCTCTTCGGTGCCTTCAGCCTCGATGCGGGCACGGTCGCCGGCGCCCTTGGCCGAGGTGTCGCGGTCGACGAACTCGATGACCGCCATTGCCGCGTTATCACCGTGGCGGAAGCCGGCCTTCATGATGCGCAGATAGCCGCCGTTGCGGGTGGCATAACGTGGCGCGATGGTATCGAACAGGCGTTTGACGACGCCTTCATTGCCGATCTGGGCAATAACCTGGCGGCGGGCGTGCAGGTCGCCGCGCTTGCCGAGCGTCACCAGCTTCTCGACGATCGGACGCAAATCCTTCGCCTTCGGTAGCGTGGTGAGTATCTGCTCGTGCTCGATAAGCGACACGGCAAGGTTGGCAAACATCGACTTGCGATGGCTTATGCTGCGGGCGAACCGGCGGCCTTTAAATCCGTGGCGCATGGCTCTTCTCCTTCATTGCGGTTTCAAGAGGCCTGAGCCCCAGTTGGTTAGCCGCATGATCTTGTCCGAAAAGTCTGCAACTTTTTGCTGCGCTGACCTTCGGTTCGGGATCATGCTTAATATTGATCTTCGTAACGCTTGGCGAGGTCTTCGATGTTTTCCGGCGGCCAGTCCGGCACTTCCATGCCGAGATGCAGGCCCATCGCCGCCAGGACTTCCTTGATCTCGTTCAGCGACTTGCGGCCGAAGTTCGGGGTGCGCAGCATCTCGGCTTCGGTCTTCTGGATCAGGTCGCCGATGTAGACGATGTTGTCGTTCTTCAGGCAGTTGGCAGAGCGCACGGAAAGCTCGAGCTCGTCGACCTTCTTGAGCAGCGCCGGGTTGAAGGCAAGCTCGGTAACCTGCTCGGCGGCGACTTCCTTCTGCGGCTCGTCGAAATTGACGAACAGGCCGAGCTGGTCCTGCAGGATGCGAGCGGCGAAGGCCACTGCGTCCTCGCCCGAGATCGAACCATCGGTCTCGATGGTCATGGTCAGCTTGTCATAGTCGAGAACCTGGCCCTCGCGGGTGTTCTCGACCTTATAGGAGACCTTCTTGACCGGCGAATACAGGCTGTCGACGGGGATCAGCCCGATCGGCGCGTCCTCGGCGCGGTTGCGGTCGGCCGGCACATAGCCCTTGCCGGTGTCGACGGTGAATTCCATGCGGATTTCAGCGCCCTCGTCCAGCGTGCAGATGACGTGGTCGGGATTAAGGATCTCGACGTCGCCAACCGTCTGGATGTCGCCGGCGAGAACCGCACCTGGTCCCTGCTTGCGTACGACCATGCGCTTGGGGCCGTCGCCTTCCATGCGGATGGCGATTTCCTTGATATTCAAGACGATGTCGGTCACGTCCTCGCGGACGCCGGCGATGGACGAGAATTCATGCAGAACGCCGTCGATCTGCACGGCGGTCACAGCCGCGCCGCGCAGCGAAGACAGAAGCACGCGGCGCAGCGCGTTGCCGAGGGTGAGGCCGAAGCCGCGCTCGAGCGGCTCGGCGACGAGCGTGGTCAGCGTCTTCTTCTTCGACGAGAACTCGATCTTGTTCGGCTTGATCAGTTCTTGCCAATTTTTCTGGATCATAGTGCTTTCCTTCCGTTGTCCCGCCACCATCCAATCGTGGCGGGCGACCTGGAATGCCGTGGAGGAGCGCCCTTGAGGCGCTCGCGCGGCGTTCGGTAAATTCTTTAGACGCGGCGCTTCTTGCGCGGGCGGCAGCCATTGTGCGGGATCGGCGTCACATCACGGATCGAGGTGATGGTGAAGCCGGCGGCCTGCAGCGCGCGCAGCGCCGATTCACGACCGGAGCCGGGTCCACAGACCTCGACCTCGAGCATGCGCATGCCGTGTTCCTGGGCCTTCTTGGCAACATCTTCGGCGGCCATCTGGGCAGCGAACGGGGTCGACTTGCGCGATCCCTTGAAGCCCTGGGCTCCAGCCGACGACCAGGCAATCGAGTTACCCTGCGCGTCGGTGATGGTGATCATCGTGTTGTTGAAGGTCGAATTGACGTGGGCAACGCCCGACGAGATGTTCTTGCGTTCGCGACGGCGAACACGAGTGGCTTCCTTGGCCATGATGGTCCTTTCAGTTGATCTCTACACCGCCGTAATGCCAGCGGCTCCACCAGGGAGAAGGCAGTAGGGGAATATAGCAGTAGGGCAGTATGTCTGCCGTTCCTATTGCCTTACTGCCCTACTCCTTACTGCCCTAAATTACTTCTTCTTTCCGGCAATCGACTTGGCCGGCCCCTTGCGGGTGCGCGCATTGGTATGTGTGCGCTGACCACGAACCGGCAGCGAGCGGCGGTGACGCAGGCCGCGGTAGCAGCCGAGGTCCATGAGTCGCTTGATGTTCATCGACACTTCGCGGCGCAGATCGCCCTCGACCTGGTAGTCGCGGTCGATGGTCTCGCGGATCTGCAGCACTTCCGCGTCGGTCAGCTGGTTGACGCGACGCTCGGCCGGGATGCCGACCTTGTCGACGATCTCCTGGGCGAACTTCTTGCCAATGCCGTGAATGTATTGAAGCGCAATGACGACGCGCTTGTTGGTCGGAATGTTGACGCCGGCTATACGAGCCATGTTCTTCTCTTCTCCATATAGGCCGGACGAGCCGGCGCTTCAAGTTGCCCCGCGTCCGGTGGAGGCCGGCCCTTGCGGGAGTTTCCAGTTCAAAGCGGCCTGCCTTGCCCTTGCGGACAAGCAAGCCTCATGCCTGATAGGAAGACGGGCCGCCATACCCCAGCGGGCCGCTCCAGTCAAGCGCAATCGTTCGATTCTCTAGCCGGCCGCCCGGCCAACCTGCCGGGTCGTCGCCCTGAGCACCGCCTCGATCTGCTGCGTCACCGCATCGATGTCGGCCATGCCATCGACGCCCCTAAGTTTGCCCTTGGCATAGTAGTAACCGATCAGCGGCGAGGTTTTCTTGTAATATTCCCTCAAGCGTTCTTCGAACACCGCTGGACTGTCGTCCTTGCGCACCGGCAGGCCTGCGGCCTTGGCTTCTTCGGCGCGCTTGACGATTCGGCCAACCAGCGCCTTGTCGTCGACGACAAATTCGATGACCGCGTCTAGCTCCAGTCCGCGATCCGACAGCATTTCCTCAACGGCGTCCGCTTGCACCAGAGTTCGGGGATACCCGTCAAGGATGAAGCCGTTTGCGCAATCAGCTTGATCGATGCGCTCGGCCACGATGGCATTGACGATAGCGTCGGACACCAGTTCGCCAGCGTCCATCACCGCCTTGGCGCGCTTGCCGACTTCGGTGCCGGCCTGAACAGCAGCACGCAGCATGTCCCCCGTGGAAAGCTGTGGGATGCCGTGTCGTTCTACCAGTCTCAGTGCTTGTGTCCCCTTGCCCGCCCCCGGCGGTCCAAGCAATATCAACCTCATCTGGCCTTTTTCCCCCCGCGCAGCTTCGACTTCTTGATCAGGCCCTCATACTGGTGCGCGATCAGGTGACCCTGAATCTGCGCGACCGTATCGAGCGTTACACTGACCACGATCAGGAGCGAAGTGCCACCAAGGTAGAACGGTACGCCAGTCGCTGAAATCAGGAACTCGGGCAGCAGACACACCAGCACCAGATAAATGGCGCCGACGACAGTGATGCGGGTGAGCACATAGTCGATATAGTCCGCAGTGCGCTCGCCCGGACGATAGCCCGGGATGAAGCCAGAATGCTTCTTGAGCTGGTCGGCGGTGTCCTTCGGATTGAAGACGATCGCCGTATAGAAGAAGGCGAAGAACACGATCATCGCCGCGTAGAAGGCCATATAGAGCGGCTGGCCGTGGCCGAGCGCCGCCAGGACTGTGCTGGCCCATGCAGGCATATTGGTGGTCTGCGAGAAGCCGGCGACGGTCGCAGGCAGCAGCAGCAGCGACGAGGCGAAGATCGGCGGAATGACGCCGGACGTGTTGAGCTTCAGCGGCAGATGCGAGGTATCGCCCTGGAACATGCGATTGCCAACCTGGCGCTTGGGATACTGGATCAGCAGGCGGCGCTGGGCGCGCTCGAAGAAGACGATCAGCGCGATGACGATGATGGCGAGCACGATGATCGCCAGGATCAGGCCGGTCGACAAGGCGCCGGTGCGGCCAAGCTCCAGCGTGCCGGAGATGGCGCGCGGCAGGCCGGCGACGATGCCGGAGAAGATGATCAGCGAAATGCCGTTGCCGATGCCGCGGGCGGTGATCTGCTCGCCAAGCCACATCAGGAACATGGTGCCGCCGACCAGCGTGACGACGGTAGAGATGCGGAAGAACATGCCGGGATCGTTGACGATGCCGTTGCCGCCCTCAAGCCCGACCGAAATGCCGTACGCCTGGACCAGCGCCAGAAGCACTGTGCCGTAGCGCGTGTACTGGTTGATGATCTTGCGGCCCTGCTCGCCTTCCTTTTTCAGCGCTTCCAGCGACGGAATGACCGAGGTCATCAGCTGCATAATGATGGAAGCGGAGATATAGGGCATAATGCCAAGGGCAAAGATCGCCATGCGCTGCACGGCGCCGCCTGCGAACATGTTGAACATGCCGAGCACGCCCTTGCTCTGCGACGAGAAGGCCTGGGCGAAAGCGTCGGGATTGATGCCGGGCAGCGGGATATAGGTGCCAAGACGATAGACGAGCAGCGCGCCGATGGTGAACCAGATGCGCTTCTTCAGATCCTCGGCTTTGGCGAAGGCCGAAAAATTCAGATTCGAGGCTAGTTGTTCAGCAGCCGAAGCCATGCCTGATTCTCCGCTTGGTCACGCTCGATGCCCGCAGCTCAGGCGGCGCGTGTCACCGAAGCTCACGAGATAAGCTCCGGACTGCAAACATGCAAGCGGCCGCGTTGATGCGGCCGCCACATCTGTCGGATCAAAGCACGACCGCAGGCAAAACCGAATCCACCTTTGCCGGCCGTGCTTCAAATTGCCGTTACTCGGCGGCTGCCTGCTCAGGCAGCTTCACCGAGCCGCCGGCCTTTTCGATCTTCTCGATCGCGGCCTTGGAGGCTCCGGCCACGTCGAAGGCAAGCTTGGCCTTGATGTCGCCGTCCGAAAGGATGCGCACGCCGTCCTTGACGCGACGGATGACGCCGGCCGCAACCAGCGCCTCGGCCGTCACAACTGTCTTAGCGTCAAGCTTCTTGGCATCGAGCGCCGCCTGGATGCGGGTCAGCGACACGACGGTGAAGCTCTTGGCGAAGATATTGTTGAAGCCGCGCTTCGGCAGACGCCGGTAGAGCGGCATCTGGCCACCCTCGAAGCCGTTGACGGCGACACCGGAGCGCGCCTTCTGGCCCTTAACGCCGCGACCGGCGGTCTTGCCTGAACCGGAACCGATGCCACGGCCGAGACGCTTCTTGGAGTGCGTCGCGCCGTCCTTGTCACGCAGATCATTGAGTTTCATCTGGGTTCTCCTGCGCTCTGGCTCAGCCCTCGTCCACGACGCGGACGAGATGCTGGACGGCAGCGATCATGCCGCGCACCGAGGGCGTATCCTCCAGCGTGCGCTGCTTGTGCATCTTGTTGAGGCCGAGGCCGACCAGCGTTGCGCGCTGCTCCTTCGGCCGGCGGATCGGCGAACCGATCTGCTCGACGGTGATGGTCTTGGTTGCTTTCTTGGCCATGGTCAGATCCCTGGTCAGCGTCGACTATTCTTCAGCCGCAACGGCGGTGCCGCGGCGGGCCTGAAGGGTCGAATACTTGATGCCGCGCGCGGCAGCCACATCCTTCGGATGCATCTGGCTCTTCAGCGCGTCGAAAGTGGCGCGAACCATGTTGTAGGGGTTCGAAGAACCCATCGACTTGGCGACCACGTCATGCATGCCGAGCGTCTCGAAAACGGCGCGCATCGGGCCGCCGGCGATGATGCCGGTACCTTGCTTGGCGGCGCGCAGCAGGACACGTCCCGCGCCCCAGCGTCCCTCGACGTCATGGTGCAGCGTGCGGCCCGAGCGCAACGGCACGAAGATCATGTCGCGCTTGGCCGATTCGGTCGCCTTGCGGATCGCCTCAGGCACTTCGCGCGCCTTGCCGTGGCCGAAGCCGACGCGGCCCTTCTGGTCGCCGACGACAACGAGTGCTGCAAAGCCGAAGCGCCGGCCGCCTTTGACGACCTTGGCGACACGGTTGATGTGGACGAGCTTGTCGACCATGCCGTCGTCGCGCTCTTCGCGATCACGGCCGCGGCCGCCATCCCTACGTTCCTGTGCCATATCCTGTTCCTTGTTTTTTTCCGGAAGCACGGTTGATGATAATGTCCGGCGGCCTCGGTGGGTCGCCGGGGCGAATTTCGTTTTTAGAAGCTCAGACCACCTTCACGTGCAGCCTCGGCAAGCGCCTTGACGCGGCCGTGGTAGATGTAGGCGCCGCGGTCGAAGACGACTTCCTTGATGCCGGCCTTCGAGGCACGCTCGGCGATCAGCTTGCCAATGGCAGCTGCGGCCGCGGTGTCGGCGCCGGTCTTGAGCGAGCCCTTGAGCTCCTTCTCAAGCGTCGAAGCAGCCGCGATGGTGTGGCCCTTAGCGTCGTCGATCACCTGGACATAGATGTTCTTCGACGTGCGATGGACCGACAAACGCGGACGATCGCCGGCAACCTTTTTGATCTGGCGGCGGACGCGCTGAGCGCGGCGTTGGGTGGATTCTTTCGAGCCCATGATATCAGTTCCTTGCCTTCAAAAAACGGGGGCAACCATATGCGGTAGGACGAGCCTCCCGCGACCGCTCCCCGCGGCGTTAAAATTACTTCTTCTTGCCTTCCTTGCGGACGATCTTCTCGCCGGCATAGCGGACGCCCTTGCCCTTGTAGGGCTCGGGGCTGCGGTACTCGCGGATCTCGGCGGCAACCTGACCGACCTGCTGCTTGTCGATGCCGGTCACTGTGATTTCCGTCGGCTTCGGCACCGAAATCGTCACGCCCTGCGGCGTCTCGTAGACAACGTCGTGGCTGAAGCCGAGCGCCAGCTGCAGGTTCTTGCCTTGCATCGCGGCGCGATAGCCGACGCCGGTGATCTCGAGCTTCTTTTCGAAGCCGTCCTTGACGCCCTGCAGGATGTTGACGATCTGCGTGCGCGACATGCCCCATTTGGAACGGGCGGTCTTGGTCTGGTCGCGCGGCTGGACAGCGATCTCGCTGCCTTCCATCTTGACCAGCACTTCGTCGTTCACCACGAACTTCAGCTCGCCCTTCGGACCCTTCGCCGTCACGGTCTGGCCGTTGACGGTCGCGGTCACGCCCTGCGGCAGCGAAACGGGTTTCTTTCCAATACGAGACATTCTGTTGTCCTCGTCACTTCTCTTGTTTCAGGTCTCGGTTTTCGGGACTTGATCCCGAAAGCCGGATTCCAACGGGTCACATACCAGATCAGAAGATCTGGCAGAGGATTTCCCCGCCGACATTCTGTTCGCGCGCTTCGTGGTCGGCCATCACACCCTTCGGCGTCGAAAGAATGGCGATGCCGAGGCCGTTGGCGACGTGCGGTATCGACTTGGCGGAAACGTAGACGCGGCGGCCGGGCTTCGAGACCCGAGCGATTTCGCGCACCACCGGCGCACCGTCGAAATACTTCAGCTCGATCTCGATTTCGGACTTGCCGTTGTCGAAGTCGGTCTGGCTGTAGTCGCGGATATAGCCTTCGGCCTTCAGCACGTCGAGGACACGGGTGCGCAGGCGCGAAGCCGGCGTCGAAACGCTCGACTTCTTACGGCCATACGCGTTGCGGATGCGGGTCAGCATATCGCCGAGAGGATCGCTCAATGACATGTTATGTGCTCCTTACCAGCTCGACTTGACCAGGCCCGGGATCTGGCCGTTATTGCCGAGATCACGAAGCGCGATACGCGATACTTTGAGCTTGCGATAATAGGCACGCGGACGTCCGGTGACTTCGCAGCGGTTGCGGATGCGGGTCTTGGCCGAGTTGCGCGGCAGCGCCGAAAGCTTCAGCTGGGCGCGGAAGCGCTCTTCCATCGGCTTGGCCTGATCCATGATGATCGCCTTGAGCACCTTGCGCTTGGCAGCGAACTGGTCCGCAAGCTTGCGGCGCCTGTTGTTCTTCTCGACTGAGCTGGTCTTTGCCATTTCAGATTTTTCCTTTTCTCGCTGCCGTTACTGGCGGAAGGGGAAGTTGAAGGCCTTGAGCAATGCCCTGGCTTCGTCGTCCGTCTTCGCAGTCGTACAAACGATGACGTCCATGCCCCAGATCTGATCAACCTTGTCGTAGTTGATCTCCGGAAACACGATGTGTTCCTTGATGCCCATGGCATAGTTGCCACGGCCATCGAAGCTCTTCGGGTTGAGCCCGCGGAAGTCGCGGACGCGTGGCAGTGCGATGTTCACGAGGCGGTCGAGGAACTCGTACATGCGTTCCTTGCGCAGCGTGACCTTGGCGCCGATCGGCATCTTCTCGCGGACCTTGAAGCCGGCGATCGAGTTGCGGGCGCGGGTGACCACGGCCTTCTGGCCGGCGATCATCGCAAGGTCTTCGGCCGCGATCGAAGGCTTCTTCGAATCGCCGGTCGCTTCGCCGACGCCCATGTTCAGCACGATCTTGTCGATGCGCGGAACCTGCATCTCGTTCTCGTAGCCGAACTGCTCCTGCAGCGCCTTACGGATGGTCTCGTTGTAGACCTGCTTGAGGCGCGGCGTGTTCTGGGCAGTTGCCTGCTTGGTCTGAGCCTTAGCCATTGATGACTTCTCCCGAGCGCTTGGCGACGCGCACCTTCTTGCCGTCCTTCTGGAAGATGAAGCCGACGCGGGTCGGCTTGCCATCCTTGGGGTCGGCCAGCGCGATGTTCGACAGCTGGATCGGCGCTTCCTTGGTGATGATCCCGCCCTCTTGGGACTGGGACTGCTTCTGATGACGACGAATCAGGTTGACGCCGCGCACCAGCGCGGTGTCGTCCTTCGGCTGCACCGAAAGGACTTCGCCCGAACGGCCCTTGTCCTTGCCGGCCAGCACGACGACCTTGTCGCCTTTTCTAATCTTTTGCATTGGTCCGGCTCCTTACAGCACTTCAGGCGCGAGCGAGATGATCTTCATGTGGTTCTTGGCGCGGAGTTCGCGCGGAACCGGTCCGAAGATACGCGTGCCGATCGGCTCTTTCTTGTTGTCGACGAGAACGGCTGCGTTCTTGTCGAAACGGATCACGCTGCCGTCCGGGCGGCGGATGTCCTTGGCCGTGCGAACCACGACCGCCTTCATCACATCGCCCTTCTTGACGCGGCCGCGCGGGATGGCTTCCTTGATCGACACCACGATGATGTCGCCAACGGAAGCGTATTTCCGCTTCGAGCCGCCCAGCACCTTGATGCACATGACACGACGGGCGCCGGAATTATCCGCGACGTCGAGGTTTGTTTGCATCTGAATCATGACTGGCCGCCTTCTTCTTTTCTAACGGGACGGGTTTCTCACCCCTCCCCGGTCTGTCCAAAATTCGTTTCGTCAGCCCTGATCAGGCCTGGTCCGAAGACACCACGACCCAGCGCTTGTCCTTGGAAATCGGCTTCGATTCCTGGATGAACACCTGATCGCCGACCTTGTGGGCGTTGTTCTCGTCGTGCGCCTTGTACTTCTTGGTCATGCGCACGGTCTTCTTCATCACGGGATGCGTGAAGCGCCGTTCGACCTTGACGACAACCGTCTTCTCGTTCTTGTCGCTGACGACGGTGCCCTGCAGAATGCGCTTTGGCATGGTTTTCGTCCTTAAGCCTTCTTGGCCGCGGACTTTTCCGCAGCGATGGTCTTGATACGCGCAATGTCCTTGCGGACCTGCCTCACGCGCGCGGTCTTCTCAAGCTGGCCGGTGGCCTTCTGGAAGCGCAGGTTGAACTGCTCCTTCTTCAGGCTGGCCAGGTCGTCGGTCAGCTGGTCCTGGGTCTTGGTCCGGATGTCTTCGGCTTTCATGATCAGCCCGTCCTTATTCTGCGATGCGCTGTACGAAGCGCGTCCTGACCGAGAGCTTGGCCGCGCCGAGACGCAGCGCCTCACGGGCGGTTTCTTCGTTGACGCCGTCGATCTCGAACATGATGCGACCCGGCTTGACGCGTGCCGCCCAGTAGTCGACGGCGCCCTTGCCCTTACCCATACGGACTTCAGTCGGCTTCGACGTAACCGGCACGTCCGGGAAGATACGGATCCACACCCGGCCGGCGCGCTTCATCTCGCGGGTGATCGCGCGGCGGGCCGCCTCGATCTCGCGCGCGGTGACGCGGTTCGGCTCAAGCGCCTTCAGCCCGAAACCACCGAAATCCAGGTTGGTGCCGCCCTTGGCGGTACCGTGGATGCGGCCCTTGAACTGCTTGCGGAACTTTGTGCGCTTTGGCTGCAGCATCGTTCTAACTCCAAATTCCTGACTGTCTTACGCGTTTTCGCGACGGCGACCGCGTTCGCGCTCACCACCACCGCCATGCGCATGATCGCCCTCGGTGGCGCGGCGCTCCGAAGCCATCGGGTCGTGCTCAAGGATTTCGCCCTTGAACACCCATACCTTGACGCCACAGATGCCGTAGGCCGTATTCGCCTCGGCCGTGCCGTAGTCGACGTCGGCGCGCAACGTATGCAGCGGCACGCGGCCTTCGCGATACCATTCCATGCGCGCGATCTCGGCGCCGCCGAGACGGCCGGCGCAGTTGATGCGGATGCCTTCGGCACCGAGGCGCATCGCCGACTGGACGGCGCGCTTCATGGCGCGGCGGAACGCGATGCGGCGCTCGAGCTGCTGGGCGATCGACTGGGCGACCAGGGTCGCGTCGATCTCCGGCTTGCGCACTTCGACGATGTTCAAATGCGTCTCGGACTTGGTCATCTCCATCAGCTTCTTGCGAAGCTTCTCGATGTCGGCGCCCTTCTTGCCGATGATCAGGCCCGGACGCGCCGCATGGATGGTGACGCGGCACTTCTTGTGCGGACGCTCGATCACGACCTTCGAGATCGCAGCCTGCTTGAGTTCCTTCTCAAGATATTTGCGGATCTTGATGTCCTCGTGCAGCAGCTTGCCGTACTCGCCAGTGTTCGCGAACCACCGCGAATCCCAGGTGCGGTTGATGCCGAGACGCAGACCGATCGGATTGACTTTCTGGCCCATTATGCGGCCTCCCCTTTTTCTTCGACTTCACGAACGACGATCGTGAGGTGCGAGAACGGCTTCTCGATACGGCTGGCGCGACCACGGCCACGGGCATGGAACCGCTTCATGACAATCGACTTGCCGACATAGGCTTCCGCCACGATCAGCGCATCGACGTCGAGGTCGTGGTTGTTTTCCGCGTTGGCGATCGCCGATTCCAGCGTCTTCTTGACCGTACCGGAAATCCGCTTGGCCGAGAATTCGAGATCGGAAAGCGCTGTCGCGACCTTCTTGCCGCGGATCAACGCGGCAACCAGGTTCAGCTTCTGCGGGCTGATACGGATCGTGCGCAACACGGCGCGCGCTTCGTTGTCAGCAAGCCTGCGCGGAGCTTTGGCCTTGCCCATGATTATTTCCTCTTCGCCTTCTTATCCGCGCCGTGACCGTAATAGGTCCGGGTCGGAGCGAATTCACCGAATTTGTGACCGACCATGTCCTCGTTCACCGAAACGGGAACGTGTTTCTGGCCGTTGTAGACACCGAAGGTGAAGCCGACGAACTGCGGCAGGATGGTGGAGCGGCGGCTCCACATCTTGATCACCTCATTGCGACCACCTTCACGAACCTTGTCCACCTTCTTCAGAAGGTAGCCGTCGATGAAGGGGCCTTTCCAAATCGAACGAGTCACTTGGCGTTACCTCTTCTTAGCTCTTGCGCTGATGGCGCGAGCGCAGGATGAACTTGTCGGTCGCCTTGTTGGACCGCGTCTTCTTGCCCTTGGTCGGCTTGCCCCAGGGCGAAACCGGATGGCGGCCACCCGAGGTGCGGCCTTCGCCGCCGCCATGCGGATGGTCGACCGGGTTCATGGTCACGCCGCGATTGTGCGGACGTTTGCCACGCCACACGGTGCGGCCTGCCTTGCCGTCATTGATGTTGCCGTGGTCCGGGTTGGACACGGCACCGACAGTGGCCATGCAGGAGCCGTGGACGACACGCTGCTCGCCCGAATTGAGGCGCAGGATCGCCATGCCCTGGTCGCGGCCGACGAGCTGGCCATAACCACCGGCCGAACGGGCGACCTGAGCGCCCTTGCCGGGCTTCAGCTCGATATTATGGACGATCGTGCCGACCGGCATCGAGGCCAGCGGCATCGCATTGCCCGGCTTCACGTCGACCGATTCCCCGGCTACGATCTTGTCGCCGGGAGCCAGACGCTGCGGGGCGATGATGTAGGACAGCTCGCCATCGTCGTACTTGATCAGCGCGATGAAGGCAGTGCGGTTCGGATCGTACTCGATACGCTCAACCGTACCGACGACGTCGAACTTGCGGCGCTTGAAGTCGATGATGCGGTAGGTGCGCTTGTGACCGCCGCCGATGAAGCGGGCCGTGATGCGGCCGTAATTGTTGCGGCCGCCCGACTTGGTCAGGCCTTCGGTCAGGCCCTTGACGGGTTTGCCCTTGTAGAGGCCCGAGCGGTCGACGATGACCAGCTGACGGGTGCTCGGCGTTACCGGGTTGAATTTTTTCAGTGCCATTGTTCTGTCCTCGCGACCTTGCTCAGAGACCCGTCGCGACGTCGATCGACTGGCCGTCGGCCAGCGTCACAACCGCCTTCTTGACGTCGCTCTGGCGGCCGATCGTGCCGCGGAAGCGCTTGATCTTGCCCTTGCGGACAAGCGTGTTCACGGCCATCACCTTGACGCCGAACAGCGCTTCGACGGCGGCCTTGATTTCCGGCTTCGACGCCTTCTTGGCGACATTGAAGACGACCTGGTTCTGCTCGGAAGCCATGGTCGACTTTTCGGTGATCGCCGGCGAGACGATCACGTCGTAGTGACGAAGGTCGGTCATTTGAAGCGCTCCTCGAGAGCCTCGACGGCGGCCTTGGAAAGGACCAGCGTGCCGCGGCGCAGAATGTCGTAGACGTTGATGCCCTGGATGGGCAGCACGTCGATGTTCGGGATGTTGGTCGCCGCCAGCTTGAAATTCTTGTCAAGCTCGGCGCCGCCGATCACCAGGGCGTTGCTCAGGCCCAGCGTCGCAAAATTCGCGATCAGTGCCTTGGTCTTGGCCTCGGTCAGCTTCAGCTCGTCGATGATGATGATCGACGCGCTTTTGGCCTTGGCCGAAAGCGCATGCTTGAGACCGAGCGCACGCACCTTCTTCGGCAGATCGTGCTCGTGGCTGCGCACGACCGGGCCGTGGGCCTTGCCGCCGCCGCGGAACTGCGGAGCGCGAGCCGAATGGTGACGGGCGCGGCCGGTACCCTTCTGCTTGTACATCTTGGCGCCGGTGCGGGCGATTTCCGCGCGGCCCTTGGCCTTGTGCGTGCCCTGCTGCTTCTTGGCGAGCTGCCAGCGCACGACGCGCTGCAGGATGTCCTCGCGCGGATCAAGGCCGAAAATCTCTTCGGAGAGCTTCAGCTTGCCGGCGTCCTTGCCGCCAAGCGTTGTAATCTTGAGGTCCATTATTCCGCTCCCTCTGTGGCCGGGGCCTCGTTCTTGGCGGCACCATCGGTTGCAACGGCGCGGATCGCGGCGGGCTTCGGCGCATTGGCCGGAAGCGCCACCTTGGCCGCATCGCGGACCAGGATCCATGCACCCTTCGAACCCGGGACCGCACCGCGGATCAGGATCAGGCCACGATCGGCATCGGTCGAGACGACCTCGACATTCTGCGTGGTGACGCGGGTGTCACCCATGTGGCCGGCCATATGCTTGCCCTTGAACACCTTGCCCGGATCCTGGCGCTGGCCGGTCGAACCGTGTGTACGGTGCGACACCGAGTTGCCGTGCGTGGCGCGGCCGCCACCCATGTGGTGCCGCTTGATGACGCCCTGGAAACCCTTGCCGATCGTGGTTCCCGTTACATCGACCTTCTGGCCGACGACGAAATGCTCGACGGTGATCTCGGCGCCGACATCGATCATGTTGTCGGCGGAGACGCGGAACTCGGCAACCTTGGCCTTCGGCTCGACGGAAGCGGACGCGAAATGGCCGCGCATCGCCTTCGACGTGTTCTTCACCTTGGCAAGGCCAACGCCGAGCTGGACGGCGGTATAGCCGTTCTTCTCCTGCGTGCGCTGCGCCACGACCTGGCAGTTCTCCATCTGGAGAACAGTGACGGGAACATGTTCCCCGGCATCGTTGTAGATGCGGGTCATTCCCACCTTCTTTGCAATCACACCTGAACGCATCGGTTCAATTCCTTTAGAGTTCCCTGTCGGGGCTGTCGCCCCTCCACGCCTCTTGTTCCTTCAGAGTTCCGGGTCGCCCCGCTGACCTCTGGTTCCTTAGAGCTTGATCTCGACGTCGACACCGGCGGCTAGGTCGAGCTTCATCAAAGCATCGACCGTCTGCGGGGTCGGGTCGACGATGTCGAGCAGACGCTTGTGCGTGCGCATCTCGAACTGCTCGCGGCTCTTCTTGTCGACGTGAGGCGACCGGTTGACCGTGAACTTTTCGATCCGCGTCGGCAGCGGAATTGGGCCGCGGACGTTGGCGCCGGTGCGCTTGGCGGTCGACACGATTTCCCGTGTCGAGGCGTCGAGCACCCGGTGATCAAACGCCTTCAGGCGGATGCGGATATTCTGTCCGTTCATGCGTCACTTCCTTGTTCTGGCGCGGCGCGGGCAGCGCCCGCGACAGATCGGTTTAAGTCCAAATTACTCTTTGATGGTGACGACGATGCCGGCACCGACGGTGCGGCCGCCTTCACGGATGGCGAAGCGCAGCTTCTCTTCCATGGCGATCGGCACGATCAGCTC